>DLGG01000194.1 GCA_002482565.1 Solidesulfovibrio magneticus
GCCGATCTTGCCCACGTCGTGGAGCAGCCCGGCGGTGTAGGCCATGGCCGGATCGAGGCCGGGCAGGGCCGGGGCGATGCGCCGGGCCAGCACGGCCGTGCGGGCCATGTGGGCCACAAGCCGCTGCCGCGCTGCCCGGGCCAGCCCGGCTTGGCTGCCGCCCTGTTCCAGAAGTTCGGAAAACGCCAGCGCCTTCAAGTTGGCCAGACCGATGACGGCAACGGCTTTTTCCACGTCGGCCAGTTGGCCGCGCAGGCCGAATAGCGGGCTGTTGGCGATGGTGAGCACCTGGCCGGCCAGGATCGGATCGGCCGAGACCAGGGCGGCCACCACTCCAAGGGGCGTGGCCGGGTCGCCCAGGCGGGCCAGCAAGCCGCTGCCGGCGGCAAGGCCCCCCAGGCGCTTGGCGGCGGCGGCAACGGCCGGAGGGCTGGGACGTGGCCTGGCGAACATGCCGCCGCAATCGGCCGACAGGGGGGCGGGCTCGGCGAAAAGGCGCTCCAGACCGAAAGCCAGGCGTTCCAGCATGTGTTCGGTTGTGGCCTCGGACAGGCCGGCCGGAGCCAACGGGTCGGCCTGGCAGGCCTCGGCGGCGAAGGCAGGCGCAACGACCGTACGTGGACCGACGTCGGTCCGAGGCCAAGCCGCGTCGCCGCGCCGCAGGCGCGGCAGCAGCAAAGCCGCCCCCGCCGCCAAGCAAGCGGCGGCCAGGAGCGCATATTCCCATTGCATAGATGGTGGATGCGGCGAGGCCGCAGGCTGGCGAACGGGGCGACCGGAATGGTCACGTCTCCAACAAACCGACCGTGGTTGCAAAGACGCGCCATCTGTCGGCGGCAGTCCTTCGGGCTGGCCCGGGCAGGACGACCGTATCCACCGGATAGCAGCCCGGCGGGGCTTGAGCAAGGGGTTGGCCGGGGGAGAGGCCCCGCCGCGCCGACCCGGCCAGGGCGGCCGGACCCCATGGACACGTGGGCAGGGCAAACCCCACTGCCCGCCAGGACCTACGGGAGTCCTTCCTGATGCGCTGCAGGCTGTTCCCTAAGGGTTTTTTCCCATGTCCTGCGGAATCAATCCCATCGACCCTCTCCCGCCTGGACGTTACCTGGGAATCGTACGGATGGCCGGCCTTGGCCTGCCGGCCCAACCCCAGGAACGCCATGTTCGCTCCTCGCTCATCCCGCAGCCAGGCCAGGACAGGCTTCGTGAAAATGGTTCGAGTCTTGCATGTGCTTTTTCGTGTCCTTCCACAGCGGTGGGGTGGTCAAGCAGCCCGCGCCGGTGAATCAAACCGCCGAGTTGAACATGCCCCTTGTTGAACTGAAGAAATGTCCGCAATGCGGAACCACGGCCTGGCACGAACTCGTCGATCACGGTCCGCCGACGCCATGCCATTGGCGTTGCCGGACCTGCGGCGAACGCCGGGCCGCCAGACGCGTCCAACTCAGTCAGGAACATGCCCTGCACCGGGGCTATGTGCAAAAGCCGACAAGCGCCGCCCAAGTCCAGATTGTCGACCTGAGCGTCCTGGGAGCCCGGCTGCGCCTGACCGGGGAAGAGGACTTCCCGGTCCAGCAAAAGGAGAGGCTGCTGTTCAATGCCAAGCTGCAGCCGGTGGGGCCGCTGGGCGTTTTTCACCGAGCCACCGTGCGCTGGGTGAAGGGAAACGAATTCGGCATAGCCTTCCAGAAGCCCTTGTACGCCAGTGCGGCCGATCTGTTATGCATGGTCAAGGGGTGTTGACCTTGCGTGGCAACGGAGAGTCGTCATCTTCCTCAACGGCAATGCCCAAACGGTTCCTCTGAGTGGTCTTGTCGAGACAACGCACTCCCAGACAATCCTTTGCATTCCCGCCTTGTTCCGATTCTCTACAGACTCCCGATGATTTTGCGCTAGAAAGGCTTGATGGCGGGCCTGGATGGCCGCGGCTGTTTGGACAGGCCCCAAGGCGCGCCGTCGCGGCAAACCGGCGGCGACGCGCCTTGGCGAGCGGTCAGGAAGCGGCGGCCGGGGACGTCCCCGCCGGACGGCGGCGGCCCAGGCGCTTTTTGAGCCATTCCTGGAAGGCGTCGAGATAGATGTAATAGACCGGCGTGAAATAGAGCGTGAGCAGCTGCGACACCACCAGCCCGCCGACCACGCACAGGCCCAGGGGCCGGCGGGCCTCGGCCCCGGCCCCGATGCCCAGCGCGATAGGCAAGGTGCCCATGAGCGCCGCCATGGTGGTCATCATGATGGGCCGAAACCGCACCAGCGCCCCTTCGTAGATGGCCTCCCGGGCGGCCATGCTGCGGCCCCGCTGGGCCTCCAGGGCGAAGTCGATCATCATGATGGCGTTTTTCTTGACGATGCCAATGAGCATGATGATGCCGACAAAGCCGTAGATGTTGAGGTCCAGGCCAAAGAGCATGAGCGTGGCCAGGGCCCCGACGCCGGCCGAGGGCAGGCCCGAGAGGATGGTCAGGGGATGGATGAAGCTTTCATAGAGGATGCCCAGCACGATGTAGATGACCAGCACGGCCATGCCCAGCAGCACGGACAGCCCGGTCAGCGAACTCTGGAAGGCCTGGGCCTCGCCCTGGAAGCTCGTGAAGATCGATCCCGGCAGCTCGCGCCGGGCCAGGTCCTCGATGGCGTCCACCACCGAACCCAGGGACGTGCCCGGGCGCAGGTTAAACGAGATGGTCACGGCCGGGGACTGGCCCTGGTGGTTGATGGACAAGGGGCCGACGGCCACGGCTCGGGTGATGAGGGTGTCCAGCGGCACGAGCTGGCCGTCGCTTGAGCGCACGTAGAGCATGGACAGGGCTTCGGGGTTGGCCTGATAGTTCGGGGCCAGTTCCATGATGACCTGATAGGTGTCGTTTGGCGCGTAGATGGTCGAGATCTGCTTGTTGCCGTAGGACGTGGCCAGGGCGTTTTCGATCTGGTAGGCCGAGATGCCCAGGGCCGAGGCCTTGTCGCGGTCGATGTCGATGCGCAGCTCGGGGTTTTTGATCTGCAGGTCGCTGGTCACGTCCTGGATGCCGGCGAGGTGGCGCAGCTTGTCCTCGAAGGCCGTGGCCGCGGCGAAGAGCTCCTCGGTGCTCGTGGCCTGCAGGGTGAACTGGTACTGGCCCTTGGAAGCCCGGCCGCCGATGCGGATGGCCGGCGGATTTTGCAGGTAGGAACGCAGCCCCGGGACCTTGGCGAACTCGGCCCGCAGGCGCTGGAGCACCTCGTCGGCGCTGTGCCGGCGTTCCTCCAGGGGCTTTAGCGACAGCATGAGCCGGCCGTTGTTGGAGGTGTTGTTGGGGCCGCCGCCGCCCACCACGGACATGAAGTTGGCCACGTCCGGGTCGTTTTTGGCGATGTCGTTCAAGCGCTTTTGGCGTTCCGCCATGACGGCGAAGGACACGCCTTCCTCGGCCTCGGTGGTCACCGACAGCTGGCCGGTGTCTTCGCTGGGCAAAAAGCCCTTGGGGATGGCCCCGAACAGCCAGACCGTGACGCCCAAAAGGGCCAGGGAGAAAACCATGGTGGCGGCGTGGTGCTTGAGCACGAAGCGCAGGGAGGCGTCGTAGCCGTCGCGCAGGCCGTCGAAGGCGCGCTCGATGGCGTTGTAGAGCCGGCCGTGGCGCTGGGCCGTATGGGGCTGCAGCACGAGGTTGCACAGCATGGGCGTCAGCGAGATGGACACGAAACCGGAAATGAGGATGGCGGTCATGATGGTGACCGCGAATTCGTGAAACAGCCGCCCGACCACGCCGCCCATGAAAAAGACCGGCAAAAACACGGCGGCCAGGGAAATGGTCATGGAGACGATGGTGAAGCTGATCTCCTTGGACCCTTCCATGGCGGCGGCAAAGGGCGATTTGCCCATTTCCATGTGGCGCACGATGTTTTCGAGCATGACGATGGCGTCGTCGACGACAAAGCCCACCGAAAGCGTGAGCGCCATGAGCGAGATGTTGTCCAGGCTAAAGCCCAGCTGGTACATGACGGCAAAGGCCCCGACCACGGACATGGGCAGGGCCAGGCTCGGGATGATGGTGGCCGGGATGTTTCGCAAAAACAGAAAGATCACCATGATGACCAGGGCCACGGTGAGCACCAGGGTGAACTTCACGTCGGCCACGGATTCGCGGATGGAGACGGAGCGGTCGTAGAGGATCTTGAGGCTAACCGAAGCCGGCAGTTGGGACTGGAAGTGGGGCAACAGCTTTTTGACGGCGTCCACCACTTCCACGGAGTTGGCCCCGGGTTGGCGCTGCACGGCCAGGACCATGCCCGGCGTGCCGGAAAACCAGTTGAGCCGCCGGGTCTCCTCCACGGAGTCGGAGACCGTGGCGATTTCCGACAGGCGCACCGGCGAGCCGTTTCTCCAGGCCACGATCAGCGGCCGGTAGGCGGCAGCGTCCATGAGCTTGCCGCTGGAGCGCACGGTGTATTCCCGGGACGGCCCCGAGACCGTGCCCACGGGCAGGTTGACGTTGCCGCGCTTGACCGCTTCCGACGCCTCGTCCACGCCGATGCCCTTGGAGGCCATGGCCTCGGGATCGAGCTGGATGCGCACGGCGTATTTTTTCGAGCCGTACACCGACACCTGGGCCACGCCCGGCACCATGGAGATGCGCTGGGCCATCATGTTCTCGGCGTACTCGTTGACGTCGGAAGCGCGCATGACGTCGGAGGAGATGGCCAGATACAGGACGGGCATGTCGGCCGGGTTGACCTTGCGAAACGACGGCGGCGAGGGCAGATCGTCGGGCAGGTCCTTGCCGGCGGTGGTCATGGCCGACTGCACGTCCAGGGCGGCGGCGTCGATGCTGCGGTTAAGGGCGAACTGCAAGGTGACGCGGGTGGAGCCCACGGTGTTGACCGAGGTCATGGAATCCAGGCCCGCGATGGTGGAGAACTGCTTCTCCAGGGGGTTGGCCACGGCGGCGGCCATGGTCTCGGGGCTGGCCCCGGGCAGCGACACCCGCACCTCGATGGTGGGGAAGTCGACGTTGGGCAGGTCGGACACGGGCAGGCGCGTATAGGCCATGACGCCGAAAATGAGGATGGCGGTCATGACCAGGGTGGTCATGACCGGCCGGGTGATGAAGATGGCGGCCGGATTCACGATTTGGCTCCGTCGCCGGCCGCCTTGGCCCCGGTGGGCTTGGCCTCGGCCGGTTTGGGGCCGGCCGGCTGGCCGTCGGCCGGCTTGGCCTCGGCGGGTTTCGCCTCGCCCTTGCCCTCGGGCGCGCCCGGCGTCTTGATTTCCGCCCTGGCTCCGGGGGCTAGGCGCACCTGACCGTCGGTGACCACCATTTCGCCCGGGGAAAGCCCCTTGTCGATGACGGTTTCGTCGTCCACGATGGGGCCGGGAACGATCTTCCGGGCCTCGGCCTTGCCGTCGGCCACCACGTAGACATACGGCCCGGACACGCCGTCCATGACCGCCCGGGTGGGGATGACCACGGCGTTTTGGCGGGTTTCGATGGTCAGCCCCACGCGCAGGAACTGGCCGGGCCACAGGCTGTGGTCGGCGTTGGGCGCTTCGGCCTTGAGGCGTATGGTGCCGGTTTTCACGTCCACGGCGTTGTCCACGGACACGATGGGAGCCGTGACGGCCCCGGCCTCGGGCGCGCCGGGCGGGGCGGCGGCGATCTCCAGGCCGCCTTGCTGCATCCTGGCCATGACGGCGGGCAGGTAGCGTTCGGGCACGGAGAAGGCGATGTAGATGGGGCTTATCTGATTGATGACGCAGGCCGTGGCCTCGTTGGCCTTGACCACGTTGCCGGTGGTTAAAAGCACCGAGCCGACCCGGCCGGCGATGGGGGCGCGCACCTCGGCGTATTCGAGGTCGAGCTTGGCCCGGTCCAGGGTGGCCTGGTTGAGTTTTATCGTGCCTTCCAGGGTCTTGGCCTGGGCAAAGGTCTCGTCGTACTGGCCCTGGGCCACCACGTCCTTGGTCTTGAGCGTGGTGTAGCGTTTGAGGTCTTCCTCGGCCTTGAAAAGCAGCGCCTTGTCGCGTTCGAGCTTGGCCTGGGATTCCCGGATGGACAGCTCGAAAGGGCGAGGATCGATGCGAAAGAGCACGTCGCCCTTGCGCACCCTGGCTCCGTCCTGGACCAGTTGGGCCACGATGGCCCCGGCCACCTGCGGTTTGACGGCCACGGTGGCCATGGGTTCGACGTTGCCCACGGCCTTGACCGTGACCGGCACGTCGGCGGCCTTGGCCGCCACGGCCTCGACCGGGGCGGGCCGGGCTTCGCGGCTGGCTTTTTGTTCCGAGCCGCTGCACGACCAGGCGCAAAGCAAAAGCGCCGCGTAAGCGGCGCAGCGGAAAAGCGGGAGGTTCAAAGCATGTCTCCTGAGTGGGGTTCCAGTTGCGGCGGGGCAAAGTCGCTGGTCTGGTAGCCGCGCAGGGCGGCCAGGGAAAAGCGGGCCACATGGGCGGCCAGGGCGTCGAGGCCGCCCAGTCCGGTTTCGGTTTCGGGGTAGAGCCTGGCAATCACCGGCCGGTCGATGACGAAGTGGCGGCACTGGCCGACCACGCTCTGGGCGCAGCGGGCCACGGCCAGGGCGTCGGCCCCGGGGCCGAGGATGTCGGCCACGATGGCGCGCAGCACGGCGCTTGCCGGAGCCAGGCAGCGTTCCACCACCCCGGCCAGCTGGGGCGTGGGCTCGGCCATCTCCCGGGCCATGAGGCGAAACAGCCAGGCATGGCGGTTTTTTTCGGTCAACCGCAGAAGCAGGGCGCGCACATAGGCGTATAGGCGCGTTTCGGGCGAGGCGTCGGGCGGCAGGCCCAACTCCGGCGGATACAGCCGCATGGCCTCGGCGTGGGCATGTTCCAGGACGGCCAGATACAGGCGGTCCTTGCTGCCGAAATGGTAGTGGATGGCGGCGACGTTGGCGCGCGCCGTCTTGGTGATCTCGCGCACGGTGGCGGCGTGAAATCCCTTGCAGGAAAATATCTCTCCGGCCGCGTCCAGAAGTCGCGCCCGGGTTTCGTCCTCACGACCGCTGCTGGTCATCTGGCCGCCTTACGTCAAGCATGTGTTCACTTTAGGGATACGGGCCTTCCGGGCAAGGGTCAATACTTTCGCGCGGGGCGGCGGGAGGCTTACGGATTTGACATGGCACGTCCGGCCAAACGGTTGACCCCGCTCCTCAAAGCGCCTAGCCCGGAAGCATCGACAACCAAGAAGGAGCATCCCCATGGCCGAACCTCTCGTTCACGTCGTCGCCCGCTTCAAGGCCAAGCCCGGCAAGGAGGCCGCCCTCAAAGCCGGCCTGACCGCCCTGGTCGCGCCCACCCAAAAAGACCCCGGCTATATCGCCTACGACCTTTTCGAGTCCGTGGAAAGCCCCGGCAGCTTCGTGCTGGTCGAAGCCTGGGAAAGCCGGGAACTCCTGGCCGCCCACCTGGACACGCCGCACTTAAACGGCTTCAAGGCCGCCGCCCCGGATCTGCTGGCCGAACCCATGTCCGTCAAACTCTACGCTGAGGCCCCGGGGCTGTAGGCCCGCTCGCGCCGGCCCAGGCGATGGCCCGGGCCGGCGCGCCCCTTAAAAAATACGTTAGTATTTTTTAAAAAATCAATGGTTTTAGTTTTTTAGCTTTTTAGCTACGAAATGCCGTAGGCGCTTTTCGTGGGCGCGACACGGGCCTGTCGCCAGCCCGCCACGCTGGGCGCGGCGGGCCTTGGCCACGGCGGCGGCCGCCGCAAACGCCGCAACAAACAAGGCGCGACCGGAATCTCCGGCCGCGCCTTTCGCGTGTGGAGAGCGGGAACGTTACTGCACGGCCTCGGGCAGGGTCACCAGCCACAATTCGGTCTTTTCGCCCGAGGGCACAATGGCAAAGGTCGTGTCCACGGGCTTGCCCTCGTAGCTGGCCTTGCCGTCCGGGCCGAGCCCGTAGTCGGTGGGATCGGCGACGGGCTTGCCGTCCTTGTCGGCGGCCGGCTTTTCGACCTTGCCGGCCAGGCCGAAATCATTGTCCGAGGCTACGACCAGGGTCTTGCCGTCCGGGAGCAGGGCCAGGCCCTCGGCCTTTTCGGCTTTCCAGCCCAGTTCGCGCAGATCAAAAAGCCGCTTCTTGGCCGCCGGCGCCACGCCAAGCCCCTCCAGGGCGGCCAGATCGGCCACGGTTTCCAGGGCCGAGCCGTCCGGCGCGGTCTTGCCGGTAAGGTCCGTGGCCTTGGCGAGGGCCACGACATACACGGTGTTGCGCATGACCTTGTCCGCGCCCTTGGCCTGCTCCACGGTGACGAGTAGGCCGGGGCCGGCGGCGGTCAGGTCGCCGAGCTTGGCGTCGGCGCTTTTCTTATAGACGGCCACGTCGTGGGGATAGGCGAACATGCGGGTGGTTCCGGTGGCCGGATCAAGCTCCACCAGCCGGATGAACGGGGCCTTGGAAGCCTTGACCTTGCCGTCAACGTCGAGGATCGACTGCACGGCGGCGATGACCTTGCCGTCGGGCATAACGGCCAGGCCCTCGAAGCCCCGGTTGGGCTGGCGCTTGGCCAGAATCTCGGGCAGCCCCTGGCCTGGGGCGAACTTCTTGAGGATTTTGCCCGTGGCCGCTTCCACCTTGAGGAGAAACGGGCCGTACTCGTCGCACAGCCACAGGTTGCCGTCGGTGGGGTCCACGGCGATGCCCTCGGGATCGACGCCGTCGGCGTCCATGGGGATGACGGCCAGATCGGGGCCAAGGCCGGTCTCGCCGGTGGAGCCGGTGGTTCCGGCCGGGAGGGGCCGGCCGGACAAGAGCTTGCCCTCGGCCGTGCGCAAGGGCTTGACCTCGAGCACCTCCACGGCGTCGCCCTTGACGCGCAGCTTGGCGATGGACGGGGCGTAGTCCGGGGCCGGGAAGAACTTGGCCGGCCCGGGCTTGGCGTCCGGGGCGGCGCGGAAATTGGGGGCGTCGGCGTTGGGGCCTCGGTCGCCCACGGCCCACAGCAGCACGGAACCGTCGGCGTCACGTCCGGCATAGGCCACGCCCGAGCCCAGGCCCAGGGGAAAGCCGGCCGGAAAGGCGGCGGCCAGGGCGGCCGGGGCGGGCACGTTGGCGGAAGCGGGCGCTTCGACCAGATATTTTTGGACGGTGGGGGCCTTATCGGCCAGGGCCGGCACGGCCCCGAGCAGCACGGCCAGGGCGGCCGGCAGAAAACGGCTTGTCATGGAGCGCTCCTTGGAAGTTTGCCAAGGATTGCACTCCTATGTGACGTGTCGGTGGTGGCTTGGCGACAGCCCGGTTACGACATGGCCGGCAGGCTGGGGCTCGCCGGCACGAACTGGAGCAAATTGGGCGCGATCAGGCTGGCCGCCATGGCGCACAGCCCGGCCAGGGCCATGGCCGCGCCGATAAAGCCGACCACCAGCAACAGCTTGTGGCGCAGGGCGTTTTCCTGGGGCATGACAAAGCCGAAGCAGACCAGGGCCAGCAGCGTTCCGGTGCCGAAAAGCCCCAGGGACACGGCCAGGGCCGTGGTCAGTTCGCCGGCCAGGGGCATAAGTCCCAGGCCCAGCCAGGCCACGCCGCCAAGGGAGAGCAGGATGCCGCCAAAGGCGAAGCGCGCGGTCAGGCGCATGGTGAAATTGTAGTAGTCGCGCCCGAAATCGTCCCGGTCGCGCCGCCAGACCAGCCAGGCCGCAGTATACGCGCCGGCCAGCCCCACCGACAGAGGCAGCCCCGTGGCCAGGAAACGCCAGAAAAGCGAATTGGCCGGCGGCAGCAGGAAGGCGGCGTCGGTGGCCGGGGCCAATCCCAGGGCCAAGGGGCGCGAGGCAGCCAGTCCGACGTAGAAGGCGGCCCATAAAAGCAGGGTGGCCGACAAGCCGATGAGGCCGTGCAGGGGCTTTTGGGTTTTGAAACGCTGCCATGAGCCGCGATAGGTCAAAAAGGCGGCCGCGCCGCCAAGCACCGTGGCAGCCACCGCGCCAAGGGGCAGGGGCAGGCCGAGGTAATACGGCGCTTTGGCCGGGGCCAGGAACCAGAGGGCCGCCAACGCGGCGGCCAGGACGCAAAACAGCCACAACCCGCCAAGCAGGGCAAAGGTGGCGGCCTGCTGGCCGAATTTGTCGGTAAAGATTTTGAGGCGTTTGACCTTGCTTAAGCCCACCACCGACGTGATGGAAGGAATGGCGGCGGCGGCCAGGGCCAGGCCCAGATGCACGGCGAAAAGGACCATGACCGCCCAGAAAACGGTGATGCGGACAGTCTCGGGCATGGGGCGTCTTCTCCTTGCGGCCTGGGGTTCGTTGCCTGGCGGCGAAGCGCGCCCGGCGCGGCGCGTAAGCGGCTTTGCAGACGGCTTGTGCCCTAATTCCGCTAAAGATGCAACAAAACCGGCCGACTCCGGAGCCGGGTTCCAGAATCGGCTTGCGAAAACCGCGCCTGTCACGTAGTTTCTTTCCAAATATGCAAGGTCTTGCAGCGTTAGGATAACCACTGCGATGAAACGACGCTCCCTGTTCCTGGCGGCGTCGGCCATGATGCTGGCCGGCGGCCTGCTTGCCGGCTGCGGTCCGGGCAATACCCTGGCCGTGGGCAAGGGCAGCGACGACTTTCGTCTGCGCGCCGTGGAATCCTCCCTGCAAAAAGCCCAGGAAGAATTGAAGGCCATCGCCGGCCGCCAGCAGCAAAACGACGGCCGTCTGGCCGAAATTCAAAAACAGATCGCCGCCCTGCGGGCCAGCCTCGAAGGCCAGGGCCTCAAGATCCCTGCCGGGGCCTCGCGCGGCAGCGCGCTCGGCCAAGGTTTTGCCCATCCCGAAGCGGCCCTTGGCGGCCCCGGCCAGGAACGCCCGGCCGAGGGCACGGCCTCGGGCGCGCCCGACAGGGGAGTCCAACCCGGCGCATGGCCTTCGGATGCCGCCGGAGCAGCCCCGACAACTGCCGCTGCGGCCACCCCCGGCCCGGAACCGGCCGGACCGCCGGCCGGTCTG
>DLGG01000158.1 GCA_002482565.1 Solidesulfovibrio magneticus
CCGCCGCCCTGCCCGCCGGGACGGCCGGAAGGAACGCCCGAGCCGCCCGAGCCGCCCGAAGCGGGTGTCGCCGGCGCGGCGCAGGAGGCAAGATTTTGCAGCGGGAGCAGACGCGGCAGATAGGCCATGTTGAGCAGCAGCAGCTCTAGGGCCAAGGCCGGCTCCAGGCTCGTCTGGACCCGGCGCTGGCCTTCCAGGGTCATCTGCCAGCAGGCATGGATATGGGCGGCCTCGATGCGCCCGGCCCAGGCCAGCCATTCGTCGGCTTCCTCGGCCGGCAGATCGACCACGGGCAAAGCCCGCTGGCCGGCCTGGCGCAGAAGAAACAGATTGCGCCACATGGAGGCCAGCTCGCGCAAAAAAAAGCCGATGTCCAGGCCCTTGTCCAGCACCTGTCGCAAAATCTCGACCACGGCCGGACCGTCCTCAGCCCGGATGGCCTCGATGAGCCCGAAAAACACTTCCTGGCCGGCCAGGCCAAGGACGCCACGGGCGTCAGCCTCGGTGAGCTCGGTCCCGCCCAGGGCCAGCACCTGGGCCAGAAGCGACATGGAATCGCGCACGCTGCCGGCCCCGCGCCGGGCAATGAGGCTCACGGCCTTGGCCTCGTAGGGCACGGCCTCGCGCTGAAGCACGCTGGAGAGATGGGCTTCCAGCTCGGCCTGGGCCAAACGCTTGAACAGATAGTGCTGGCAACGGCTGATGATGGTGGCCGGAAACTTGTGGGGCTCGGTGGTGGCCAGGATGAANNGGCAGCGCGACAGCACCGTGACCGGCACCTTGCGGAGTTCGGTGGTCGCGAACACGAACTTCACATGCGGCGGCGGCTCCTCCAGCGTCTTCAGGAAGGCGTTGAAGGCGCTCGTCGAGAGCATGTGGACTTCGTCGATGATGAAGACCTTGTAGCGACTGTTGAGCGGCGCGTAGCCCACGTCTTCCTTGAGACGCCTGGCGTCGTCGACCTTGCCGTGGGTGGCGGCGTCGATCTCGATGACGTCGGGCGAGACCCCGGCCGTGATCTGGCGGCACTGGGAGCAGACGTTGCAAGGTTCGCCCGTGGGCGCGGTCTCGCAGTTGAGCGCCTTGGCCAGCACCCGGGCCAGGGTGGTCTTGCCCACGCCGCGCGTGCCGCTGAAAAGATAGGCCGGCGCGATGCGGTCCTCGGCCGCAGCCCGGGACAGGATGCGCTTGACGGCGTCCTGCCCGGCCACGTCGGCGAAACGCTGGGGCCGGTATTTGGCGGTAAGACTGATTGTGCTCATCGAGGCAGTCCGGGCGGCTCCGATACGGTCGCAACCGCCCGGAAACGGTTACAGGCTGTAACGGCGCAGCCAGCCGGCGTAGGCCGGGTTCTCGCCCTTGACCACCTTGAAGAAGGCGGCCTGCAGGGCCTTGGCCACCGGTCCGGCATGGCCTTCGCCGATGACCCGGCGATCAAGCTCGCGGATGGGGGTCAGCTCAGCGGCGGTGCCGGAGAAAAAGGCCTCGTCGGCCATGTAGACTTCGTCGCGGGTGAACAGCTGCTCCACCACGGTGTAGCCAAGCTCCTTGGCCAGGGTGATGAGGCTGTCGCGGGTGATGCCGGCCAGGATGGAGGTCAGGGGCGGGGTCTTGATGACGCCTTTTTTGACGATAAAGACGTTTTCGCCCGAGCCTTCGGCCACGTAGCCGGTGGGATCGAGAAGCAGGGCCTCGTCGTAGCCGTCGGCCAGGGCCTCGGTCTTGGCCAGCACGGAGTTGACGTAGTTGCCGGCCACCTTGGCCTTGGTCATCATGACGTTGACGTGGTGGCGGGTGTAGCTCGAGGTGCAGATGCGGATGCCGCGCTCCAGGGCCTCGGCGCCAAGGTAAGCGCCCCAGGGCCACACGGCGATGGCCACGCGCACCGGGTTGGGGCCGGGGTTGACGCCCATGGCCTCGCCGGAGCCGATGAAAATCAGCGGCCGGATGTAGCCGGCGGTCATTTTATTGGCCTTAAGCGTCTCGACGCAGGCCTCGGCCAGCTCTTCGTGGCTGAAGGGAACCTTCATGCCCATGACCTTGGCCGAGCCGAGCAGGCGCTCGATATGCTCGTCCAGGCGGAAAACGGCCGACGAGCCGTCGGTGCATTCGTAGGCCCGGATGCCCTCGAACACGCCCACGCCGTAATGCAGCGTATGGGTCAGGACATGCACGTTGGCCTGGTCCCAGGGCACCATCGCGCCGTCCATCCAGATGAAATCAGTCCGAACACCCATGATCCAACCCTCGTGCTGGAGCGTTTCCCGGGGAGCTTCCCGGATGGCGTCATGATGGCGCCGCATACCCGAAACGGAAACGCCCATGTGTAGGCGCTTTGCCAGGCCGGGTCAAGGCGGCGCGGTCGATCAGGACGGCAGGGCCGTGAGGTTTCCTTCGCCCCGCAGCTCCTCGATGAGCGCCTCGATGATCCTGGCCTGCTCGGACAGGTCGGCCACGGCCCCGGCCGCCTGCTCCATGGCCTCGGCCGTGTCCATGGACACCGTGCCCACGGCGGCCACGGCCGCCTCGATGGAATCCGAGGCCGCCGACTGCTGTTGGGAGGCGGCGGCGATGGAGCGCACCTGATCCGAAGCCGTTTCCACGAGCCCCACGATGGCGGTCAAAGCCTGGCCGGACTCCCCGGCCAGCTGGTTGGCCGATTCGATGGCGGCCACGGCTTCGCCCACGCCGGACACGCTGCGGCGCGCCCCGGCCTGGATGTCGCGCACGGCCTGGCCGACCTCGGCCGTGGCGGCCATGGTTTTTTCGGCCAGTTTTCGGACCTCGTCGGCGACCACGGCAAAGCCGCGCCCGGCTTCTCCGGCCCGGGCCGCCTCAATGGCGGCGTTAAGGGCCAGGAGATTGGTCTGGTCGGCGATGTCGGCAATGACGCCAAGCACCCGGCCGATGCCCTCGGCCTGGCCGCCCAGGGCGTCCATGTCCCGGGCCAGGGTCTGGGCCTTGTCCCGGGCCGTGCCGATGCCGGCCATGGCCCGGCGCACCACGTCGGAACCGTCGTTGGCCTTGTCCCGGGCCGAGGCGGCGGTGGCGTCTGCGGTAGCCGCGCTTTGGGCCACGTCGAGGACGGTGGCGCTCATCTCGCCCATGGAGGCGGCGGCCTCGGCCAGGCGCGAGGACTGCTCGCGCGAGCCGTGGGTGGCCCGGTCCACATGGCCCGACAAGGCAGCGGCGGCGGCGGACAGGGTTCCGGCCACTTCGGACAGGCGCTCGGCGGCCTGCTGCATACCGTCACGGCGGGCGCGCTCGGCGGCCAGACGCAGCCCGTCGGCTTCTTCCATGGCCTGGCAAGCCTTGGCCGCCTCGCTGGCCGCCTCCTCGCCCCGGGCCGTGGCCGCGGCGATGTTGTCGCGAAGGGCGGCGAGCATGCGGCGCATGGACGCGGCCAACGCGGCGATTTCGTCGCGGCCGGACACGTCCAGGCGGGCTTCGAGATCGCCGTCGGCCACGGCCTTGGCAAAGGCCACGCCCTTGCCCAGGGGACGGGTGATGGACAGCGTGATGACGATGCCCAAAGCGGCGGAAAGGAGCAGGCAGGCGGCCACGGCCGCCGTCAGGAACAGGGTGCGCCGGCGAACGTCGTCCAGGGAGGAAACAGCCAGGGCGTCGGCCTGGCCGCGACGGCGTTCCTGCAGGAAATTGAGCGCGTCCAGGGCTTTTTTCAGGGAGAGCTGGGACATGCCGATGGACAGGGTGAGCGCGTTGCTGCGCTTGCCGGCGGCGACCAGCTCAAGCACCTGGGCATTGGTCTTGCGCCAGGCGGCCAGGGCTTCGTTGAAGGCCTTCCACTGGGCCGTCTCTTCCTCGTCCAGGGACATGCGGTCGACGATCTCGCGCCCGGCGTCGGCCAGGGCCAGACCGGCCCGCAGGTTTTCGCGCTGGCGCTCGAATTCCTTGGAATTGGCCAGTTCCGGCACAAGGATGGTGCGCTCGGCCGACTGGGCGGCAAGCAGTCCTTCCTTGACCATGCCAAGGCCAGCCACGCAGGGCAAGGCGTCGCCCGTCACCCGGGACAGAGCCGACCCGAGACCGACCAGGCCCTGGTAGCCGAGCACCCCCACGACCAGGGTGAGCAGCGCGGTGACGCCCACCAATGTAAACAGTTTGACGCCGACCTTGACGTTGCCCATGGCTATGCTCCTTTGTACGACCAGACGCGACGGCGTCCAGGATTCAGCCGGTGGTGTGCGCGCGAAACGCGCCGTCTTCGCAGAGCCGCCGACGCCCTGTCAATGGTCCTGGTCCGGCGGCGGCGCGTCCAGGACGCCGGGAGGTTTTTCCAGGGTAGCGGCGGAAAGCGGCGGTTCCGTGGCGGCCTCGCCCCGGGCCAGGGATTCAAGATAGGCCAGAAAGGCCCGCCCTTCCGGGAATTCGGGATTGAGCCGAAGGGCTTGGCCCAGCATGGCCCGGCAACTTTTCACGCGCCCTTTCTCAAAAAGCGTGCGGGCCATGTTGTAGAGCAAGTGTTCGTCGGTGTCGCACAGGCGGTAGGCCTGGCTGTAATAGCGCATGGCCTCATCAAACATGCCGAGCTTGCGCATCTGGATGCCGAATTCGTTGAACAGGTGCTTGTGCTCGGGCGTAAACGCCGCTTCGATGCGCATGATCTTGTGAAAGACCACGTCGGCGTTATGCTTCTCCTGGCGCTCCAGATAGGTAAGCCCCAGGCCAAAGGCCGCCCGGACATGTTCCTCGTCCAGTTGCAGTACGCCCTTGTATTCGAATTCGGCGGCGAAAAGCTCCTGGCGCTCCCGGTGGCCGTCGGCCGCGCTGACCGCCTCCTCCAGCCGGCGCATGACCGGGACGACCTTGTTGAGATAGATTGAGGGTTCGGGCTGGTATTGGGTGAAAAGCTGCTCGCGGCTGATGGCCCGCCGGGTTCCGGTAGGGATGAAATCGCGGCTCAAGCGCTGCATGAGCACCAGGTCCGAATCAGCCGGCTGCTCGGCGTAAAAAAACAGCCGCTGCCCGGCCCGGGCAATGCCGCCGATGCCCAGAAACTTCTGGGATTCAATGGAAAAAACGCCCTTGACGGGCTTGTGGCTCGACCGAGGCCTGCTTTGCGGAGAAGTGGGCTGCTGCATAGGGCTTTTCGCTGGTTCTTCCAGATTCATAGCCGGCTCGGGGGCCTTTCGGCAAGCGTCACGGCTCAAGAGCCAAAGTCGCCGAGTTGACAGTTTTTTTTCCCCGCGCGTATAGCCTGTGATGTCGGCGCGAAGCCGCCTGGACGAAGACGCCCGGGCGGCTTCGCCTGACGGGAACAACCATGCAGATAGACGAATACCCCATACTGGCGGAACAGCTGTGCCCCGGGCTTTTCATCCGCATCGACGAGCCCGGTCTGGCCCATCCCTTCCCGCCCAAAGGCTTCAAGCTGCGCACCGACGCCGACGTGGCCAAGGTCATGGCCCTGGGGCTGGCCCACGTTTACTGCATCCCCGACAAGTCCGACCGCCTGCCCATCTCCCTGGAGGAACTCGACGGCCTGGCCGGCAAACGCCAGAAAGGCCCCTGGTCCGCCGCCCGCACCCCGGTCTCGGCCGAACTCTCCAGCCTCAAGCGCGAAACCATCGAGCGCAACAAGGACCGGCTGGAACGCTTCGCCGCCTGCGAGAAGCGTTACGAAAAAGCCATGGACAAGGTGGTCGAGGCGCTCAAAAAGGTCAGTTCCCCCAACGCCGAGGTCCTGGAAGCGGCCGGCGAGGTGGTGGGCCCCATGGCCGAGACGTTTCTCTCGGACCTTGACGTGCTCATAAACGTCATGACGGCCAAGATGCGCGACGAAGCCAAGCACTATCATGCCCTCAACGTGGCCGTGCTGTCCATGATGCTGGCCAAAGAAATGGGTTTGGACAAAGCGGCCATCGAGGAAGTGGGCATTGGTTCGCTTTTCCACGATGTGGGCAAGGGACGCATTCCCATTCAGCGGTTTTCCAGGGGCAACATGATCACCATGAACAAGGTGCTCAAGGAATACTACATGGAACACCCGAAAATCGGGGCCAAGATGCTGGCCGCCGTGCCCGGGTTTCCGCCCGCCGCCCAGATGCTGGTGCTCCAGCACCACGAACTCCTCGACGGCACGGGCTTTCCGGGGCGCATCCAAGGCCCGGCCGTGGCGCTCGGAGCGCGCATCGCCGCCGTGGCCAACGTCTACGACCGGTTGTGCAACAGCAAGGACGGCGCGCCTGTCCGCACGCCCCACGAAGCCATGAAGGCTCTCTACAAAAAACGCGGCCCCCTGGACCCCAAGGCCGTGACCATGTTCATCCGCAAGCTCGGCGTCTATCCGCCGGGTTCCCTGGTCGAGCTCTCCAACACCATGCAGGGCATGGTGGTCTCGGCCAATATCCGCGATTCGCTGCGCCCAAGCGTCAAGGTCCACCACCCCGACATTCCCAAGCGCGAAGCCCTCATCATTGATCTGACCATCGAGACCGAACTGACCGTGGCCAAGGCCCTGCGCCCCGAAGACCTGGCCCCGGACGTGCTGCAATACTTAAACCCCGGCAAGCAGGTTTCCTTCTATGTGGACGCCGCGCCCCGGGCCTAGGCCGCCTTTTTCCCGCCAACGGAGCCGCTCGTGAGCCGGCCGGGCTCGCCGGCCCGGGCCATCATGCGGACCCTGCGCACGGGCCTGTCCCAGCCGCCGGGTTCCGACCTCGGCGCGCTGTTGCCCCTGGCCCGGCAGGCCCTGGCCTTTATCGACCGGGGGGGCGTGGACGATCCGGCCACGGCCGCCGAAGCCTCCGAGGTGGCCTTTCTCCTGGCGGCGCTGCTTGACGCCGGGGATGAAAATTTCGCCAGACAGGCCTTTCCCCTGCTCTTTCGCCTGGGCGTCGAGGGCGAGGTGCTGGCCGTCACCCATCTGGAAACCTTGCCCGAGGATCTGGCCGTCTCCCTGCTCGCCAACCTTCGCGACGAGGAAAAACTCCTTTTCGCCAACGCCTTTTTCCGCCGCCCCCGGGCCGAGCGGCCCAAAACCGCCGCCTTGTGCCTGGAAGTCATCGAGGACGTGGTGGAGCGCATCCCCGACGAGCTGCTCATCCTGCTTGACCTCTTGGCCAATCGCCACGAATACCCGGCCTTGCCCCTGCGAAACGCGCTCATCCGGGGACGGCTGGGCATGTGGCTGGCCCGGCTGCTGCAGATGGACCTTTCGGCCGAGCAGATACGCTACATGGCCCGGGTGTCCGGCCGGCTGCGCGAGCCGGGACTGGTGGAAAAGCTCGCGGCGCGTCTTGGCGACATCGACGAGGTGTCGGCCGAGATCATTTGCCGCTCCCTGGCCGAAACGCCGGGACTCGACCCGGCCGTCGTGGCCGCCCCGGCCCGGGCACTGGTCGAGTCCCCGGAGGCCTCGCTCACCGCCGCCGCCCTGAGCGCCCTGGCCCGGTGCGACGAAGGCCAGGCGGCCCAGGCCCTGGCCGCCCTGGCCGCCGCCCAACCCGGACGCGTGGCC
>DLGG01000043.1:0-2407 GCA_002482565.1 Solidesulfovibrio magneticus
GACATCAACGAGGCCGTTGAAAACGCCAAGAAAGGATAACGATCATGGCCCAACTCCGCCTTGAAATCGTCACCCCGGACAAGCTGGTCTTGTCCCAGGATGTTGACTATGTGGGCGCTCCGGGTCTGCTTGGCGAATTCGGNNGTCATGGCCAACCACATCCCGTTCCTGTCGGCCTTGGGCATCGGGAGCTTGATGTACAAAGTCGGCGGCAAGGCGAACTACGTCTTCGTCGCCGGCGGGTTCGCCGAGGTCTCCGGCAACAAGGTCACCATCCTCGCCGAGGTGGCCGAGCGTCCGGAAGACATCGATATCGAACGCGCTCGCCGCGCCCAGGATCGGGCCAAGCAGCGCATGGACCGCGAAAAGGACAAGGTCGATTTCGCCCGGGCCCAGGCCGCCATGCAGCGTGCGTTCTACCGTATGCGCGTGCGCGAAAACGCCCACTAGGCCGACCTTCCGCTCTCCGGCTGTCAGGCGGCTCCTTCGGGAGCCGCCTTTTTTTTGTGGCCTGCCGCTGCCGCTAAAGCTCCAGTCCATCGTTTCCCAGCACCTCCTTGCGCCGCGTCTGGTTGTGGTCAGCCATTGTCACGGAAGCGGCCTGGCGACGGTGGCCTGCCATGGGGCTGGGAAATCGGCAAATGGCGTCAGGAGGGAAGCAAGATCGGCCCACTCCAGGTGGCTGGGGCTGGCTCGAAGCGGTTGTCGGCCTGGGTCGGTTTCTGGTAAAGAACAAAAAAGACGATCAAACCCGAAGACAAGGACAGGCCATGGCCAAGACGTTCGCGCTGCAGATCGTGACCCCGGACCGGATGGTGCTTCAAAAGGACGTGGAATCGGTCACGGCCACGGGCGTGGTCGGCGAATTCACCGCCTTGCCGCTGCATGTGCCGTTTCTGGCCGCCTTGTCCGTCGGCTCCCTGGCTTACCGGGAAAACGGCCGGTTGGGGTATGTGTTCGTCTCGGGCGGCTTTGCCGATGTCGCCGCCGACAAGGTGCTGATCCTGGCCGAGGCGGCCGAATTGCCCGAGGAGATCGATCTCGACCGGGCGCGCAAGGCCCGGGAACGGGCCGAAGCCCGTCTGGCCGCCACACGCCAGGAAAACATCGACTACACCCGGGCCAAGTCCGCCCTGCAACGGGCCCTGACCCGCATGAAACTGTGCAACGTGCCCCAGGCTGCCGGCCTCGGACGGCCCTGATTTCCATTATCTTTGAAAGCGAAAGCAGATGCCAAATACGGTGCGGCTGTGATTGTTTATTTGTAAAACATCACAAGCGTTTTGTTTTATACGAGGCATAAGGCCCTGGCCCGGCATTCAGTCCACTTTTCGTCTGCCGCCTCGCCCGGTTTCCGTCCAGCGAGGCGGTTGGCGTTTACCCCTGGAGACTCCCCATGACGCTGCGCGAAGGCGCTTTGGCCCTGGCCGCCGGCAAGGGCACCCGCATGAAAAGCGACGCTCCCAAGGTGTTGGCCACGCTTTTAGGCAAACCCATGCTGTGGTACGTGACCCGGGCGCTGTCCGCCCTTTTTGGCGACAACGTCCGGGCCGTGGTCGGGCATCGGGCCGAGGCGGTGGAAGCCGCCTTTCCCGAACTGGCCGGACGGTTCGTGCTGCAGGCCGAACAGCTCGGCACCGGCCATGCCCTGGCCTGCGCCTTGCCGGCGCTTGCCGCCGCCGGGCTGAGTCACGTGCTGGTGGTCAACGGCGACGCTCCGCTGGTCACGGCCGAAAGCCTGGCCGCGTTCCTGGACGCGGCCAGGGCCGCCGACGCTGATCTGGCCTTTGTCTCCATCACCTTGCCTGATCCCGCTTCCTACGGCCGGGTGGTGCGCACGGGCCAAGGCGTGGCCATTGTCGAGGCCAAGGATTTCGATCCGGCTGTTCACGGCCAGGCCACGGGCGAGATCAACGCCGGGGTCTACCGGCTGCGCCTGGAGACCATCGCGCCCTTGCTGGATCGTCTGTCCAACGCCAACAACAGCGGCGAATACTACATCACCGACCTGGTGGCCCTGGCCCAGGAAGCGGGCCTGTCCGTGCTGCCGGTCGGGTGCGGCGGCGACGACGCGTATCTGGGCATCAACTGCCCGCGCGAACTGGTGGCCGCCGAAGAGATCCTGCGTCGGCGCATCGTGGACGCCCACCTCGACGCCGGAGTCGTCATCCGGGCCGGTCAGTCCGTGCGCATCGGCCCGGAAGTCGCTATCGGCCCCGGGGCGGATCTGTGCGGCCCCCTGGAAATTTACGGTCGCACGACCATCGGCGCGGGCACGGCCATCGCTTCCCATTGCCGCATCGAAAACGCCGAAATAGCCCCGGGCGCGACCATCCATTCCTACTGCCACATCACCGAGGCCCGGGTGGCCTCGGGTTGTCTGGTCGGCCCCTATGCCCGGCTGCGG
>DLGG01000043.1:2511-3296 GCA_002482565.1 Solidesulfovibrio magneticus
GGCACCATCACCTGCAATTACGATGGGGTGCACAAGCACAAGACCGTCATCGGCCAAAAAGCCTTCATCGGTTCCAATACGGCCCTGGTCGCGCCGGTGACTATCGGCGACGGCGCCCTTGTCGGGGCCGGATCGGTGATTACTTCGGATGTGCCGGACGGGGCTTTGGCCCTGGGGCGCGCCCGGCAGGTGACAAAGCCCAGGAAGTAAGGCCCTGGCTTGCTTTTCGGGAGAAATGGCGCTAGCAAGGGGCATGGACATTTTCGACGCCCTGGAACAACGGGTTGAAGCCCTTGTTGCCCGCAAAAAGGCTTTGGAAGCAGAGAACGAGGCGCTTCGGGCCGAGGTGGCCCGGATGGCCGACGAGCAAAAGACGGTCGCCACGCGACTCGACGGCCTCCTGGAGAAACTCCGGGAGGAGCTTGAGCCCTGACGCGCGGCCGGCCATGTGGCCGGCGGGGATAAATCGGTACGGCGATGCCCAAGTATTTCTTGTCCATAGTGGGCCTCGACCTGTCGTTTACGACGGACGCCGAACCGCAGCGCGTGGAAGCCGCCAGAAAACTGGTGGAACAACGATATAACTTGCTTCAGGCGGGCGGGAAAACGCTCGGCAAGGAGAAATTGCTGGCNNGCCTTTGTCGCATTGGGTCTGGCTGACGATATGTTGCTTTCGAACCAGCGGCTCGACACGCTCCATGATCGGGTGGGGGAGCTGCTGCACAAGATAGACTGACGGACGGCGTCCGCTGACGCGTCCATGAAAAGTTCCCTGGGGTGTGCGT
>DLGG01000043.1:3381-4028 GCA_002482565.1 Solidesulfovibrio magneticus
GGTTGCCAAGGTTCAAAAGAATTGACGACACGGCGCTCTGGGGCTTTGTTATAAAACGGTGTTGATGACTGGCCGCCGTCGTCCCGGGCGGCCGGACATCCCCCGTCCCATGCCATACCGCACGCGGCAAGCGCCACGCATCTGTCCGGATTGAGCCGGTCCCCCCTCCTTGCCCTTGGGCTGTGCCCCGTTTTTCTCCCCCCGCTTCGGGAGAACGCATGGAATTTTCGACCATTTTCATGGGCATCGTGGGCATTGGCCTTGGCGTGCCGGCCGGTTACTATCTCGACAAATGGATTTCCCAGAAAACCCTGAACGAAGCCAGGACCCTGGCCGACCGCATCCTGGANNGAAGTCGTCGTCGCCGCCCAGGACGAGCTGTTCCGCCAGAAACAGGAATTGGAAAAGGAATTCCGCGACAAGACCCAGTCCCTGGAAGAAAAAGAAGAGCAGCTCCACAAGCGCCGGGAACGTCTGGAGGAAAAACAGGAGCTGATCGTCCAGAAGGAATCCGAGATGCTGGCCTCGGAAAAGCGGCTCACGGCCAAGGAACGCGAACTGGCCGAAAAGGCCGAGGAGCTTTCCCGCCTGGCCGACGAGCATGACAAACGGCTCCAGGAAATCTCCGGCCTGACCATGGAAGAGGC
>DLGG01000111.1:0-12730 GCA_002482565.1 Solidesulfovibrio magneticus
CGCGTGCGGTTCTGGTCCCAGGCGTCCTTGAGGGCGTTCAGGAAGTATTCCTGCTCCTCGTCGCCCATGTTCACCTGCACGGTCTCCTCGCCGTCGTCCTCGACCTCCTCGGCCTCGGGCCAAGCCTCGGGCGGCGGTGGCACCTCGCGGTAGCGGGTCTTGAAGTCCGCCAGCCGCTCCAGGGTCTTCTGGAAGCGGTCCTCGGAGACCGGCCAGAGGAGGTAGTCCGCCGCGCCCATCTCGAAGGCCTGGTAGGCCTTGGTTTCGCTGGCGGCGATGAAGACGAGGCCGGGCTTGCGCTTGCGTCCGGCCAGCATCTGGGCCAGCTCCAGGCCCGAGACCCCGCCGGGCAGGTCCAGGCCGAGGAAGAACACGCCGTAGGGGATGGACTCCAGCAGCTCCAGGGCCTCGAAGGCGCTCACGGCCTCGCCCAGGATCTGCATCCAGGGCACGTTCTCCAGGCGACGGCGCAGCTCGGCGCGCACGGCCGGATCGGGGTGGAGGAGGAGACTCTTGAGTTTCGCCATGGCTGGAGGTGACGGGTGACCGCCTTTGTATCGCTGTATCCCGAAAACGGAACGGATCGCAATCCCCCTTCGGGGGCTCTTGGAAAGGCGGGGAGGGGCTGCTTCATTCACGGGAGGTGATCGACGCGGTAGACCGGCGGAGCCGGGTGGGTTATCTTGGGGATATGATGAATCTTCCCCACAGACTGGCCGTCCTTTCCGATCCCCACGGCAATCTGGAAGCCCTGCAACGGGTTCTGGAGGACGTGGAGGCCCAGGGCGCGGAGGAGATCATCTGCCTGGGCGACGCCGTGGGCTACGGCCCGGAGCCCGAGGCCGTGGTCCGGCTTCTGCGGGAGCGGGGCATTCCCCTGGTCATGGGCAACCACGAACACGGCATCGCGGACAAGGCCCAGATGTGCCGCTTCAACCCCCAGGCACGGCAGGCCCTGGAACGCACGGCCTGTCTGCTGGAGCCCGCGACCGTGGCGTTTCTCGCCGGGCTGCCGCGTTTTCTCTGCCTGTACGGCGCGCGCTTCGTGCATGGCTGCCCGCCGGACCGGGTGAACACCTATTTGTACATGATCCGGGACAAGGCCCTGCCCGCGCTGTTCGGGCGTTTTCCCGAGGAACTCTGCTTCGTGGGCCACACCCACGAGCTGGCCCTGGTGGAGTTCGACGGGGCCGAGGCCCGGCATTTGGAACTGGCCGAACGCACGTCGCTTGCGCCGGGGCGGCGGTACATCGTCAACGTGGGCGCCGTGGGCCAGCCCCGCGACGGCGACAACCGGGCCAAGTACGTGCTCTGGGAGCCGGAGGCGCGGGCGCTGACCGTGCGCCGGGTGCCCTACGACATCCAGAAGACCGTGGACCGCATGCGCGAACTGGACATGCCCGAGGTCTACGCCGACCGGCTCTGGTAGCCTCCTCGGCCCATGTGGAAGGACGCTGATGAAACGCATCGGACGCTATGAAATCTTGGGATTGCTCGGCCGGGGCGGCATGGGCGCGGTGTACAAGGCCGCCGCCCCGCTCACCGGCCGGGTGGTGGCCCTGAAGCTCTGCCGCCCGGCGGAGATCATGGCCGACGTGGTGGGCATGGCGGAGTGCCGCCGCCTGTTCCTGCGCGAGGCCGTGACCATGGCCCGGGTGCGGCACCCCAACGTGGCCCAGATCCTGGACGTGGACGAGGACGCCTCGGGCCCGTTCTTCGTCATGGAGTATTTCTGCAACAACCTGGGCGTGGTCCTCGGCGAGGACTACGAGATGGATCGACCCTGCCGCCGCCTGCCGGTGGACACGGGCCTGCGCTACACCCGCCAGATGCTCTCCGCGTTGCGGCGGCTGCACTTCGAGGGCGTGGCGCACCGCGACCTGAAGCCCTTCAACGTCATGCTGGCGGATTTCGGCGAGGGCCGCGACGAGGTCAAGCTCATCGACTTCGGCCTCTCGCGGCTGCGCGGCGAGGTGGGCGTCGGCCACGCGGGCATGGTCGTGGGCTCGCCGTTCTACACCGCGCCGGAGCAGGAGCGCGACCCGGACGGGGCCGACGCCCGGGCGGACCTCTTTTCCATCGGCGTGACCCTGCACCGGATGATCACCGGTTTCCTACCCGAGGAACGGCCGAAGAACCGCAAGCCTGTTGTTGAATTGAACCCGGAATTGGGTTCGGAATTCGACGAATTCTTTGAAAAATCCCTGTCGCCAACGCCGGAAGGCCGTTTCGCCTCTGCCGGAGCCATGCTGGCGGCCCTGGACGAGCTGGAGGAACGCTGGAGGGACCGCAAGGAGGCCACCTGCTCCTTGCTGGAGCCCCCGCCGTCCGTTCCGCCCCGTGCCGCGCGGCCGCGCCCGGAGCCGCTCAAGGCCGGGGTCCGCGAGGCGCGATCCGTCTTCGGCCTGGACGAGTTCTGGCGGCCCGTTTCGGGCTCGTGCGGCGACCTGCTGGACAACGGCGACGGCACGATCCTGGACCGGGCCACGGGCCTGACCTGGGAGCGCGGCGGCTCGGACTATCCCCTGGCCTGGGACCAGGCCCTGGAGCATGCGGCCTGGTGCAAGGCCCGCCGCCTGGGCGGGCGGACGGACTGGCGGCTGCCCACGGTGGACGAACTGGGCACGCTCTTCGCCCAGGCCCCCCGGCCCGGGCAGTTTTGTCTGGAGGCCGTGTTCGATCCGGAGAAGCGCCGCCTCTGGAGCGCGGACCTGAAGTCCTTCGTGGCCGCCTGGTATGTGGACGCCGAGACCGGGTTCATCTGGTGGCAGGACATGACCTGCGGCTTCCACGCCCGCTGCGTGGCGGGGTAGCGCGATCGCCCGCCGGGCGGAGGAGGGTGTCATCGACATGCGGCAGTCGTTTCTGAGCGGTCTGGACGAACGGTTGCGCGAGGAGCGGCGCTACGCTCATGGCGGCAATCTGCGCAAGCTGGCCGAAAAGGCGGGCTGCGCGCCTTCTGAAATTCTCGATTTTTCGGTCTGTCTCAACCCCCTGGGGCCGCCGCCCTGGCTGGCCCGCGAGGTGGGGCGGGCCCTGGCCGAGGTCGCCGCCTACCCGGACTCCGAGAGTTCCGACGTGGGGCTGGCCGCCTGTGAGCTGTACAAGGTCTGGCCCACCCAGGTGGTGGTGGGCAACGG
This sequence comes from Solidesulfovibrio magneticus, assembly GCA_002482565.1. Taxonomy (GTDB): domain Bacteria; phylum Desulfobacterota; class Desulfovibrionia; order Desulfovibrionales; family Desulfovibrionaceae; genus Solidesulfovibrio; species Solidesulfovibrio magneticus_B. The sequence goes on from DLGG01000111.1 coordinate 3,141, forward strand.
GGCCTCGGAACTGCTTCAGGCCGTGCCCCGGCTGGGAAAGTGGAAGCAGGCCGTGATCCCCACGCCGACCTACGTGGACTATGGCCGGGTCTGCCGCCAGGCGGGTCTGGCGGTGCGGACCCTGGCGCTCAAGCCCGAGCAGGGCTTCGTCCTGGATATGGCGGCGCTGGAACGGGAGATCACCGCGCCGTCCCTGGTTTTCCTCTGCCGCCCCAACAATCCCACGGGACGGGGCTTCGAGGCCCAGGCCCTGCGCGATCTGGCCGGACGCCGTCCGGATTCGCTGTTCGTGGTGGACGAGTCCTTCGCGGACTTCGGCGAGGACCAGGACCGTCTCGTGCGCCGTCGGCCGGACAACGTCCTGGCCGTGCTCTCCCTGACCAAGTTCTTCTGCATGCCGGGCCTGCGCCTGGGCCTGGCCTTCGCCGAGCCGGAGACCGCCGCCCGGCTCAAGGAGCTGCTGCCGCCCTGGTCGGTGAACGTCATGGCCCAGCGGGTGGGCGCGCGGGCGCTCAAGGACCGGGCCTACCAGGAGGAGTCGCAGCGCCGGGGCCGCGAGCTTCGCGAGGAGCTGGCCCGGGAGATCCGGGCCCTGCCCGGGTTCCAAGCCCTGCCCTCGGAGGCCAACTTTCTGCTTTGTCGGACCCTGCGCGCGGGCATGACGGCCCGGGAGGTCTTCGACCGGCTCCTGGCCGAGCGCATCGCCGTGCGGGTCTGCGACAACTTCGAGGGCCTGGACGACTCCTGGTTCCGGGTGGGCGTGCGCGGGGCCGGGGACAACGCCCGGCTGGTGGAGGGCCTGGCGCGCATCGCCGGGGTCTCACGGCCCGTGGCGGTCGAGCGCCGCCGCCGCACGCCCGCGCTCATGGTCCAGGGCACCAGCTCGGACGCTGGCAAGAGCCTGCTCACCGCCGGGCTCTGCCGGGTCTTCCTGCAGGACGGTCTGCGTGTGGCCCCGTTCAAGGCCCAGAACATGTCCAACAACTCCTTCGTCACGGCCGACGGCGCGGAGATGGGCCGGGCCCAGGTGGTCCAGGCCCAGGCCTGCCGCTTGGCCCCGGACGCGCGCATGAACCCGGTGCTGCTCAAGCCCGGCTCGGACACGGGCAGCCAGGTGGTGGTCCTGGGCAGGCCCGTGGGCAACATGAACGTGGGCCAGTATGTGAAGTACAAGCCCACGGCCTTCGAGGCCGTGAAGAAGGCCTACGACGGATTGTCGGCCGAATTCGACCTGATGGTCCTGGAGGGCGCGGGCAGCCCGGCGGAGATCAACCTCAAACAGCACGACATCGTGAACATGCGCATGGCCGAGTACGCCGAGGCCCGGGTGCTCCTGGTGGGCGACATCGACCGGGGCGGAGTCTTCGCGGCTCTGGCCGGGACCATGGAGCTGTTCACCGAGGCCGAGCGGGCGCGGGTCATGGGCTACGCCCTGAACAAGTTCCGGGGCGACCGCTCCCTGCTCGACCCGGCGCTTTCGGCCATGTTCGAGCTCACCGGCCGCCCGGTGCTCGGCGTGGTCCCCTGGCTGCGCGAACTGGGTCTGCCCGAGGAGGACTCGGTGTCCTTCGGCCGGGGCTTCGGCGGCGGAAACAAGCGCGAGGACCGGCTGGACGTGGTCTGCCTGGCCCTGCCGCGCGTCTCCAACTTCAACGACCTGGACCCGCTGACCGCCGAGCCGGACGTGGCCCTGCGGCTGGTGGAGTCGCCCCTGGACCTGGGGCGGCCGGACGCGGTCATCCTGCCGGGGAGCAAGAGCACGGTGCCGGACATGCGCGCGCTCAAGGGCGCGGGCATGGCCGCGGCGTTGCGCACCCTGGCCGCCGATCCCTCCGGTCCGGTGATCGTTGGGCTCTGCGCCGGGATGCAGATGCTCGGGGCCGAGATTCTCGACCCCCACGGTCTGGAGTCGGACGGCCGCAGCGTGGACGGCTTCAACCTTCTGCCCGTGAGCACCACCCTGGTCACGGAGAAGACCCTGACCCGGGTGGAGGGCCGCCACGCGGCCAGCGGCCTGCCCGTGCGCGGCTACGAGATCCACCACGGCCGCAGCCGCGCGTTGTCCGAGGGGGTGGAGGAGACCGTGCTGGACGCCGAGGGCCGGGCCCTGGGCTTCGGCCTGCCCGGCGGCCGCGTCTGGGGCACCTACGTGCACGGCCTGTTCGACGACGACCGCTTCCGGCGCTGGTTCGTGGACGACCTGCGGCGGCGCAAGGGGCTCGAACCCCTGGGCGAACCCCAGACGGTCTACGACCTGGAGCCCGCCCTGGACCGGCTGGCCGACGCCGTGCGCGAGAGCCTGGACATGGCCCGCATCTACAAGGCCCTGGGCTTCGAGGTCAGGGGGCGGGGCAGCCTGCTCTAGGGCGGGCTGCTCGTTGCAACGCGGCGGCGGGGATTTTTCAATGGCCCGCTAGGGATCGATGCCGTCGCGTTTGTTCTGGATCACCACGCGGATCAGGTAGCCCGCGCCGAGGGCCACGGCCAGGGCCGCGAGATCCTGGGTCCAGAGGGCCAGCCCCAGCAGGGGCGCGGCCACGGCCACGGCCGCGACCTGGAGTTTCTTGCGCCGGTCCCAGGGACGCGCGCGCCAGTCGTGCTCCAGGCGGATGATCCGCGCGGCCAGGTTTTCCGGCCCGCCGAGGCCCAGGCGGCGCATGGGCGGCAGCTTGAGGTCCAGGAAGGCCGCGGCCGCGCCGCCGAAGAGCGCCAGCCCCAGCAGGCCCTTGTTCCGCAGCCACAGCCCGGGGACCAGGAGGAGCAGGCAGAAGACTTGGCTCCACCAGTTCCAGGGATTGATGTGCCGCCGCCAGAGCAGCTCGCGGATGCCGGGCTTTTGGTCCATGCCGCAGTCTAGGCCGGAGGGCCGCGCCATTGCAAGAGCCTCCCGGCCCTGGTAGGAATTCCGCATGGACGGAAAACTGAAGGGCGATATTCTGGAATTGGGCGCTGTCTTGCGCTCCCGGGGAGCTACCCTGGCCTGCGCCGAGTCCTGCACCGGCGGCCTGCTGGCCGGAGCGCTGACATCGGTGGCGGGCAGCTCGGAGTGGTTCCTGGGCGGCGTGGTGGCCTACCACGACTCGATCAAGAGCCGTCTCCTGGACGTACCGGAAACCTTTCTGCGGCAGCATGGGGCGGTGAGCGAGCCCGTGGTCGCGGCCATGGCCCGGGGCGTGCGCGAGGCGTTCTGCTCCGATCTGGCCGTGTCCATCTCCGGCATCGCCGGACCCGGCGGCGGCACCTCGGAGAAGCCCGTGGGCACGGTCTGGATGGCCTGGGACGGCCCCGAGGGCGTGGCGGTCAAGCGTTTCCAGTTCGACGGCGACCGCTTGGCCGTCAAGCGCCAGGCCGTGCACGAAGCCATGGCCGGGGTGCTGGCCATGGCCGCCGGAGCGCACGAGGCCAGGACGGACGAATCCATGCGGCCGTAACCGCACCGACGCCGGCCGGTCATCCGCGTCGGGTAGGACGCGGTATGGCCGTCGGCAGGCGGCCGGGGAGGCGTCTATGAGCACGAAAACGGCCCGCATGGGCGGGGTGATGGGCGTGTGGGAAGCGGCGGACAGGCTGGAACGGCTGGCGCAGGAACTGCGCGCCGGCAGCCTGGGGCTTTCGGCCGGGCGGGTGTCCATGCACCTGTCGCCGGCGGTGATGCTGGACGTGGAGATCCGCGCGAGCCAGGCAAGCGATCGCGAGGGCCTGGACGTGCGGCTGTCCTGGAGTCCGCACCGGCCCGAGGCCGCGAGCCTGCGCGGCGAATTCTAGGCGCGCCGATCATTTCTGAATTCTTCGCCTGCTCACTCCCCATCGCCGCGATTGTGCGCTATGGGGAAGGCAACCCCAACCCGGGAGGTCCTATGAGCAGGATTGCCTCGTACACCAAGCTGGAACGCGAAGTGGCCCCGAAGTTTCGCGAAAGCATGGGCTTGGCCGAATCCACGGCCGACGTGCGGAAGTTCTTCGTCTACAGCATGCTGGAGCTCGTCAACGGCGTGCTGGCCGGGCAGGACGGCGAGTTCGACGTGTACTACGAGGACATCGCGCTGACGCCGGAGCAGGCCCCGGGCTACGCGCTCTCGCCGCGTCTTGCGGCCCACACCCCCATGGCCGCCGCGCTGCGGGAATCCGATCTGCCGGCGATCCTGGCCCGATTTGCGGAAGTTGCGGGCAACACGTTCAGGTACTTGCAGAAAAAGCCGGAAAAGACCGAATCCAAGATCTACCACGGCACGGGCCGTGCCGCCCGTTGAGGTCGGTCCGGCCGGCGGGATGAACGCTCGGACGCGGTTCGCAACGCAGGCGCATGCGGAACCGAGCCGCTCCGGCAACTTCCCCGGCCCGGCCGACAGCGCGATCGGGCCGGGGTTCAGTCGCTCTGATAGACCGTCTCGCCGCCGACGATGGTCCGCACCACCCTCGCGTCCTTGATCTTTTCCTTGGGCATGGTCAGCAGGTTGTCGGAATAGACCGTCATGTCGGCATATTTACCCGGCGTGATGCTGCCCTTGACGTCGGCTTCGCCCATGGCCGCCGCCGCCCATACCGTCCACATCCGCAGCGCGTCCTCGGGCGAGACGGCCTGTTCGGGTTCGAACGATCCGGCGTCGGACTCGCGCGTCACGCAGGCCGCCATGGCCCTGATGGGCGTGATGTTGCCGAGGTAGATGCCCGTCATGTCGGTGCTGGCCGCCGGTTCCAGACCGGCGTCCACGAGGCTGCGGAAACGGAATCCCGAAGCGGCCAGGTCGCGCGCCATGTTCGCGAAATCGGCCTTGACCAGCTCCGTGAGCCAGATGGGCTGGATCGTGACGCGCAGACCGCTTTTCCTCAGGGCGACGGCCCGGGCGAGTTGCCCGGGATGCATCTGGAACATGCCGAAGTGCTCGATGCGCAGCAACGGGGGCATGGGCGTGCCGGACGCCGCGAGGGTTTCGTAGGCGGTCAGGCCGATGTCCAGGGCGGCGTCGCCGGAACAATGGAACATGGGGATGACGCCGTTTCGCGCCGCAATGGCGGCGAAGCGGTCGGCGCCGGGCTGGGGAGTGACGAGCGTGCCGCGGCCGCCCGGCGGATCGTCCGGGTCGCGGCCGAGATAATGCTCGCACATGTAGCCGCTGCGGGCGTCGTTTTCCCCGTCGACCCAGTCCTTGATCGCCGCGAAGCGGTACCAGGCCGGATCGGCTTTTGCCGGCATGCGGAACGCGTCGAGGTTTTCGGGCATGTTGGAAGCGTCGGAGGCGGTCCAGACCGAAACCGTGTAGCGAATGTGCGGCCGGACGCCCGAAGCCGCGACCTGTTGCAGCACGGGCAGGGCGGCGGCAGGGGTGATGGCCAAGACCGAGGTGAAGCCGTTTTCGTTCCAAAGATCCTGGATGCCGGTCGTGTACGCCTGTTCCAGGGTGGCCGGGGACGGGGCGGTGGGAATGTCCGCTTGGGCGTCCAGCACCACGCCGGTGGGTTCGCCGTCCGGGCCGAGCACCACGGTGGCCCCGCGCGGCATCCGCGTCATGCCCTTGGTGATGCCAAGCGCGGTGATGGCCGCCGCGTTGATCACGACCTGGTGCGCCCCGTTGGCCAGGACCAGCGGGTTGTCCGGCGCGGCCTTGTCCAGTTCGGCCTTGGTGGGCAGGCGTTTTTCCGTGAACTTGTTTTCCGAGGCCGAGGCGCAGGCCGCGTAGATCCATTGCCCCTTCGGCGTCTTGGCCGCCCAGGCCGCGATGTTCGCCAGGGCCCGGGCCACGGACGGCGTGCCCGGGTAGCGGCAGTCCACCCAGTCGTTCTTGAGATAAATGGTTTCCATGGGATGGCTATGGGCGTCGATGAGACCGGGGCTTGCGAACCGGCCGCCGAGGTCCGCCAACCTTGTGCCGGGGCCCGCCAGGGCAAGGATGTCTTTTTCCTCGCCTGCGGCCGCGAATTTGCCGCCCGTCACGGCCACGGCCTGGACCGTTCCGGCGGGGGACATGGTCGCGATGACGCCGTTGTGGAAGATGACGTCCGGGGGCGCGGCTGCCCGGGCGGGGAAGGGGAGGACGGCGGCGGCCAGGAGCAGGAGCAGGGAGAAGGGGAAACGGACCATGTCAGTTCCTCTGCGTTGGGGTTCCCCATGCCCTAGCACGGGAAGGACGGCATTTCCCACTGGTATTTCCGAGGTTGGTCGCGGGCGGCGGATGCAAGGCGGCCATGACGGCCGCAATCCGGCACGGAACATGGCGTTTCGGCGTACGCGCGGCATCCTCCGCGCCTGTCCCGGCACAGGAAGGCCACGTGACGCGGCAACAATAAGGGGAAGATGCGGAAAGACGGGCTGCGCAGGCCGGTCGTTACGTCGATCCCGTTCCCGGAGGCGCGGCATCCGGCGTCGTCTTGCCCTGGCTGCGGCGCAGGGCGCAGAGCCCCTTGTTGGAGACCACCCAGCCCTTGGCCTTGCCTTCCGTCTTGATGCGGATGCGCAGCAGGTAGCCATGGGTGAAGAGATCCTCCAGGTCGTCCTTGTCGAACTGCCGCCGGGCCAGATCCTGGGGCATCATGCCGCGAAACGCCGAGAGGCGCGAATAGTGGTAGACGTCGTTGAGAATGCGCAGGTGCTCGGGCAGCAGTTCCGGCTCGTCCGCCGCTTCGGGCTCGGGCAGGGCCGACCTGCCCGCCTCGGTCAGCCGCCAGCCGGCCATGGACCGGCCGCAGGGATAGGACAGCTTGACGCATTCGAGCAGCCCCGCGTCGTCCAGGGCGCGGAGGTCGTCCTTGGCATAGAGCAGGGCCTGCCGTCTGGGCAGGGTTCCCTGGTAGCGTTCCACCGTGGCGAAGGCCGCGGCGGCCTTGAGGATATCCTGCTGTCTGGGGGGTATTTTCATGGGCCGCTTCTTTTTTTCCGAAAATAGCAAATTTCCCCTGCGCCAGGCAAGGAGTGGGATTTCACGGGGTTGCAAGCCCCTTCCCACGGCTGCCCGACCTTTACAATTTGTGCTTTTCTGATAAGGAATCAGCCTGTTAAGCGATTGTGAAGAAAAGGACTTTTTTCATGCTCAAACTGGTGGATTTCCTGGTCCTTGAGCAGAAGGCCATCCTCGACCGATGGTTCGACCTGATCATGGACACGTACGCCGAGAATACTGCGGTATTGTGGAAGAAAAAGGACGACCCGTTCGCCAATCCCGTGCGGCACAAGTTCGAGGCCGGCATGCGGGGCATCGTGGTGGCCCTGGCCGGGTGCGGCGAATGCCCCCGGGCCGAGGTCTTCGCGCCCATGCTCGACGAGATCGTGCGGGTGCGGGCCGTGCAGGACTTCACCCCATCCCAGGCCACGGCGTTCGTCTATCTGCTGAAGAAGGCCGTGCGCGAAACGCTGTGGGAAAAAGTGGTCGAGCACGACCTGTTCGTGGAACTGCTCGCGCTGGAGTCGGCCATCGATGTTCTGGCCCTGCTCGCGTTCGACATCTACTGCCAATGCCGGGCGAAGATCGCCGAACTCCGGATCACCCAGATCAGGAAACAATATGACCGGCTCCTCAAGCGGGCCAACCTTGTCTGCGACTTCTCCGCCGAGGGAGAGGAACCGTGAGGCGCGTTTCGGGCAAACCTTTAACGAGGTGAGGGTACATGGCAGCGTTTTATTCCTTACTCGCAGTCCTGGCGCTCATCGTCATCCCATGGCTGGGCGCCGGGATGGGGATGGGGGCGTTGTTCGGGATCGTGCTCCCGTACATCGCGATCATCGTGTTCATGGTGGGATTCGTCCTGCGCATCGTGGACTGGGCCAAGAGCCCGGTGCCGTTTTGCATCCCCACCACCGGCGGCCAGCAGAAATCGCTGCCCTGGATCAAGAACAACCCCTGGGACAACCCCTATGACAACAAAGGGGTCGTCATGCGCATGGTCTTCGAGGTGCTGACCTTCCGTTCGCTTTTCCGCAACACGACGGTGAAGCTGCAGCAGGAAGGCCCCAAGGTGGGGTACAGCTCCGAGAAGTCCCTGTGGCTGTTCGCGCTCATCTTCCACTATTGCTTTCTGGTCATCCTCATCCGTCACCTGCGCTTCTTCCTCGCGCCGGTGCCCTGGGCCGTGCACGTCACGGAGTTTTTCGACTCCATCCTGCAGATCGGCCTGCCGGTGCTGTACCAGACCGACGCGCTGATCGTGCTCGGCTTGTTCTTCCTGCTGGCCCGCCGCGTCTTTGACGGCAAGGTCCGCTACATCTCGCTGATGCAGGATTACTTTCCGCTGCTCCTCATCATCGCCATCGCGCTCTCCGGCATCTGGATGCGCTACGTGGTCAAGGTGGACGTCATCGCGGTCAAGGAACTGGCCATGGGGCTGGTCACCCTGCATCCCCACCTGCCCAAGGAAGCGATCGACCCCTCGGTCTACGTGCACCTCACCCTGGTGTGCGCGCTTTTCATCTACTTCCCCTTCTCCAAGCTCATGCACATGGGCGGCGTCTTCCTCTCGCCCACCCGCGTCGTGCCGAACATGAGCCGCCGCGCCATGTGGGTCAATCCGTGGAACGACCCGACCGTGAAGCCCCATTCGTACGAGGCCTACGAGGACGACTTCCGCGAGAAGATGATCGAAGCCGGACTCCCTGTGGAAAAAGAGGCCTAAGCGGGCCGCAACACAAATCATCATCCTGGAGAGAAGCGAGGAGCGACCATGGCCAAGTATCCGCCACCGGAAGAACTCATCAAGATCAACTATACGACGCCGGTCAAATCCTGGATGGATTCCAAGACCGCGTTTCGTCCCGGCAATTTCAGTTATCCGGGCAAGCCCGACATCCTCAAGTACCTCGGCATGCCCAATCCCCGCGAATGGAACCCCATGGACGACGACTGGAAGCTGCCGCCCGACTGGCAGCGCATCGTCATGGAGAAGTTCCGCGAGAAGCTCAAGAAGTACCGCTCGCTCAAGATCTTCATGGATGTGTGCGTGCGTTGCGGCGCCTGCGCCGACAAGTGCCACTTCTTCATCGGCGGCGGCGACCCGAAGAACATGCCGGTGCTGCGCGCGGAACTTTTGCGCTCCATCTACCGGGGCGAGTTCTCGGCCGCGGCCAAGGCGCTCGGCAAGCTGGCCGGCGCGCGCAAGCTGGAAGAAGACGTGATCAAGGAATGGTTCATGTACTTCTACCAGTGCACGGAATGCCGCCGCTGCTCGCTGTTCTGTCCCTACGGCATCGACACCGCCGAGATCACCATGATGGCGCGCGAGCTCCTGCACGAAGTGGGCTGCAACATCAACTGGATTCTCGAGCCGGCCGCCAACTGCAACCGCACCGGCAACCACCTCGGCATCCAGCCCCACGCCTACAAGGACATGATGGACTTCCTCTGCGACGACATCGAGGAAGTCACGGGCAAGCGCATCCGGCCCAACGTCAACAAGAAGGGCTGCGAGATCCTCTTCATCACGCCCTCCGGCGACATCTTCGCCGACCCGGGCATCTACACCTACATGGGCTACATCATCCTGTTCGACTACCTCGGACTGGATTACACCTGGAGCACGTACGCGTCCGAGGGCGGCAACTTCGGCCTGTTCACCTCGGACAAGATGATGAAGAAGCTCAACGCCAAGATGTACGCCGAGGCCAA
>DLGG01000111.1:12798-21188 GCA_002482565.1 Solidesulfovibrio magneticus
AACGGCCCGGCCGACTTCCTGGAGACCCCGGTCTCGCCGATCACCGGCACCAAGTTCGACGCCGCCGCCGGCACCAAGATGCTGCACATCTGCGAGTTCACGGCCGACCTCATCAAGAACGGCAAGCTCAAGCTCGATCCGTCCCGCAACGACAACTTCGTCACCACCTACCACGACTCCTGCAACACCGCGCGCGGCATGGGCCTGCTGGAAGAGCCGCGCTACATCCTGAAAAACGTCTGCCGCCAGTTCTACGAAATGCCCGAAAACACCATCCGCGAGCAGACCTTCTGCTGCGGCGGCGGCGCGGGCCTCAACAACGAAGAGTTCACGGAAACGCGCCTTCGCGGCGGCCTGCCCCGAGGCAACGCGGTCAAGTATGTGCGCGATCGCCACGGCGTCAACAACCTGGCCTGCATCTGCGCCATCGACCGCGCCACCCTGCCGCCGCTGTGCGACTACTGGGCCCCGGGTGTCGGCGTCTCCGGCGTGCATGAGTTGGTGGGCAACGCGCTCATTCTCGATGGCGAGAAAAAACGCACCACCGATCTCAGGCAAAACCCCCTGCCGGGGATGGAGGACGAGGAGGAATAACCTATGTACAATGCCAAATATATCATACCCGGCATTATTTTCTTCCTGGCCCTCATCTTCGCCCCCGTCGCCTACAACATGGGCAAAGGGGTCTTCGAGGTCAAACCCGAACTGCCCAAAGACCAGAAGGACTGCATCGAAGATGCGCAGACCATGCGCGACAAGCACATGCAGATCTTAAACGAGTGGCGCAACGAAGCCGTGCGTGACGGTGAACGGATCTACGTCAATTCCAAAGGCAAGAAATACGTCAAGAGCCTCACCAACACCTGCATGAGCTGCCACACGGACAAGACCAAGTTCTGTGACCGCTGCCACGATACGGTTGGCGTGGCCCCCTACTGCTGGGATTGCCACAACCTTACGCCGAACCAGAAATCGCCCATTCCCCTCGCCGAAAACGGCGAAGCGGGCGGACACTAGGCCGGCGCGCCCGGTGACACCTCCACTTAAGGGGACCACATCATGAAGAACACCAGACGAGAGTTCCTGAAACTGGCCGCCGTGTCCGCCATCGGCGTCGGCGCCGGTCGTCTCGGCTTCCTGGGCGACGCCCCGGCCCATGCCGGGCCGCTGCCCGGAGTGGCCAATTTCGAGGAAGGCCTCAAGGCCAAGCACTGGGGCATGGCCATCTTCACGGCCAAGATGACCCCAGAACTCATCGAGAAGTGCCGCACGGCCTGCCACACCGAACACAACGTGCCGGACATCCCCGGCAACAAGAACATCAAGTGGTTCTGGGGCGCGTCCTTCGAGGAGAGCTTCCCCACCGAGCACGGCCACTACCTGTCCGAGGAAGTCGAGCACCGGGAGTTTCCGCTCCTGTGCAACCAGTGCGAAACGCCCATGTGCGTGAAGGTCTGCCCGACCCAGGCCACGTTCCAGCGGCCGGACGGCATCGTCATGATGGACTTCCACCGCTGCATCGGCTGCCGCTACTGCATGGCCGGCTGCCCCTTCGGCGCGCGCAGCTTCAACTTCCAGGATCCGCGTCCCTTCATCAAGCACTTCAATCCGCATTTCCCCACCCGCATGCGCGGCGTCGTGGAAAAATGCAACTTCTGCGCCGAGCGCCTGGCCATCGGCAAGATGCCCATGTGCGTGGAAGCGGCCGGCGGGGCTCTCGTCTTCGGCGATCTGGCCGACGAGAACTCCGATGTCCGCAAGGTCCTGCGCGAGCACTTCGCCATCCGCCGCAAACCGGACGCCGGCACCTCGCCGAGCGTGTACTACATTCTGTGAGGTAAGCCATGCTGGAAAAAGCACTCAAGGGAAGCCCCCGATACTGGGGCACGCTGATCGCCCTCGGGATGATCGTGCTGCTCGGTCTGGGCTTTTGGCTCTACCAGTTGACCTTCGGCATGAAGATCACGGGGCTCAACAGAGACGTGTCCTGGGGCTTCTACATCGCCCAGTTCACCTATTTGGTCGGTGTGGCCGCCTCGGCCGTCATGCTGGTGCTGCCCTACTACTTCCACCACTACAAGGAATTCTCCAAGATGATCATCCTGGGTGAATTCCTGGCCATCTCCGCGGTGGTCATGTGCCTCGGTTTCATCATCGTGGATATCGGCCAACCGCAACGGATGATGAACGTGCTGCTCAACGCCACGCCCCATTCCATGCTGTTCTGGGACATGGTCGTTCTGAACGGCTACCTGTTCCTCAACATCATCGTGGGCTGGACGAGCCTGCAGTACTTCAAAAACGACATGACGCCGCCCAAGTGGTGCAAGTTCCTGGCCTTCGTGTCGGTCATCTGGGCCTTCTCCATCCACACGGTCACGGCCTTCCTGTACGCGGGCCTGCCCGGCCGTCACTACTTCCTGACGGCCATCATGGCCGCCCGCTTCCTGGCCTCGGCGTTCTGCTCCGGTCCGGCCATCCTGCTGCTGCTCATCCTCTTCCTGCGGCGCCTGACCGGCTTCGATCCCGGCAAGAAGGCCATCAACCGCCTGGCCGTGATCATCACCTACGCCATGTGCGTGAACATCTTCTTCTTCCTGCTGGAAGTGTTCACCTCGTTCTACAGCAACATGCCCGGCCATATCGCGCCGTTTCAGTATCTGTTCACGGGCATCGACGGCCACGACATGATGGTGCCGTTCATGTGGACGGCGGTGGTCATGGGCCTGGGTTGCCTGGTCTTCCTCATCCCCACGCCCGTGCGCGAGAAGACCCCGGCGCTCGTCATCGGCCTCATCATGCTGGTCATCGCCTCCTGGATCGACAAGGGCCTGGGCCTGCTCATCGGCGGCTTCACGCCCAACCCCTTCGAGACGGTCACGGTCTACGCCCCCACGGTGCCCGAGATCATGATCTCGCTTATGGTGTTCGCCATGGGCGGCATCGTGCTCACTGTGCTGTGGAAGATCGCCGTGGAAGTGCGCGTCGAAGTCGAAGGCGGCAACCTGTCCATGGTGCCGCCGCCGGCTGCAGAAGCCGAGTAGCGCGGTTCCGATTGCAGACGCAGGGCCCGCTTCCGCAAGGAGGCGGGCCTTTTTCGCCGCGTCTCCCGCCATTGACGGCATACCCGCCGCCGGGCTACTGCCACCCCTACCCCAAGTTGCAAAAGGACGAACCGACTCCATGAACGAAAGCTATATCCAGCAACTCTTCGCCGACCGCATCGGCGGCGACACGTTCGGCAAGGACACGGTCCTGTACAAGTTCGAGAAGATCAAGCGTGCCAAGAAGGCCGCCTTGGCCGCCCATCCCGACGTGCCGCTCATCGACCTCGGCGTCGGCGAGCCCGACTGGATGGCCGCGCCCGAGGTGGTCGAGGTGCTGTGCGCCGAGGCGCGCAAGCCCGAAAACCGCGGCTACACCGACAACGGCGTCCAGGTCTTCAAGGACGCCGCCGCCCGCTACATGGCCGAAGTCTACGGCGTGGCCGGCATCGACCCGGCAGGCGAGGTGGTCCACGGCATCGGCTCCAAGCCGGTCCTGGCCCTGCTGCCGCTGGCCTTCATCAATCCCGGCGACATCACCATCATGACCGTGCCCGGCTACCCGGTCATGGGCACCACCACCAAGGGCCTGGGCGGCGAGGTGGTCAACCTGCCGCTTCTGGCGGAAAACGGTTTCCTGCCCGACCTCGATGCGCTGACCGCGGACCAGCGCCGCCGGGCCAAGCTCCTCTACATCAACTACCCCAACAACCCCACGGGCGCGACGGCCACGCCGGCCTTTTTCGAGAAAGTGGTGCGCTTCGCCAAGGAAAACGACGTCATCGTGGTTTCCGACGCCGCCTACGGGGCGCTGACCTTCGACGGCCGCAAGCCCCTGAGCTTCCTGGCCACCCCGGGCGCCAAGGACGTGGGCGTGGAAATCCACTCCCTGTCCAAGGCCTACAACATGACCGGCTGGCGTCTGGCCTTCGTGTGCGGCAACGAACTCGTGGTCAAGGGCTTTGCCGCGGTCAAGGACAACAACGATTCCGGCCAGTTCGCCGCCATCCAGAAGGCCGGCGTCTACTGCCTGGAGCATCCCGAAATTACGGAGAAGACGGCGGCCAAGTACTCCCGCCGCCACGACATGCTGGTCGCGGCACTGGCCGCGGCGGGCTTTTCGGTCAAGAAACCGGGCGCGTCCTTCTACCTCTACGCCCGCATCCCCAGCGGCACCAAGGCCGGCCGGACCTTCGCCTCGGCCGAGGACTTCTCCCAGTACATGATCACCGAGAAGCTCATCTCCACCGTGCCCTGGGACGACGCCGGGCCCTACGTCCGCTTTTCCGTCACCTTCGAGGCCGCGGACGAGGCCGAGGAACGCCGTATCATCGACGAGATCGCCCGCCGGCTTTCCGATGCGGGGTTCGTGTTCTAGGGTCGCGGATCCGGAGACAGCGGCTTTTTAAGGGCCAAACCCGAAAACGACGCGGCCGGGGAGAAACGACGTTCCTCCCCGGCCGCGACTTTCATGTCCCTGCCGCCGCGTCGGCGCGGCAGCGCTATTCGTCGTCGGTGAGCACCAGTTCCCGTCCTTCGCCCGGGTAGATGCGCCGCTCGGCAAAAGGCGTCGGGCGTTCGGGGACCGGCCATTTGCCGGGCTGGGGCTCCGGGCCTTCCAGGGCCACGGCGCTCGGGTGCTTGTCCGCGTTGCACGGGTGGGAACGGATGTCCACCCCGGGCACGGGACAGCTGAACTCGATGGCGATGTGGTTGGGATCGAAGGAATAGAGCGAAAAGATGAATCCGTGGTCGATGATTTCCGAGGCCCAGAAACCCGCGGCCTCCAGCGCGTCCTTGATCTCCCACAAATCGTCGCGGTCGCGCACGCCGATGGACACGTGGTCGAAGGCGAAGGGGCCGGAGACCGGCACGCCATGGTCCTTTTCCTCGATGGGCGCGACATGGGGCCACTCGAAAAACGCGATCATGTCGTTTTCCGAAATCTCGAAGAAGTAATGCCTGTAGCCGGGACGCCCCAGGCCCGCGACCAGGCGCATGCGCAGCAGATCGCGCCAGAAGCGGATGGTCGCGTCCATGTCGCGTGTGGCCATGGCCAGGTGGTTGACGCCGGTGTAACGCATCAATTTCTCCCGGAAGGGGCGCGCCCCGGCGGCTACGACTCGATGCCCAGGGACTGCGGGAAAAACGACCCCGTGAAGACCAGCTCCGCCGCGCCGCGCAAGTACGCCTTGCCGTCGCGCAAAATCACGCCCAGCTCCTCGCCGCCCGTGGTGGTGATCACGGTCTCCTCGCCGGCAAGCCCCAGTTCCCTGGCGATGACCGCCGAGGCCACGGCCCCGGTGCCGCAGGCGTAGGTCTCGTCCTCGACGCCGCGCTCGTAGGTCCGCAGCGACAGCCGCCCGGCCCCGTCCGGGGCGATGAAGTTGACGTTGGTGCCGGCCGGCTTGAACGCCTCGTGGAAGCGGATGGCCCGGCCGAGTTTCCACACGTCCACGGCCTCCAGGTGCTCCACCACGACGACGGTGTGGGGCACGCCGGTGTTGACGAAGTGGAGCGGAAATTCCTGCTGCTCGATCTCCACGGTCATGTCCAGGCGCAGGTCCTTCGGTTCGGTCAGCTGCACCGTCACGAGGTTGGACTCCTCGTCCACTTCCGCCTCGATGGGGCCGGCGTCGGTGCCGAAAATGTGGCGCGCCGGGGCGATGCCGAGCATCCAGGCCAGCCGCGCCGCGCAGCGCGAGCCGTTGCCGCACATTTCGGCCCGGGAACCGTCAGCGTTGAAAAAATGCCATTTGTAGGCCAGTCCGGACCCCTCGGGCGCGTGGTCGAGGAAGATCATGCCGTCGGCCCCGACGCCGAAAGCCTTGCGGCATACCGCCATCACGATTTCCGGCATCGCTTCCGGGTCGTATGCGAGGACGCGGTTGTCCACGCACACGAAATCATTACCGCAGCCCTGCATCTTGAAAAACGGGACGGACGGGCCGCAAACGGCTTCGAGATCCATGGAAGGCTCCTTTACAATAAACGTCCCTCCGCCCTAGCAGATCGGCCTTATGTCGTCGAGAGGCGGGATGTCGCCGGGGCCGTGGCCGCACGCCGGGGCGGCAAGGATCGCCGGCATCCAGAATCGGACGGAATTGATCAGCCACAGGCGCGAGGCCGAGGCCAGGTCCGCAGGGGAGAGTTCCCCTTCGACAAGGACGCCCCGCCGCAGCAGGCGCTCCCGGTACGTGCCGGGCAGCAGGCCGCAGGAGAGCGGGGGCGTGACCAGCCGGCCTGACAACGCGGCCACGACGTTGGCGCGGCAGCTTTCCGTAACCTGCCCGAGCCGGTTTCGCAGGAGCACGTCGTCGCAGTCGGGATGTGCGGCCAGGGCGCGGTCATAAATCCCGCGTCGGGTGGTTTTGTGGAAAAGGTCCGGGCTTGCGGCATCGACCGGGCGCGCGGCGAAGCCCAGGCGCAAGGGGCCGGGCTTTCGCCGCGTCAGCGGAAAGGATTCCGTGCGGACCCGGCCCTCGCGCGAAACCAGCAGCCGCACCCGCCGTGGCGCACGGGGATGCGCCTGGCGAACCGCGTCAAGCGCCGCATCGACGACGGCCATGGAGCAGGGAAACCCGTAATAGGCGGCACTGGCGCGAAGGCGCGCAATGTGCTCCGGAAGCAGGACATACCGCCCGCCTGCAAGGCGCAACGTCTCCAGCAGTTCGAACGGTTCAGGCGACAGGGACAGGAACGCGGCCTTGACCCGGCATTCCTCGTATTCGTCGGCCGCGGTCGAGTCGTAAGTCACGCCGCCGCCGACGCCGAACCGGCATTGCCCGGTGCCGCGGTCCACGGTCACGGTACGGATGGCCACGTTGAAAACGCAGTCCCCGCCCGGCGCGACATGGCCGATAGCGCCGGTATAGAAGCCGCGCGGCCAGGGTTCGAGCCGGCGGATGATCGCCATGGCGCTTTTTTTCGGCGCGCCGGTGATGGAGCCGCAGGGAAAAAGGGCGGTCAGCAGTTCCGCCAGGCCGGTGCGAGGCGGCACTCGGGCCGTGACCGTGGAGGTCATCTGCCAGGCCGTGCGCAGGCGCTCCACCGCGAACATCTCCGGCACGGCGACGCTTCCGGGCAGCGCCGTCCGCCCCAGGTCGTTTCGCAGCAGATCCGCGATCATGCGGTTTTCGGCCCGGTTTTTCGGACACGCCGCAAGCGACGCGGCCATGGCGGCGTCCTCCTGCGCGGTGCGCCCGCGCGGCATCGTGCCCTTCATGGGGCGGGCGACAACGACGTCGCCCTGCCGAGAAAAAAACAGTTCCGGCGAAAAAGAGAGAATATGATGCCGCCCCAGGTCGAGGCGGCACGAAAAGCCGGCGTCCTGCTCCCGCGCCAGGGCCGCGAACCAGGCGGCCGGATCGCCCGCCATCCGCCCGGCAAGGGGAAACGTGTAGTTGACCTGATAGGCCTCGCCCAGGCGGAGGCATTCCCGGATTTCGGCCAGGGCCTTGTCGTATTCGTGGCGGGAGACCAGGGGCCGCCAGGATGGGGCCGCAACGGGCCCGGACGACATGACAGACGGCGGGGACGAAAACGACGGGGCGCCGTAGGCGGCAGCGTAGAAAAGCGGCGGCGTCTCAGGCGACACGTCCGGGGCATGGACGGCGAGCCCCGGGTCGAACGCCGGAGCCGCTTCGTAGGCCAAGGCGAAAACAAGCCATTCTCCATCGCGGGAACGACGCAAGGCCGCGTCGAGAACGGCCCAAACGCCATCCGGCGTCACGGCCCGGCCCTGCCAGTGCGGCGCGGTGAAGTACCGGCTCCAGCCGGGCTCTTCCCGGGAAAAGGACAGGAAATGGGCGTCCCCGAGCATACGCGTGTTATGCCGGCAGGTAGGCCCGGGCCACCCGCCACAGGTCTTCATAGGAATACTTCGCCCGAAGTCCCAGGCACAGCTCCTCGGCCAGCACCATCTTGCGCGCCGCGTCGACGAGCACCGCCCGGCGGTGCAGCGCCAGCCGCCGCCGCAAAAACGCCTCGTCGAAGCCGTCCGCCACGAGCGCCAGCCCCTCGGCGAAAAAAAGCGACCGGCAGGATTCGGCGAGCGTCCGGCCCGCCTCCTTGCCCTCGCGCCGCACCATGACCAGGCCGTACATCAGGCGGGCAAGCAGCACCTCCGGCGCAAGGCCGTGGTCCACGGCCGCCGGGTCTTCGGCGGCGGCTGGCGGCGCGGCGCCGGCGCGCGCCTTTTCCGCCAGGGCGTAGGCCTGCTCCATGATCGCGGCCTCGCGCGCCGGCGGCACGGCGAAATGGGCGGTCAGAAGCGAGAGCACGCGCTGCGGGTTGTCCCCCGAAGCCATGGCGGCAAGGGCCCCGGCCATGCAGTCCAAGGCGCGG
>DLGG01000111.1:21212-22280 GCA_002482565.1 Solidesulfovibrio magneticus
CACGGCCCGCCGCGTACAGCCGCCGCACCGCCTCCTCGGGCAGGCTCGAGCCGAACGCCGTCTCCAACAGCAGCCGGATGTACGGCTCCGTCACCGCCGCCATCTCCTCCTGCACGACCCGCACGCCCTTGCGGCTGTCCATGAGCTTTTTGAGCGACAGCCAGTAGGCCGCTACGGCCTTGGCGGGCATTTCCACGATGTCGAGGTCGGCTCTGTCCGTATCCGGGCTTGGCATGGGGCTGTGGCCTTTTGCATGAAATGCGGATAATCATGGGCATGTCCGAAACGATGCGTTGCGGACCGAACGACCATACGGCGAAGCATCCGCCGGCGGCAAGCCCGGCCGGCGTGGAGGAGCGCTATGCGCGGACGTTGGCTCAAAGTGCTCATGGTGGTGCTGGTGCTCGTGCCGGTGGGGCTGACGGCCTACCTGGCCAACAATCTCTACCACCGCAAGGGCGTGCCCGAAGCACTGGAAAATCTGACCCGGCAGCTCTTTCGCTCCAAGGAAGACGAGCGCAAGGCCGAAGCCCGGGCCGTGGAACTCGAACGCAAGGCCGATGAACTGCAAACCGCCTACGACGCCCTGGTCGCGGACCTGCGCGCCCATGCGCCCGACCATGTCGCCGTGACCGGCGACATCGTCAACATCGCGCTCGACGCCGAGCTGGAGCCGGCCCGGCAGTGGATCGCGAGCCTCGGCAGCCCGCACGACGTCTCGGTCGTGCCGGGCAACCACGACGCCTATGTGCCGGGCGCGCTGCACCGCGCGACCGAGAGCTGGGGCGGCTACATGTGCGGCGACGACGGCGACATCGTGTGCTTCCCCTTCGTGCGCCGGCGCGGCGAGGTGGCGCTGATCGGCGTGTCCTCCGCCATTCCCACCCGTCCCTTCATGGCGACGGGCAAGGTGGGACGGGCGCAGTGTGAGCGGCTTGGCGCGGCGCTGGACCAGCTCGGCGCCGAGGGGCTGTTCCGGGTGGTGATGATCCACCATCCGCCTGCGGGCCTGCGCGCCGGGCACAAGCGGCTGATCGACGAGGAGCGCGTGCGCGAGGTTCTGGCCCG
>DLGG01000122.1 GCA_002482565.1 Solidesulfovibrio magneticus
TCCGGCGGCCACGGCGTCCAGGGCCTGGTTGAGCCCGGCGATGGCCCCGACGGTCTCCTGGAGCTGGGCGGTCTGGGTCATGGCCCCGTCGGACACGGCCACCACCCGGCCGGACAGGGCCTCGGCCCGGGCGGCCACGTGGCGGGCGATGTCCTCGGCCTGGAGGGCGGCCCGGCGCAGGGTCTCGTTGCGGCTGACCACCAGGGCCTCGGTGGATTTGACGTCGGTCAAGTCCACCACCAGGGCAAACGCGCCGATGAGTCCCTCGTCGAGGTCATAGAGCGGCGCGGTGTCCACGCGCACATGGCGCAGGTCGTCCGTGCCGTCGGACAGCAGGGTTTCGACGCCCAGCCGGCAGGCCCGGTCGGTCAGGCAGCCCGTCAACTGGCCGGTCAGCTCCGGGTTGCGGCCCAGAACCTCGGCCGCCGGCCGGCCGAGCACGGCCTTGTAGTCGTTGCCGCGTCCGAGCAGATGGAGCAGGGCCGGGTTGACGAAGGTCACCCGGCCGTCAATGTCGGCGACCAGACAGGGCAGGGTGATGGCTTTCAAGATGCTGGAGGAAAAGCCGAGCTTGTTCTTGATTTCCGCCACCATGGCGATCAAGCCCTGGCGCAGGCGCTCCATTTCGCCGCGAAGGGCCGCCGGCGGCGCGGCCGCGAAATCGCCCTGGGTGACGGCGGCCAGATAGTCGAGGATGCCGGCCAGGGGCTTGAGGATCTCCTTGCGCAAGAAAAGCGTCACGGCCAGGAGCACCAACCCGGCCGTCACCCCGGCCACGGCCAGGGATACATGGCGCAGGCCCCGGGCGGCGGCAAAAGCCTCGTCGGCCGGCGTGCGGGCCACCAGGGCAAAGGGCGTTTCGCCAAAGACCACCGGCGCATAAGCGGCCAGGGTCTCCTGGCCGCCCTCGCCCGGGCCGGTGGCGTCGCCGGTCTGGCCGGCCAGGGCCTTTTGGGCGGTGTCGGCGGACACGCCGGAAATGGCGGCCAGTCCCTGGGTCGAGGCCACGCGCACGCCGCCGTCGGCCCCCACCAGCACGAACTCCCGGGCCATGCCGGACGCCTCGCCCTGGCCCATGATGCGGGCCAGCTCCGAGCGCGGCACGCGCAGCACGGCGGCGGCCTCGATCATGGTGCCGGTGTGGTTTTTGATCGGCGCGGCCACGAACGCGGCCGGCTCGCCGCCAAGGGGGGCATAGGGCGCGAAATCGGCGAAAGTGATCTTGCCGGCCATGGCCCCTTTCCAGGCGGCGGCCAGGCTGGAATCCTTGAGCGGTCCGGCCTTGAGGTCCTCGCCGACCTCTTTGCCGCCTTTGGCCGCGTAATAAACCCGGCCGTCGTCGGCCACGACCAAGGCGTCCTCGAAGCCGAGGACCTCGGTGAAGGGGGCGAAGGGCGGGGCCACGTAGTCGCGCAGATCCTTGTATTCGTCGGTGGCCGTCTCCACCCGCACGCCGGGCTGGCCGAGCATGAAATAGTCGCGCAACATGCCCACGCCGTTATACACTTCCTTGACCTTGGCCAGGATGGCGGCCTCGCGCAGCCAGGTGGCGGCCGCCGCCTCCAGGGCCTGCTTGCGGCTGTCCCGGGCGGCTTCCAGGCCGGCGAAGGCCTGTTCGCCAAGAATGCCGCCGGCCTGGCGCATGCTGACCACGGCCGTGACCGCCAGAGGCAGGATGCTGATGGCCAAGCAAAAGAGAATAAGTTTGTATTTGAGGCTCATGGTACGTCTCGGAAGCGGGGGGTTGTCCAGGGCTGACTGGAATTGCCGCCACTGCTACGTGGCGATGGGAACGGTCGGGTGAAGGCTTTGCGGCGTTTTCGTGACGAGGCGGGCGGTAAGGGGGAGGTCGGCGTCACCGATTCGCCGTGGATTGCTTTTTTGAGGGCGCGGCGTCGCGGCCGGGCGGCGTTTGATGAGCTGTACGGATCGGGGAAGCCGCGCCTGGCGCGGCTTTGAACTCGCGTAACCGGATTGTCGGAGCCGGCGTCTAAGCGGCGGGTCGGGCGTCGCACGGCGGCGCGACCCGGACCGGTCGCCTCGCGGACGGGAGGCCAGGCGTCGCGCCTGGCACGCCGCCCCGGTCGGGATAGGCTATGTGGCGTACGCGTTTCGTCTCCTGGTTGTCCGGATTGCCCCGGCCCCGAAGAGGACTGCTTCCCTTGGCCTTGGTTCTCGCCGCCGTGCGTGTGGTCGCCGTGGCCCAGATCCAGTTGCCCTTTAACGGCTGGGACGAGCTGCCGCATCTGGCCGTGGCCTACCATGTCCACAAGACCGGGGCGATGCCTACGCCCCGCACGCCCATGCCGCGCGAACTCGTTTCCTTCATCACGGCCCATCCCCACCCGACCACGTCGTTGTCCATGCTGCGCGGCATCGCCGCCAAACCCTATCCCGGCGGCGATCCGGCCTGCTCCCTGGAGCCGGCCAAGCGCTTCGACATGTTCTGCTATCAGGCCCAGCACGGGCCGCTGCTCTATTTTCTGGCCGCGCCGTTTCTGTCCGGCTCCGACCCGGCCAGCCTGCTGGCCTGGGCCGACGGCGTGCGTCTGGTGAACGGGCTGCTGCTGTTGCCCACGCTTTTCCTGTGGCATCGCCTGTTGCGCCGGGTGTTCCCCCGCGACGGCCGCTTATCCTGGCTGCCTGACGGGGTGGTCCTACTGTGCGCGAGCTTCTCGTACGTCTTTTACAACTTCGCCCGTTTTTCCAACGACGCCCTGGCCATTGTTCTCGGCACATCCGCCCTGGCCTTGTACCTGCTGCATATCGCGCCGCGCCCGCTGGCCGCGCCCGGGCGTTTTTGGCGCTACGCCCTGCTTGGCGGACTGGTCGGGCTGGCTGTGCTGGCCAAGTCCACCACCCTGGCTCTGGTCCCGGCCCTGGGCTTGTCCGTCCTTTGGCAGGGCCGCCGTCCCGGGAACCGCCGGGCGGCGCTGGTCTGCGCCGCCGCCCTGGCCGGGGGCTACCTCGCCGTGGCCGGCTGGCATCATGCCGTCAATTTTTCCAGGTACGGCCAGCCCACGGCCATGCAGGAGGCGGTGCTAAACGCCAAACAAGGCTTCGGCCCGGCCCGTTACCTCACGGCGGCGTCCAACCTGGGCTACGGCGTGTTCCGCAATCCGGTGCTCTACAACGCCATCCCCCACCTGGCCGGCTGGTCCAACCTGCGTTCGCCGGACTGGCTGAGCAGCGCCTTCAAGCTGGCCGTGACGTTTTGCGCCGCCGCCCTGGCCGTGGCCCTGGTCCGGTCCAGGGCACGGCGCGAGGCCGGCCGGCTGGACTCCGGCGCGGTCTGCCTGGGGCTTTTGTGGCTGTTTACCGTGGCCGCCCTGGGCTACCACGCCGTGCATTCGACCGCCCGTTGGGGCGTGCCCACCACCGGGGGCTGGTACGGCATGTTGGCCCTGCCCGTGACCCTGGCCCTTTTGCTTTTGGGGCCGGCCCTGTGCGGCCGGCGGGCGGGAAGCCTGGCCCTGCTGCTGCTGGCCGGGGTGTTCAATGCCGCCTTTCTCGACGGCACCTACGGTGGGCTGCCGTTTCAGGAGACGGGCGTGGCCGGGCTGGGCGAGGCCGGGAGCGTGTTGGCCGGCCATCACGCCCTGCTGCGCATTCCCCTGCCGGTATTCCTGGCGGCTGACGTTTTGTGTCTGGCGGGCTGCCTGACTCTGGCCCTGGAGGTGGTCTGGCGCTCGGAAACAGCCGGCAACGTCGTGGCGTTGCACGCAATCAACGCGAGAGCACGGCGGCGCGCCGCGCCCCTGGAGGCAACCCCGGCCCCGGTTGGCGCGGCGGATAGGGCCTTGCCGTAACCGCCATGTCCTGGCATGGCCTGTGCCTCAAGGCACGCCCATGCAACACATCCCCACCATTTGTCCCTACTGCGGCGTCGGCTGCTCCCTGACGCTTTGCGTCGAGGACGGCCGCGTGGTTCGGGCCGAGCCCGGCCCGTCGCCCTCGGTCAACGGCCCGGCCCTGTGCGCCAAGGGCCGTTTCGGCTTCGATTTCGTCACCCATCCCGACCGGCTGCGCACGCCGCTCATCCGTTCGCGCGGCCGGCTGGTCCCGGCCGCCTGGGACGACGCCCTGGCCCTGGTGGCCGGCCGGCT
>DLGG01000083.1 GCA_002482565.1 Solidesulfovibrio magneticus
CCGCCCTGGCCGAACCCTGGCGCGCCGCCGTGCCCGGAGCCGCGCCTGCCGCCCCAATGGACGACGGCTCGGGGCTGGCCGAGACAGCGGCCCAGGGGCCGGTGGAGGCGTTTGCCACGCTCTACGGCGGTCAGGGCCAGGGCGTTTCCAGCGGCGACGCCCCGGGCTACGTGAGCAACTCGGCCGGGGCCATGGGAGGGCTGGGGATTCGGGCGCTGCCCGGGCTGCGTCTGGGGCTTGTGGGCGGCTACGCCTGGACCGGGGCCGACTATTTCACTGGCCGGGGCCGCAGCGACGATCAGGTCTGGCGGGCCGGGGCCTACGCCGCCGCAGACGCCGGTCCCTGGACCCTGGACGCCCTGGCCGCCTACGGCTGGCACACGGCGCGCACCAGCCGCCCGGTCTGGGACAGCCTGGCCGAGAGCAAGGGGACCATGGGCGAATGGCTGGGGTTTGTCCGGGCGGCGCGACGGTTCGATTTTGGCAACGGCTTGGCTGCCGAACCCTTTGCCGTCGGCCAGCTCGTGTCCCTGCGTCGGGACGCGGCCACGGAGAGCGGGGCCGGCGCGGCCAACCTGCTGGTGGCCGCCGACACCAGCCTGTCGCTGACCTCGGTGGCTGGGCTGCGCCTGGAGAAGACGTTTGCATTCGGGGCGTGGCGGCTGACCCCGGAGATTTTCGGCGGCTGGAAGCACGAATACGGCGATCCGGCCCCGTCCGTGACGGCGGCCCTGGCCGGCGCGCCGGACGCGCCCTTTGCCGCCTCGGGCGGGGCCGTGGACCGGGATCAGGCCCGGTTCGGGGCCGGGCTCAAGCTTTGGGGGACGGGCGGCGCGGCCGTGGCGGCCCGGTTTGACGGCACGGCTGGCGGCACGCGCTCAAGCTACGGCCTGTCCCTGGGGCTGCGGCTGGGCTTTTAATCCGCCGCCGGGCCTGGCGCGTCTCGGAAAATACGGAATTGCGGCTGTTGCCCGCGAAAAGCCCGTGGACTTTTCGTGCGCGACCTTAGCGCACCACCACCACCGTGCACGGGGCGATCTGGACCAGGCGCATGGACACGCTGCCCAGGAGCAGGTTTTCCACGTCGTCCTTGCCTCGGGAGCCGAGGTAGATGGCGTCGGCCCCTTCCTCGCGGGCGATGCGGGCCACGGTCTCGGCCGGCCGGCCCGGCGCCCAGCGGGTGCGGATGGTCACGCCGCGCAGCCGGGCGATTTCCTCGGCCTCGGCCAGGATAGCCTTGGGTTCGCGCAGGTGGGCGGCAAACGCGGTTTCGCAGTCCGAGGCGTCGCAGTCGAAAAACGACAGCGCCTCCACCACGCACACGGCCAGGATGTCCATGGGCACGCAGCCGACCCGGTCCAGGGCCCGATCCAGGGCGCGAAACGACGGCTGGGAGCCGTCCAGGCACACGATGCTCGTCTTCATGGCCTTTCCTCCCGGGCGCGGCCCTTGGTCGGGGCCAGCTTAACCCATGCTCAGACGCGAACCAAACCCATGTGACGCATACCCCGTCGCCGGGGCGTTGTCGTGTGAAAACACCCCTGCCGGCGGAGTATGACGCCGTTTACTCCATATGGAGCACCACGGCGAAGGCGGTAAAAAGGGCCCAGACTTTTTGCCCTTCGTGCAGTTCCAGATCCCGGGCGCTTTGGGTGGTGACCACGGCGCACAGGCGCGTGCCGTCGGACAGGGCCACGATGGCCTCGCTGGTCAGCTCGCCCAGGCGCAAAAGCTCCACCTCGCCCTGGAACCGGTTGCCGGCCGTGGACCGGGGCATGTCCGAACTCGCTTCCAGCACCACCCACGGAGCCTTGATCTCGGCCGTGACGAAGCTGCCTTCGGTGATGCCGAGGTTTTTGAGGCTTTCGTTGGTGATGATGGCGTTGACGGCATGGCCGCCCAGGCTCTCCACCGTGACGATGGACTGGATGTCGCCGCGCTGGATGCGGGCCACCCGGCCGAAAAAGGCGTTTCGAGCGCTGGTGCGCCGGGTTTCCCGGGTGAGCACTTGCCGTTCGACCTTGCGCCGCTGATCCTCGGGCAGATGGAGAAAGGCGGCGGTGAGGTCGGCCGTGGAATGGCCCAGGATGCGCTGGACCACGGGCAGGGGCACGTCGTCGCGCAGTAGCTCCACGGCCCGGGACCGGCGGATGGTGCTCGGATTGACGAGTTCCTTGGTGAAGCCGCATTCCTCGGCCCGCTCGTAGAACTTGCGGCGCACATGGCCCTGGTCCAGGCGAAACAGCGTGCCGCGAAGGCCTGAGTAGGCCGGATTGTCGAAGACGGCGGCCAGGGCCTCGCCCAGTTCGGCCGGAATCTGGACCTCGCGGCCAGGGCCGTCCTCGCCGCCGCCAAGCATCACCGACAGGCTCTCCAGGTTGACGTCGGCGCGGTCGTTTATGGCCAGCACCTCGCCCAGGCGGGCGCCGGTGTGGCGCAGCATGAGATAAATCAGGCGCACCCGGTTGCGCGACACGGCCACGTCGGGCCGCCCGGCCCGGGCGGTCCAGGCCGAGAAGGCTTCCGACAGCCGGGTCAATTCCAGGGTGTCCAAGAATTTGACGTCGTCAGGCACCGAAAAGATGCGGGCCGCCCGGAACCGCTTCCCGCCGCTCTCGGCGTTTTTGGGCTCGTTCATCAAACCTCCCCGCGAATGCACGGAAACTTTAAAAATCCACGGGCAGGCCCGCAAAGTCAAGGATCAGCGCGAGGCCACCACTTCGATCTCCACCAGCACGTCCCGGGGCAGCCGGGCCACTTCCACGCAGGACCGGGCCGGGTAGGGCTTTTGGAAATAGCTGGCGTAGACTTCGTTTATAGCGGCGAAGTCGTTCATGTTCTTGATGAAGACCGTGGCCTTGACCACGTTGTCCAGGGTCAGCCCGGCGGCTTCGAGAATGGCGCGCACGTTTTTGATGGTCTGGTGCGCCTGTTCGACGACGTTGTCCGAGGCCACGACGCCGGTTGCCGGATCGATGGGGGTCTGGCCGGACACAAAAAGGAGATCCCCGGCCCATACGCCCAGGGAATAGGGGCCGATGGGGGGGGAGGAGCCTTCGGCGACGACGATCTGTTTGGCCATGACGGCCTCCTTTGCGCTGATGTTGCGGCGGCGGCTGGAAAGCGGCTGCCGCCGAGGGCAATGTGCGACGCCGACGGCGCGGCGTCAACCGCAAGTGGCCGCAAGTGGCCGAAGCGGCGTCAAATGGCGTAAGGGGCGCAAGCGGCGGCTGTACGTGGCGCATCGAGAGCGGAGAGCCGGGGAGGACGCCGACGGCGCGGCGTCTGCCCCAACTGGCGACGCCGGCGAGGGCGACGGGGTCGTAAGCTGCCTGGCTGGGGCGTAAAGGGCCGCACTGGCGTGCAAAGGCGTGCGAGAGGTCGCGATGAGGCGCAACGGCTTACAGGCGCTTGTGTAGTTGCTTTGAAAAATTGTAGCGAACTCGCCATTGTTTTGCGATGCAACATTTCGCAACTGTCAGGAAAGGCGCGATGTTGCTTTGCGTTCACGTCTTGACGTGAGCCAGGGAATGCCCAATATTCACTATCAATGTAGTGTGGTTTTGGGCGTCTCGTTTGCCGCGAAACGTCTTGGCAAAGCAACAGGAAAAGGAGTCGGCATGGTTGCATGGTGGAAACAGGCGTTCTTCGTTGTGCTCGGCGTCGCGGCTTTGGCCGTCTTCTCTCAAGCCGGCAGCGCCGTGGCAGGCGACTACTCGTTTAAGGTCCACAACAAGTCCGATGTCGGCATCACCAAGGTGCTCGTGCGCGAAGCCGGCGGCAGCTGGGGCTCGTTTGACATCGGCACGATGATCGAACCCGGGCGCACCGCCAAGCTGGTCTGGGCCAAGCACACCAACAACCAGGACTGCGAGCAGTGGATCAAGGTGGTGTACGCCGACGGTTCCGAGGCCAAGGCCACCAAGTTCGATTTTTGCGAGGACAACCTGGAAATCGAGTTCGAATAGCTGCCCGGCCGTGAGGCCTCGGCCCGCCAAGGGCGGTTCGGCTTGGGCCGGGCCGCCTTTTTTGTTGCCGCGCGCGGCGCAGCGAGCCTGCCAAGCAAAAGGGGGGAGTCCGAAGACTCCCCCCTTGCGCGCCGATGGCTTGTCGTTCGCTAGAACTTGTAGGTCAGGCCGAAGGCCACTTTCCAGGCGTTGTTGCCGAGGCTGTCGGCCTGGCTCACCATACGATGGCCCCAGACGCTTTCCTGGAACTGGCCGTGGGCCCAGCCGGTTTCCAGGACCGCGGCGAGGTTTTCATAGATCATGTACTTCGTGTCGAAGTTCAGGCCCATGAGGTACTCGTTGGTGGTCAGGTCGTGGCCCATGGAGAAGTAGCTGTTGCTGAGGTAGGTCCGGGCGTAACGGATGGCCCGGGCCGAGTTGTTGCCGCGCAGGTAGACGAAGGTCAGGCGGTGGGTCAGGTTCTCGACAAAGGTCATCTTGTTGAGCGACGCGCCGATGCCGTAGTTGCCCACAGGCGACACGTACATGTTGGAACCCTTGCCCAGCTCCTGGCTGTTGTCGAACAGGAAGCTGTTGCCCGGACCCCAGTAGGACCGCATGTAGGGCATACGCTCGGAACCGTTGCTCGTGGACTTGTCTTCGCCCGTGGACCAGAAGGCGAACACCTGGGGCGTGAGCATGTCGAAGCCGGTGTATTCCGCGCCGGCATCGACCATCCAGCCTTCGCGCTTGGCGGCCTTGGTGTCGCCGGCGGCGCCGGCCCCGTAGATCACGTCGGCGTAGAACTTGACCGGATCCAGGGCGGTCACTTCAAACGCGCCGCCGACCCAGTAGTAGGGGTTCTGGTCGTTCTTCCAACGGCCCAGGCCTGTGGCGCTGGTCCGGTTGGCGGCGCTGGCGGCCGACATCAGGGTGTTGTTGAAGTTGTTGCCCCACTCGGCCACGTCGGTGGTGTCCTTGTAGGCGTAGTCGGTGTTGCGGCCGGCCACCGAGACCATGCCCCAAGGCGTGGCCTTGAAGCCTTCGATGGTGACGGGCAGGGCCAGGAAGTAGGCGTCGAGCTCGTCGGCCACCTGGGTGGTGGTGGTGTCGTAGGTGCGGTTGGTGTCGATGAGGCGGCCGAAACCGGTCAACACCGACAGGGTGTTTTCAATCAGCGGAGCCTTGATGGTCAGGGCGGCCATTTTGTCGGACCACACCGGGCTCATGTAGAACATGCTGGACTGCGGCAGGTTCACGTCCTGGAGACCGGCGGTGATTTCGATGTCGGTGCCCGGATACTTGAACTGCAAGTAGGCCAGATCGACCTGGACGGCCGTTTCGGGGTTGGCGGCGGTAAAGGTGCCGTGGCCCCAGGTGTCTTCCACCTTGATGCCCAGACGGAACTTCACGCCTTCGTTGGCGATGAAGTCCGAGCGCAGGCGGAAGCGCTCCCATATTTCGAAGTTGTCCTCGGTCTTGGTGCCGGTCTTGTTCCAGCCGGTGAAGTTGCGGCCCTCGAAGAAGTTGCCGTAGACGCGGGCGTCGCCGGTCATCTTCACTTCCGTGGCGGCATGGGCCAGGGTCGACGCGCCCATGAGCAGGGCGGCGGCCAGGGCCAGGCTTTTCATCGTCTTCATGATTTCCTTCCTCCAATCAAGCAAAGGGGTTCGAGCAAACAGCCATCGTCGCGCCCCAGGCTTCCGGTGGCGTGCCGGAAGTGCACATGGAAACGGCTACGCCGAGGCTGGCCGGAAAACAAGTTACAAATTATAAATTATTGTTCACAGAAACTACTTGCCCCGGACGGCGTCAGTCCCGCCAGGCCGCATCCGAAGCACGTGCGCAGGATATAGGGCCAGGGAGGTTCGTTGCGTGTCGCCAGCGAAGCGAAACATGCGCTTTTGGGGGGCGCTGGGCAAGGGCGTGTCGAGCCCGGGGGAGGATGAAGCGACCCGAAAAGATAAAGCCGTTCAGGCCGTTTCGGCCGCCAGCCACAGGGCCGCGCCCAGGGCTCCGGTCATGTCCGGGCTCTCGGGCACGAGGAGTTCGCCGCCCACGGCCTCGGCCACCAGCCGCACGAGGCAGGGATTTTTGGCCACGCCGCCGACAAAGACCACGGGCGGGGTCAGCCCCACCCGGCCGAGCATGGCCAGAGTGCGGCCGGCCACGGCCTTGTGCAGGCCCAGGGCGATGTTGGCCTGGGACACGCCCCGGGCCATGAGCGTGGTGGCCTCGGTCTCGGCAAAGACCGTGCACATGGAGCTTATAAGCGGCGGATCGTCGCCGGTAAGGGCCAGGGCGGCGAAGGCGGCAACCGACAGGCCGAAGGCCGTGGCCACGTATTCCAGGAATTTGCCCGTGCCGGCGGCGCAGCGGTCGTTCATCTCGAAGCGGCCGACCCGGCCGCCGGGCATAAGCGCGATGGCCTTGGTGTCCTGGCCGCCGATGTCAAGCAGTGTCGCGGCCTGGGGGAAAAGGCTCCCGGCCCCAAGCGCATGGGCCTTGATCTCGGTGACGGTCCGGGCCTGGGGGTAGAGTTCCCGGGCCAGCTCCCGGCCGTAGCCGGTGACGGCCAGACGCTCGGGCAGGCCGTTCGCGAAGAGTTCCCGCAACTGCCCGGCCGGATCGAAGGTGGTGGGCAGGCGGCGGGAGAGGACGGTTTGCCCCTCCCGCCGCATCACCAGCTTGATGGCCCGCGAGCCGACGTCCAGGCCCGCGACCTCGCTCACGCCAGGGTCTCCACGAAAGCTTCGACCCGGGTCTTGAGCTGGCCGGCGTCTTCCATGCCGTAGTCCGTCTCGATGGCCAGATAGGGGATGCCGGCGGCATCCATGGCCTTGCCGACCTTCATGGCCTCGTGGGCGTAGGGCTGGCAAAACAGCAGGCCGTAGTGCACGACGCCGTCGGCGTTCAGGCGCTTGGCCAGGGCGGCGATGTTGTCCAGACGCTCGGTATTGGGGGTGAAGCAGGCGCAGTCGATTTGCATGTAGCGCGCGGCCAGGGCGTCCAGCATCCCGTCCAGGTCGGCCGGGGTCTCGTCGGTGAGGTCGCGGGTGTTGCGCTCGCCGATGCAGGACTCCTCGCCCACGATGACCGCGCCCGAGCTTTCGATGAGATAGGGCAGTTTCCAGTTGGGCACGGCCATGGGGCAGCCAGCCAAAAGCAGCCGGGGCGTCTTTTTCGGGGCCACGCCCTCCCCGGCGGCGACCCGGGCTTCGATCTCGTCGCACAGTTCGTTGATCTTGGCCGTGAACCGCACCGGATCGTCGTAAAAGCTGATCTGGTTGATGAGCAGGGCGTCGCGGCCGGAGATGGGGGCCGGATCGGCGGCGCGCAGGGCGGACAGGCGCTGCAAGGCCCGGCGCTTGGCGTTGACGACCTTGGTGGCCTCGGCCAGGGAGGCGGCGGTGATGGCGTTGCCGGTGAGCTTTTCCAGCGCTTCCTTGTAGCGCACGAGTTCCGAGCGAAAAAGGGTCATGTCGCACGGGGCCTTGCACTGGGGCACTTCCATGACGTGCATGTTGGCCAGGGCGGAAAACGCCTCATAGGCCTTTTTCTTGCCGTCGCAGGTGGTCTCGCCCACGATGAGGTCGCAGGATTCGGTATAGGGGCACAGCCGGGCCAGCTTGAAGCCGACAAAGGATTTGATGAGGTCGCAGGTGCCGCGCGGGACCAGCGTTTCGGCCAGCTCCGTGCCGGCCTTGGCCCCGGCGCACAGCCCGACCTGGACCGCGCCGGCGGCCAGGGTCAGCTCCTCGGGCACGAAGACGCAAAACGTGCCGACGATTTTCTTGCCCGCGGCCTTGGCGTCCTGGATTTCCTTGATGCGCAGCCCATGGACTTCGGACAGGACGAAATCGAGGTATTCAGCGCCCTTGAGACGTCCTTCCTGGGACAGGTAGATATCGCCGTAAAATTTGCCCAAAACCGCCAGCAATCCGTCGTGGGCCTCGATGTCGAGGTCGAGTTTTTCCCACATGGCCTTGTGGGCCGCGTCGCTCATGGCATCCTCCGGGATAAGGGGTTGAAGCTTTTCCCATACTCGGGGATGGGCGGGCGGTGAAATTGTTTCTTTTAATAAGTTTGCGAGGATGCGATTGGAACAAACTATCCGTGGAGGCGCTAAAGGAATTCCGAGACCAGCCGAAAAGGAGGTTACCACGCGAGGGTCCGGCAGGAACGCCGGACGACATCGCCCCAGGGAGGGAGGCGTATGGCTCGAATACTGCAATTCCAACCCCGTCGCCAAGCAGTACGGCCGCATCGGGAAACGCTGGACACGGCGTTGTCGCCGAGACGACCGCACATCAGCGATCGGGACCTCTGGACTCGGGACTACCGCGAGACGGACAACATTGTTTACGCGATCATGAAGATCAAGGAGATACTCGACTATCATCTCTATTTTGACGACGTCTGGCCGTATCTGCTGTTGTCGTTCATGGAGTCCGTGCACACGTCCCGCCAGGGCGGCAACGAGGATTTGCCGGCCACAGGCGCGTCGCTCAAGGATTACGTGCTCTCGGCCGTGACGGCGGACAACAAGCGCGACCTGTCCATGGTGCTGCTGCTGGCCGATCTGATTGAGAAGTCCCCGACCTATCGCGGCACGTCGTCGTCGCCGTAAGGGAGAGGGGGAAAACGACGAGGATAATCGGGGCGCTGCCCCGAACCCCGCCGGGGGGATGATCCCCCCGGACCCCGCCAAGGGTGGGGTGAATTTTGGAGCCGCGAGCGGTTCCGCGCTCCCTGGAAACGGGGCAGGCGGAGCCGGTCGCGGCTTTTTTGGCGTGGGGCGAAGCTTGACCGAGGCGCACCGTCGTTCTAACATTTGTTCATACTTGCCAAGGAGGGGACCATGCGCGCGACGGTGACGCAGATCGGCAATTCCACCGGGATCATCCTGCCCAAGGAGGCGGTGGCCCGGCTCAAGGTGCAAAAAGGCGACAGCGTGTATCTGACCGAGACGCCCGAAGGCTATGCGGTCACGCCCTACGATCCGGCTTTCGAGGAGCAGATGGCGGCGGCGCGCAAGGGCATGGCCCGCTATCGCAACGCGCTGCGGGAACTGGCCAAGTGACGGACTGGAAATGGGTGTCCGAGGCGGTGGTGGTGGCCGTGCATGGCGAGCAGCTGGCCGCCCACGGCGGCGGCCCGGGCGTGCGCGACCGGGGGTTGCTGTCCTCGGCCCTGGCCCGGCCCCGGCATCTGGCCGGCTACGGCGCGCCGGACGCCTGCGCCCTGGCGGCGGCCTACGCGTTTGGGCTTATCCGCAACCATCCCTTTATCGACGGCAACAAGCGCACCGGATTTCTGACCGCCTTCGTGTTTCTGCAAATCAACGGCTGGGAATTGACGGCCACCGAAGCCGAGGTGGTGGCGGCGGTGCTGTCCCTGGCCGCCGGCGACCTCGACGAAGCCGGATTCGCTGATTGGCTGCGGGAGCATGGGGTGGAGGTGGAGTGAGGGTTGACGCGGTCTAATTGATGTTGCCGGAAAGCGGCTTATCCGGTTCGCGGCCGAGGTCGCGGCAAAATTCCAGATAATCTTCCACGGAATCAGCCAGCGCCTGTTCGAGTTCGCTGGCCGACGCGCCTTCGAAGGTCACGGCGTCGCGGATGTTGACCACGCGGCCGTGGAAGAACTTGGCTTCGGCGTCATATTCGAATTCGGCAATGAAGTTCTTGTATTTCATGATGTTCATGGGTTTACCTTGGTATTGGGAAAAAGCGAGTGAACGCCTATCTGTTGACGCTTAAAGGTTTGTTGTATTATGGGGAAGAGAAATATTAAGGACTGAAAATTATGAAAAAAATGTTCCCTGGGTATTATTTGCCGTCCGAGGAAGACTTTGAATCATTATGGAAAGAGGGATTGTTTGTTTTTGACACAAATGTCCTTCTTAATATGTATAGCTATCCTGATTCTGTTCGTGATGTTTTCGAGTCTGTGCTGAGGAAAATCCAAGACCGGATATGGATTCCATTTTACGTTGGGTTGGAATTTCAGTATAATAGATTTAATCGAGTATCGCAATATGAGAGTGATGTTAAAAAGTTGCTTGATAAAATACAGAATACTGCAAAAGAATTGAGTAAAGAGGTTGAGGCTATAGAGCTTGAAAAAAGGACTATAGAGCTTGGGGATATTCAAGATCGCCTTAACGCTGTGAGAGATTCTCATTTGGGTTTGTCTGAAGCCGTTGAATTGGCGTATAGGAAAGTGCCTCTGATTAGTCTGAATGATGACATAGCAGAAAGGATATGTGGTCTGTTTGAGAACAGGGTTGGTTTGGCTGTTGAAAATCAAGGTGAATTGGATAAGATGTTAAGTGATGCTGTTGTGAGGTATACCAACTCAATTCCTCCAGGTTTTCGCGACATCAAAAAAGAGGACACCTATTTTTGGGGAGGGGTAGCATATCCTCAGAAGTACGGCGATTTAATCATCTGGAAGCAGACCATTGACCATGCGTTGAATCATGGTATTAAGAATATCATTTTTGTTACAGATGATCGAAAAGAAGATTGGTGGCTGCAGATCAAGGGAAAAAATCTTGGGCCACATCCAATTCTGGTGGAGGAGATTGGTCGAGTCGCAAATGTCGAGCAATTTTGGATGTATAGTGCCGATAAGTTTCTTGAGCATGCAGAGAGGCATTTGAGTGCAACAGAAGTGACGAGAGAAACAATTGAAAAAGTCGCAAGTGTTGGGATTATTAATGAGGCGAGTAACGTTAATAAATCGGTGAAAGGGGGCATTTGTGTCTACGAAGATCCTGTTTTTCTGGAGAGATGTAAAGAATTAGATTTTCAGGATGGTATGTCTGAGGTACTTAAAAGTGATTTATGTCAGATAGTGAGTAGAACTGTTGATACGTCGATAGCAGTAGCGGCGGTGCGTGATTGGGTTAAAACTGCTTTTGTCGTCGACAAATTTGTTGTAGACAATAAGTTTCCTGACATAACTGCTCTGATAGGTTCAAAGTTGTTCGGTTTTTGTGTTAAATGGATTAGAAAGTTTGAGCTAGGCCTGCTTCCAGTCGGGGCTTCGAGTGTGGCTCTTAAAGGTCTATTAGAGATAAATCATGGAAGATTACATGAATTTGTGTTGATCGTCGTGCTTGATGAGCGAGAATACAGAAAGTACTATGAGTTAAACCTTGAAGGAAGAGTAGTGGAAGAGGCGAGTCTCCTTGTCGCTAAATATAAATTGCACTCAATTGTCTATGGTATGATAAGTGATTCTGTGTTTCAAGATTTTTTGGTAGTCCAGTAGTTCTGTACAACAGGACACCTCACCCCTCCCCCAACTCCTCCGCCCGCAACTGCCTTCTTAAAATCTTCCCGCTCGTGGTCTTCGGCAACGTATCCCGCAACTCCACCGACCGCATGACGACGATGGGTCCCAGCTCGCGCCGCACGTGGGCGCGTAGTTCGGCGTCGAAGGCGTCGGCGTCGGGGAACGCGGCGATCCAGCCCGGGTCGGGCACGACAAACGCCTTGGCCACCTCGCCCTTGATCTTGTCGGGCAGCCCGATGACCGCCGCTTCGGCCACGAAACGGTGGGCCGTCAGCGCCGCCTCCACCTCGGCCGTGCCCACCCGGTGCCCGGCGATGTTGAGCACCTCGTCGGCCCGGCCCTGAATCCAGAAATAGCCGTCCTCATCGCGCCGGGCCACGTCCCCGGCGAAATACATCCCCGGGATGCGTTCCCAATAGGCGGCGCGATAGCCGGCCGGGTCGCCCTCCAGGCCCAGGCACATGGCCGGCCAGGGTTTTTTGATGACCAGATAGCCGCCCTGGCCCGGCTCCACGGGCGCGCCGGCTTCATCCACCACGTCGGCCTCGATGCCCGGCAGCGCCTTGCCCACCGAGCCGGGCTTGAGCACCGAGATCGGCATGGGCGCGATCATGGCCATGCCGGTTTCGGTCTGCCACCAGGTGTCTAAAAGCGGACACTTGGAGCCGCCGAAATGCTTGTACAGCCACATCCAGGCCTCGGGACCCAGCGGTTCGCCGACGCTGCCGAGTAGCCGCAGGGTCGAGAGGTCGCGCTTTTTGGGATACTGCGGCCCGTAGCGCATGAGCATGCGGATGAGCGTGGGCGTGGCGTAGAAAATGGTCGCCCCGTAGCGTTCGATGATGCTCGGCAGGCGATCGGCTTGCGGATAGAGCGGATGGCCTTCGTAGAGGATGACGGTGGCTCCGGTGAGCAGCGGTCCGTAGACGCCGTAGGTGTGGCCGGTGATCCAGCCGGGATCGGCGGTGCAGAAATGGATGTCCGTGGGCTTGACGTCAAAGACCGTGCGGAAGGTGTGGTGCGCGCCGACCATGTAGCCGGCGTGGCCGTGGACCACGGCCTTGGGCTTGCCGGTGGAGCCGGAGGTGTGCAGCCAGAATAGCGGCTCGTCGGCCTCCATGACTTCGGTGGGGGCCTCGGGCGATTCCTGGCGCAAGAGGTCGTGGTAGTAGAGGTCGCGCGGCTCCTGCATGTCGATGTCGTGGCCGGTGCGGCGCACCACCACCACGGACTCGGCCGCCTCGGGCCGCACGCCCGGCAGGGCCTCGTCCACCACGGCCTTGAGGTCGATCATGCGGCCGCCCCGGTAGAAGCCGTCGGCCGTGATGACCACCTTGGCCCGGCTGTCGTTTAGGCGTTCGCGCAGGGCCTTGGCCGAATAGCCGGCGAAGACGAACACGTGGGGCGCGCCGATCTTGGCCGCGGCCAGCATGGCGACAACCGTCTCGGGGATGGGCGGCATGTACAGGCACACCCGGTCTCCGCGCCCGACGCCCAGGCCCCGCAGCGCTCCGGCCAGCCGGTTCACTTCGCGGTACAGCTCGAAATAGGTGAATTTGCGGCAATCCCCGGCCTCGCCCTCCCAGATGAGCGCCAGCTTGTTTTTGGTCCAGGCATGGACATGCCGATCCAGGGCGTTGTGGGCGATGTTGCCCTGGGCTCCCGGAAACCAGCGGTACAAGGGCGGGCGCGAATCGTCGAGCACGGCGTCCCACTTGCGCCGCCATTCCAGCTCCAGGGCCGCCTTTTCCCAGAAGGCCAGATGGTCCGCGCCGGCCAAGGCGTAGGCCTCGGCCAGGTCGTGGGGTTTGATATTGGCCTCGATGACCGTGGCCGGAGCCGGGCGAAACACCCGTTGTTCCACGAGCAGGGCGTCCAGGGTTCCGGTCGTCGGCGGCATCGGCGTTCCTTGTTTGGCGGGCATGTCGTCCCTCACAGACCGAGGATCTGCTTGAGCTCGCCGATGCGGCGGCGGCCGATGGGCAGCTCGATGCGGGTTTTGCCGGCGGTGCGCAGCATGAAGTTGCCGCCGGGCAGGGTGGCGATCTCGGTCACCTGGTCGAGATTGACGAGGTATTTGCGGTGGACCCGGAAAAAGCGGTGGGGCCGCAAGCGTTCTTCAAGGTTTTTCAGGCGATACGAGGTCAGCATCTTCTGGCTGGCGGTGTGGACGAAGGAATAGTCCTCGTAGGCCTCGATAAAAAGGATCTGGGTGTAGGGCAAAAGGATGGTGCGCCCGTCCAGGGTGATGGGCAGTTTTTCGATGTCCACGGCCCGTTCGTGGCGCGGGTCCCAGGCCTGGCGCAGGGCCGAGAGGAACCGGTCCTCCTCGTCCTCCTCCAGGGGCAGGCGCACGGTTTCCTCGCCGCCGGCCTCGTCGTCGCC
>DLGG01000085.1 GCA_002482565.1 Solidesulfovibrio magneticus
GGCCGGCTTCCCCGCCCTTGGCGGCTTCCGGCTGCCCCTGCCGCCGAACCTGGACGCCGCCGTGCTCGAGGTCGTGCGGGCCGACGACGGCGTCCCCCTTTTCGGCTCGCCCCTGGCCGCCGGCCCGGCCGAGGTCGGCCATGCGTAAGCCGCCCGCCGTCATCGATGTGGTGGTCCCGGTCTACAAAGGCCTGGCCGAAACCCGGGCCTGCCTGGAATCTGTCCTGCGCGCCTCCGGTCAGGTCCGGCCCCGGCTCATCGTGGTCAACGACGCCTCGCCCGACCCCCGCCTCGCCGACTGGCTGCGCGAGCTGGCCGGAGCCGGGCGCGCCGTTCTGCTCGAAAACCCGACCAACCTCGGTTTTCCGGCCTCGGCCAACCGGGGCATGGCCTACGGTCCGGCCCACGACGTGGTGCTGCTCAACAGCGACGCCCTGGTTTACGACGGCTGGCTCGACCGTCTGGCCGCCGCCGCCCACAGCGCCCCGGACATCGCCACGGCCACGCCCTTTTCCAACAACGCCACCATCTGCTCCTATCCGACGTTTAACGCCGACAATCCCCTGCCCGGCGACATCGCCCCGGCCGCCCTGGATGCGCTTCTCGCCTGGATCAACGCCGGCCGGACCTGCGACATCCCCACGGGCGTCGGGTTTTGCCTGTACATCCGCCGCGACGCCCTGGCCGCCGTGGGCGATTTCGACGTCGCCGCCTTTGGCCGGGGCTACGGCGAGGAAAACGATTTCTGCCGCCGGGCCGCCGCGTCAGGTTGGCGTAACGTCCTTTGCGCCGACACCTACGTCGTCCACGCCGGCGGGGCCTCCTTCGGCGCGTCCAAGGACGCCGCCCTGGCCCGCAATCTGGCCATCCTGGCCGCGCGCCATCCCGACTACCTGGGCATCATAGCCGATTTCAACCGGCGCGATCCGGTCCTGCCCCTACGCCGGGCGGCGGACATGGCCCGCCTTGCCCGCACGACCCGCGCGCCGCTCATCCTGCGCCTGTGCCACGGCCTGGACGGCGGCACGGCCCGGCGGTTGGCCGAGGAAGCGGCCGAACTGGCGGAACTCGGCTACGACGCCGGCCTGCTCGTCCCGGCCGCTCATGCCGCTTCGCCCCAGCCCGGCGAACAGACCGAACCGGACAACCGGGTGCGCCTGACCCTGACCGGCGCGCCGGACACGCCAAACCTCGTCTACGCCTTGCCGGACGAATGGACGGCGCTTGTGGCCGACCTGCGCGCCCTGGGCACGGCCGGAATCGTCATCCACCATTTCCTCGATCTGCCGGAAGCCGTCCTGTCCCTGCCCGAAGCCCTGGGCGTGCCTTACGAGGCCCGCGTCCACGATTACGCCTGGTTTTGCCCGCGCATCACGCTGCTCGACGACACGGGTCTGCCCTGCGACGAACCCGCGCCCGAGGATTGCCTGCGCTGCGTGGCGGCAGGCCTGCCCCTGGACAACGATCTGCCGCCCGCGCCCCAGCTCGTCGCCCGCTCGGCCCGGCTCCTGGCCGGGGCCGGGAGGGTGCTGGCCCCCTCCCGGGACGCGGCCGGCCGCCTGACCCGCCATTTCCCGGACGCGCCATGTCTTGTCGCGCCCCATCCCGAGCCGGCCTTTGCCCCGCCGCCGCCCCCGGCTTTTCTCCCCTGGGACGGCCGCACGCCCTTGTGGCTAGCCCTTATCGGGGCCATCGGCTCCCACAAGGGCTACGACGTGCTGCTGGCCATGGCCCGGGACGCGGCCCGGCGCGAGCTGCCGCTGTCCTTTGCCGTGGCCGGCTTCACCAAGGACGATTTCGCGCTTTTTGGCACGGGCCGGGTGTTCGTCACCGGCCGCTACGCCGAGGGCGAGGCCGAGGCCGTGGTGCGGGAACTGGGCTGCCAGGCGGCGCTGTGCCTGTCGGTATGGCCGGAAACCTGGTGCTACGCCCTGACCGAAGCCTGGCGGGCCGGGCTGTGGACCGTCGGCTTTAACATCGGGGCCGTGGGCGAGCGCATCGCCGCCACGGGCTTCGGCTGGCGACTGCCGCTGACCCTCTCCGGCCGGGAGGTCAACGACCGGCTGCTGGCCCTTTTCGCCCGGCCACCGGCTCCGGGAGGACTGGCGGGGTAGGCGAAGCAACGGCCCCCGGCTTGGCAGCGCGGGGGCCGTTGCGGACGAAGGGCATACGCGCGGCGAGAGTTTTATCAGGCGTAACTACTGACAACGCGCCTTGGCATCCATGGTGAAACGGCACGGGGTTCCTGGTCCATACTCCTCAAAAACCGGCTGCAGCTTACAATCGACGGCTTCCATGATTGCATTCCCCCTCTCATCACATAACAAGACCACCGCGAGTCGCTTGCCACCCTCTCCGGCTACCACCTGAACGTCCATGTGATATGTTGAAAGCATCTCCCGTGCCTGTTGATTCTTAACCATGGCGCGGTTTATGAGCACGCTTCCTGGAAGATCTTGGCTGCTCTGGTCACGATCAACCAAGCGCTGTATCGTGCTGACAAAACCCAAATAAGATATTCTTATCTTATCAATTTGATCACTTGCGGCTGGATGTGCGCAGGCAATCAGGAAAAGAAAAATCACCACGCAAGAAAAGCGCATTGATCTCCTGTTCATGAATTCCTCCAAAAAACAAACAGGCCATTGACATCCTTGCCCGTATCAAGATTCCAGCCGCACATTTGTCGTGCATCAAAACGTACGTTCAAACAGACGGCCTGAGCAACGGCTTTCCACCACTCCAAAATATGAGCTTGTGCCTGATCAAACAACTCCTCATAATCGACAGTCCGACCCTCGGGAGTCACAAGAGAGACATATTTCTGAGAAACACTACCAAGAGAAGGATAAACAAGGCCTCGTCCGAAGTGGCGACCCAACCGACCGAGCCCTTCAATGCTTTTCATCAATTCCAAAAAGGAATTATACCATTCATCAATGCCTGGGGCATTCATTTTATACAAAGAAGGCGTACTTTTCTTGAGCATGGCATCCCATACATCGCGTATCAGCGGATTGACAGCATCATCATCTTCTTCTGAACACACATCCTTTAAAGACGTTTCGAGAATTTCACCATCTCCCAAATTCTTCATCCCAATCTTCTTATCCGCGATAAAGACATCCTGATGCATTTCACAAGTGCGATGTTCTTTTTTTGTCGCATCGCCGTATTCACCGCCAGCGACAATATTGACAACCGGATGCATGCAGACATCGAAAACAACATGACCAACAAATCCAAGAAGCCAAGCTAGAGCCGTCATCTTGTCATCAAACGGCAACGAGGCAACCTTTTGAACACCGCAATCTATACGTTCAGCCACGCCTTCCAAGTGCATGGCGTCTGCCCAAACTTCCGATTCCTCTCCGTCAAGCACGGCAAGGTACGGCATGTCAGGGCTTATCGCGCCAAGCTCAAAATAACGCTGTCGATCAATTAGAGCATCGACGACGTCGTCAGGAAGTTCCAGCTTCTCTAACCCAGCATTTTTCGAAGTTATAAACGACATGATGATATGGGCATACGCTCCGGGCATGGCGGCCTCCTGGCCCGGACCATGGCCGGGCGATTGGGATATGCACTTTTAAATACACAGTCGAATATATTTGTCAATTTCAATATAAAATCACCTCTCGACAACGCCCCACGCTGACACGCCCTTGCCGCGCGAAGCGGTTGCAATTCATCCGGTTGCGGGTATGGTGAGAGGCAATCGGACCCTCCGGTCCGGGCGACGCCAACGCCGACAAGCGAGGCCCCATGCCCCAGCCCCTGGCCTATGTCCCCCTGGACGCGCCCTTTTCTCCCTGGAACCCCGGGGCGCTGCCCCTTGTCGTCTATGTCGGCATCGTTTGCGGCGTCATGGCCGTCATCCTTTTCCTCTCCGGCTTCCTGACCCGCCGCCGGCCGACGCCCGCCAAGCAACAGCCCTACGAGTGCGGCATCGTCCCCACCGGCCCCGGCCGGTTCCGCTATCCCGTGCCCTTTTTCCTTGTGGCCGTGCTGTTTCTCCTGTTTGACGTCGAAACCGCCTACATCATCGCCTACGCCGCCGCCTGGCCCGACCTCGGGCTGGCCGGCTACCTGCGCATGGCCGTCTTCATCGTCATCCTGGGCATCGGGCTGGCCTACGCCTGGTCAAAGGGAGCCCTTGACTGGGACGAGGAGGAAGGCTTGTGACCTCGACCGCCGACCAGCTCTTCCGCCCGGCCGACGCCGTCATCAACTGGGCTCGCAAAAACAGCCTCTGGCCCTTTTTCTTCGGGCTTTCCTGCTGCTTCGTCGAGGAAGCCACGGCCTGGGGACCGCGCTACGACATCGCCCGCTTCGGCTCGGAGGTCTTTCGGGGTTCGCCCCGGCAGGCCGACGTGCTCATCGTCTCGGGCACGATGTTTAAAAAGATCGCCCCGGTGGCCTTGCAGCTCTACGAGCAGATGAGCGACCCCAAGTGGGTCATTTCCATGGGCTCGTGCAGCAATTCCGGCGGCATGTACGACGTCTATTCCGTGGTCCAGGGCTCGGACCAGATCTTGCCCGTCGACGTCTACATCCCGGGCTGTCCGCCCCGGCCCGAGGCGGTCTTCGAAGGGCTCATGCTCCTGCAAAAAAAGATCGACGCCGGCGAACGCCCCACCCGGCCGGTCTTGCATCTGCCCGGCGGCTCCCAGGGCGGGCGCGAGGATTTTCTCGTCGACGGCCGCACCAAGGCCCGCGACACGCGCGGCCCGGGCTACGCCGGCATCCCCATCCGGGGCACGGCCGCCACCGAACCGCGTTTTGCCGGCTCCCGGGCCGAGGTGCTGTGGACCCCGCCGGCCCCGGGCATGGTCCTGTCGCGCGAACAGGAAGTGCTGGCCGCCGATCTGGCCGCCGTCTTTGGCGGCGACGCCAAGCTCGTGGCCGGCCAGGACGCGCCCGGCGACATGCCGACCTTCGAGGTCGCCCCGGACCGCGTCCCGGAAGTGCTCGACCACCTCAAAAGCAAGGCCCCCACCCGCTTCGAGCGACTGGAAGACCTGACCGCCATCGACGAAACCGCCCGCAAGACCCCGGCCGGCCGCGAGGCCACGGCCGTGTACACCCTGACCTCGCTGTCCGCAGCGACCATGGTCCGGCTCCTCTGTCCGCTGCCCAGCCGCGACGCCACGCTGCCCACGGCCACGGGGGTCTGGAGCGCGGCCAACTGGTACGAACGCGAGGCGGCCGAGATGTTCGGCCTGCGCTTTGACGGCCACCCCGACCCCAGGCGACTGCTCACCCACCGCGACTGGGCGGGCCACCCCCTGCGCAAGGACTACGAGGGACGGGCCACCAACATGCCGGCCTTCACCCGCGAGGACTGCGCGCGCCTGGCCCCGGTGGACGCCGCCGAGATCCTTGGGGAGCGGGCTAAGGACGGCGACTATCTGCTCAATTTCGGCCCCCACCACTATGCCACCCACGGCATCATCCGCTTCGTCATGGCCCTTCGCGGCGAGCGCATCAAGGCCATGGGCATCGACATCGGCTACCACCACCGGGGCGTGGAAAAAATCGGCGAACGCCAGACCTGGCACCAGTTCATCCCCTACACCGACCGGGTGGACTACCTGTCCGGCATCGCCAACAACCTGTCCTACGTGACGGCCGTGGAAAAGCTGGCCGGCATCGAGGTTCCGCCCCGGGCGGCCTATGCCCGGGTCATGCTCTCGGAGCTATTCAGGCTGTCCAACCACCTCATGTATTTCGGCACCTTCCTGCAGGACCTCGGCATGATGAGCCCCATCTTCTACGCGCTTCGCGAGCGCGAGATGGTGCTGGACATCATCGAGACCATAACCGGCGGCCGGCTGCATCCTTCCTGGCTGCGCCTGGGGGGCCTTGCCGCCGACCTGCCCGAGGGCTGGAAGGAGCAGGTCGCGGCGTTTGTCAAAATCTTCCCGGGCCGGCTCAAGGAATACCACGCCGGGGTGACCAAAAATCCCATCGTCAAGGCCCGGACCAAGGGCGTTGGCGGCATCACGGCCGCCCAGGCCGTGGACCGGGGCGTGACCGGCCCCAACCTGCGCGCCGCCGGGGTGAGTTGGGACCGGCGCAAGGCCATGCCCTACGGGGCCTACGCCGACTTCGACTTCGACGTGCCCACCCGCCAAAACGGCGACTGCTACGACCGCTACCTCGTGCGCATGGACGAAATGCGCGAGAGCCTGCGCATCATCGAGCAGGCGGCGGCCAGGATGCCTGACGGGCGCTACCTTTCGGCCGATTCCCGCTACTGCCTGCCCCAGAAGGAAGCGGCACTCAAGGACATCGAAAGCCTCATCCACCATTTCGTCAATGTGACGCGCGGCCCGCGCCTGCCCTCGGGCATGGCCTACGCGGCG
Organism: Solidesulfovibrio magneticus; assembly: GCA_002482565.1. Lineage (GTDB taxonomy): Bacteria > Desulfobacterota > Desulfovibrionia > Desulfovibrionales > Desulfovibrionaceae > Solidesulfovibrio > Solidesulfovibrio magneticus_B. The sequence goes on from DLGG01000085.1 coordinate 6,369, forward strand.
ACCGAAGCGCCGCGCGGCGAGCAGGGCTATTTCGTGGTCTCCGACGGCGGCTGCCACGCCTACCGGATGCGCATCCGCACTCCGGGCTTCGCCAACGTCCAGGCCCTGCCGCACATCATCGAGGGCCTTTCCATCGCCGACTGCGTGGCCGTGCTGGCCTCCTACGACTACATCCTGCCGGACATCGACCGGTAAGCCGCCATGACGATGTCCGCCATCCCACGCCACAACCGCCGCGCGCCAGCCAGGACGCGGCAACGCCCGGAGGCCTGACGCCCCATGTCGCCCCTGCCGCCCGAACTTCAAGCCGAACTGCGCCGCCTCGTCACCGCCGTGGACAATCCCCGCGAGGCCGCCGTGGACGTCATGTACGCCCTGCAGCACCACTACGGCTATCTGTGCGACGAAGCCATGCACCGGGCCGCCGAGGTCCTCGGCATGACCACGCTGGAACTCGAATCCCTGGCCACCTTCTACGACTACCTCTACCGCCGACCCGTGGGGCGCTACGTCATCCACGTCTGCGACTCGGTGGTCTGCTGGATGTTCCACCAGGATTCCATCTTCGACTACCTCTGCCGCACCCTGGGCGTGCCGCCCGGCGGCACCACCGAGGACGGCCTTTTCACCGTGCTGCCGGCGGCCTGCGTCGGCAACTGCCACAACGCCCCGACCATGCTCATAAACGGCCGCTTCTACGACCGCCTCACCCCCGAGGCCGTGGACGCCGTCATCGCCGAACTGCGGGCGGGAACCGAGGAGCCGGTGCGATGCAAGTAGACATCCCGCAAGTGCTTTTCAAAAACCGCCACCTCGGCCGGCCGGCCACCATCGACGAATACCTGGCCGGCGGCGGCTACGAGGCGCTTCGCGCCACCATCGGCCAGCGCACTCCGGCCGAAGTGCTCCAGCTCGTGCTCGACGCCGATCTGCGCGGCCGGGGCGGAGCCGGCTTTCCGGCCGGCCGCAAATGGCAGGGCATCCCGGCCGACCACGTCGGCACGCGCTACGTGGTCATCAACACCGACGAGATGGAGCCCGGCACCTTCAAGGACCGCATCCTGGTCAACGTCGATCCCCACCTCGTCATCGAGGGCATCATTTTGTGCGCCTACGCCGTGGGGGCCTGCGAGGGCGTCTTTTTCATCCGCCCTTCCTACGAGGGCGACGCCCGGCTCATCGAGCAGGAAACCCAAGTCGCCCGGGAGCGCGGGTATCTTGGCAAGAACATCCTGGGCACGGAATTCTCTTTCGACGTCCACGTCCACCGAAGTGCTGGCCGCTACATCTGCGGCGAGGCCTCGGCCCAGATCAAGGCCATCTCCGGGCTGCGGCCCAATCCCCGCAAGGGCGGCCCGCGCACCAGCGTGAAAGGCTTGTGGGACTGCCCGACCATCGTCAACAACCTGGAAACGCTCGCCAACCTGCCCGGCATCGTGCGCAACGGCCCGGCCTGGTTCAAATCCCTGGCCCGCTCGGAAACCGGCTCCGGCACCAAGCTCTACAGCGTCTCGGGCATGGTCGCCCGGCCGGGCTGCTACGAGCTGCCCATCGGCGTCACCATCCGCGACATCATCTTCACCCACGCCGGCGGCATGGCCCCGGGCAAGACGTTCAAGACCGTCATTCCCGGCGGCGCGTCCACGCCCTATCTGCCCGAGGCCCTGCTCGACCTGGAAATGGACTTCGACCCCATGCGCAAAGCCGGCCAGCGTTTCGGCACGGCTTCGCTCATGGTCTTTGACAAGGACACCTGCCTGGTCGGGGCCACCTTGTCGCTCATGGAATTTTTCGCCCGGGAATCCTGCGGCTGGTGCACGCCCTGCCGCGAGGGCATCCCCTACGTGCGCGAGCTTTTGCGCCGCATCGAAGGCGGCGAGGGGACCGATGAGCACATCAGGATGCTGCAGGAAATGCTGCCGGTGCTCGACCTCGCCTACTGCGCCTTTGCCCCGGGCGCGGCCGAGCCGCTGCGGGGCCTGCTCACCCATTTCATGGACGAGGTCCGGGCGCACGTGACCGAAAAGCGCTGCCCCTTCGGCAACCCGCCGCCCCATGTGCGCGGCAAGGCCTGCGGCACCCGGCCGCCCCAGTTCGGCCCCACCCCCTGCCCGGAGGACCAATGCCCGATCTGATCATCGACGGTCGCCCCGTTACCGTGGACAAGGGCGTTTCGGTCATCGAGGCCGCCGAGCGGGCGGGGGTCATGATCCCGCGCTTTTGCTGGCACAAGGCCCTGGGCGCGGCCGGAGCCTGCCGGCTGTGCGCCGTGATGTTCGTCGAAGGGCCGGTCAAGGGCCTGGAGATGAGCTGCATGACCCCGGCCGCCGACGGCATGGTGGTCGAGACCGGCCATCCCAAAGCCGTGGCCTTTCGCCGCCAGATCATCGAACTGCTCATGGCCAACCACCCCCACGACTGCCCGGTCTGCGACGAGGGCGGCCATTGCCTGCTCCAGGACGAAACCATCTCCGGCGGCCATAGCCTGCGCCGCTTCCCGGGCCGCAAGCGCACCTACCAGGACCAGAACCTGGGGCCGTTTATCCAGCACGAGATGAACCGCTGCATCCACTGCTACCGCTGCGCCCGGTTCTACCAAGAGTATTGCGGCTACCGTGATTTCGGCCCCATGCAAAACGCCAACCGCGTCTATTTCGGCCGGTTCGAGGACGGCCCTCTGGACAATCCCTTTGCCGGCAACCTGGCCGACCTGTGTCCCACCGGCACGCTCACCGACAAGCCCGGCCGTTTCGTGGCCAGGCGTTGGGACTGCCAGCGCGCCCCGTCGGTGTGCCTGCATTGTTCCCTTGGCTGCAACGTCACGGCCCTGTCGCGCTACCGTCGGGTGGCCCGCATCGAGGCCCGGGAGAACGCCGCCATAAACGGCGCGTTTATTTGCGACCGGGGCCGTTACGGCTTCGGCTACCAATCCGCCCAGGACCGGCCGCGCGCGCCTCTGGCCGCCGGCCGGCCGGCCACGCTTGAGGAAGCCCTGCGCGCCGCCGCCGGCCTGCTC
>DLGG01000188.1:0-466 GCA_002482565.1 Solidesulfovibrio magneticus
GGCCTCCCGGGCGGCCGGCCGGGCCATGGGCGCGCCGGCCCGGAAGCGGCCGGCCTTGAGCTCCCGCCGCTCCTCGTCGGAAAACACGGTGATGCGGCCGTACTGGCCGTCAAAACCGGCCTGGCGCGACACTTGCCCCTGGCGCATCCGGCGCACGGCCTCGCCCAGGGCTGGATGGACCCGGCGCAGGTCTTCCACGGGCGCGTCGCGAAGGATGGCGATTTCCGTGCCGAAGCGGGCGAAAAGGGTGGTCAGGAGATTTTTGACCTTGCCGGTCTTTGGCCCGACGCCCAGCACTTCGCCGGCCACTTCATCCAGGGGAATAAGCGAGGTGAAGCCCGGCGCGCCATCCGGGCGCACCGGCGTCTCCCGGTCGGCCAACTCCAAGACCCGGTGCAGCACGCCCAGGGTCAGCGGCTTGCCGCACTTGGGGCACAGGCAGCCCAGGGCCTTGGCCTGGGCCGGC
>DLGG01000188.1:482-2282 GCA_002482565.1 Solidesulfovibrio magneticus
TATTTGCCCTCTTCCGGGAAGAATTCCACCGTGCCGGCAAAGGCCGTCTCGCCCGGCTTGCCGCGCAGCGCGTCGAAGATGCCGGAGTAGGAGGCCGGGCCGGTGAAAAGGTTGCATTCCCGGCCGAGCTTTTCGCCGGAATGGGCGTCGGAGTTGGAGATGAGNNTGAGCCGGATGCGGTCCAGGGCGGAGAGCGTCCAGTTCATGTCCGGGTCCGAGGACAGGCCCGTTTCCATGGCGAATATTTCCCGCGACAGCGAGCCGAAGCATTCCTCGATGGAATCAAACCCGGACTTGGAGCCGAAAAGCGAAAACCAGGGCGTCCAGATATGGGCCGGCACAAGGAAACAGTGGGGGTCGGTTTCCAGCGTCAGTTCCAGCAGGTGGCGGCTGTCCAGGCCCAGGATGGGCCGGCCGTCGGAGGTCAGGTTGCCGACCTTGGCCAGCTTGGCGCTCAGGCGCTCGGCCGCCTCGAAGCTTGGGGCGTAGAGTAGGTTGTGGACTTTGCGGACCTTGCCGCCGCGTTTGTAGATGGAGCTGATCTCGGCCGAGAGCAGAAACCTTGTCGAGCCGGCAAAGCGCGTTTCGGGCAGCCAGGGGATTTCCTTGGACAGCCCGGCCGGGTCGGCGAGATGCAGCAGCCCGTCGTCGCCGGGGGTGAGCGCGTCCTTGAGTTCCGCCAGCCAGCCGGGGTGGGTGAAGTCGCCTGTGGCGACCACGTCCAGGCCTTTGACTTCGCCCCAGGCGGCGAGGCAGCGGGGGGTGAGGCCTTTGCTGGTGGCCCGGGAATGGCGGGAGTGGATGTGCAGGTCGGCGAGAAAGGACATGGGGCAAAGGTACAAGGATCGGCGGCCTGCGGCAAGGGGCGACGATGGCCGCGGCGGGCCTTTGGGACGTCGTTTGGGTGACGCCGGCTACAGCGGCGGGAGGCCGGCGCGGGCCATGGCGGCGTCGGCGACGGCCTACTTGAGCTTGCAGCCCACGAACTGCTCGATGATCTGATACAATTGGTCGTTGTGCACGGGGATTTCCAGCAGCACGTCCACGGCCGCCGTGTCGAGCAGGAAGGCGCTTTCGCTGAAGCTCTTGGCCACGACGACCAGGGGGGCCCGCTTGTGCATGGCGGCGTCGGCGGCCTCCCGCACGGTCTGGACAGCGGCCTGGGGGTCCTTTTCCGCGACGACGTCCAGGAAAACCAAGTCGAACGGCTCCCGGCGGACGATGGCCGCCGCCTCCTCGACCGAATGTACCACGGCGACTTCCAGCGGGCTTTTGCGGATGGCGTTCGCGAGGCTGTTGCCTTGGGAGATGTCCCGGTCGATGAGCAGGATCTTGGGCATGGCGCGACTCCTTGTGCTGGACAGGCTGCTTCGTGGTTGACGAGGCGCATTCGCCACGAAGGCATTGGGTTTGGTCCAGTCTATACGGATTTTCCGGAGGGCCGGCAAGGGCTGTCCCGCCGATGGCCTTCTGGAATGTGCCGCCAAAAAAACGGGGGGACGCTTGCGCGTCCCCCCGGAGCAATCGGATCGATTGCGCGGACTGCTTATTTGGCGGAGTCGCCGGAAGCAGCGCCGTGCATCTTGATCTCGACCTTCTCGGTCAGACCTTCGTAGTACTCGCGCAGGATCACGAGGACTTCGTCACGGCCGAAGTGGTCGGGGATCTCGCCGCCCTCGGACAGCATCTTGCGCAGCTTGGTGCCGGACAGGATGACGCGGTCTTCCTTGGTGTGCGGGCAGGTGCGCAGGGAGGCCATGCCGTCGCACTTGTAGCAGTAGAAGGTCCAGTCGATCTTCA
>DLGG01000188.1:2388-6663 GCA_002482565.1 Solidesulfovibrio magneticus
TAGTTCTGGCGGAAGGTGGCGTGGAGCAGGCCTTCGCGGGGACCGGCGTAACGCATGTCGAGGGGGTAGCCGCCCTGGATGACGTTTTTCTCCACGAAGTAGTACTTGCACAGGGTGTCAATGCACTTCACGCGGACTTCGGCCGGGATGTCGCCGGGCTTCAGGTTGCCGATCAGCGAGTGGATGATGACGCCGTCGCAAACTTCGATGGCGATCTTGCACAGGTACTCATGCGAGCGGTGCATGGGGTTGCGCAGCTGCAGAGCGGCGACGGTGGCCCATCCGCGCTCGTCGAACATGGCGCGGGTTTCGGCCGGACGCAGGTACACGCCCTTGTACTTGGTCGGGTACTCGCCTTCGGACAGCACGTTGACCGGGCCGGCCAGGCAGACGTCCTTGCGCTCCATGACCATCTTGACGCCCGGATGGTCGTCAAGAGCGATCTTCCAGAACTTGTCGTCGGCGGAGTCGTCGCCGGCGCCCTTGTAGACCAGCTCGGATTCCCACTTCTTGTCGGCTTCGGTCAGCTCGTACTTCTCGGTGACCTTCATGGTGGCGTAGATTTCGCCGTTGCGCTCGAGGGTGATTTCCTCGCCCTCTTTGATGCCGGCGGCTTCTTCCTTGGTCACCGCCAGGACGACCGGGACGGGCCAGAAGGTGCCGTCGGCCAGGGTCATCTTCTCAACGGAGCTCTTCCAGTCGGCCTTGGTCATGAAGCCTTCCAGCGGCGAGAAGCCGCCGATGCCGATCATGATCAGGTCGCCCTTTTCCTGGGCGGTGATCTGCACTTTCTTGAGGCCGGCGGCCTTCTTCAGTTCGGCTTCCTTGGCAGCGCCTTCCATCAGACGGATGACCAGGCCTTTGCCTCCATGCGGCGGAACCAATTTGGACATGTAAAGCCTCCTTACCGGTGATTTTGTTAAAGTTTCCGCGTTTCAACGGGGGCCGGCGATTTTCCGGAACCGGTTGTCCCCATGAGTGGGGTCCTTCATACACCAGCCCCCAGGGAATACCAAGTGAAAAATGTGTCAAAGGCCACGAAAATGTCCCCGTGCCACTCGCCGACAGGCGGATTTTTTGTCCGGCCCCGACCGTCCCCGGGACGCATTTCTTGCGCCGCATTGACCTTGGACACGGCTTCCTTTATGACGCGGTTCGATCAATCGCGCGCTTCTCTCAAAGGCACCCCCCGCATGGACACGTCCCGCATCCGAAATTTCAGCATCATTGCCCACATCGACCATGGGAAATCCACCCTGGCCGACCGCATCCTCGAACTCACCGGCGTCATCACCGCCCGGGAGATGCGCGAGCAGTACCTCGACCGCATGGACCTCGAGCGCGAACGCGGCATCACCATCAAGGCCCAGACCGTCCGCATTCCTTATAAAGCGGCCGACGGCAAGGACTACATTTTAAACCTCATCGACACCCCGGGCCATGTCGATTTCTCCTACGAGGTCTCCCGCAGCCTGGCCGCCTGCGAAGGCGCGCTGCTGGTCGTCGACGCCACCCAGGGCGTCGAGGCCCAGACCCTGGCCAACGTGTTCCTGGCCCTGGACAACGACCTGGAAATCATCCCGGTCCTCAATAAGATCGACCTGCCCAGCGCCGACCCCGAAGCCGTCAAAAAGGACATCGAGGAGGCCATCGGCATCCCCTGCGCCGACGCCGTGTCCGTCTCGGCCAAGACCGGGGTCAACGTCGGGGCCGTGCTCGAACAGATCATTGCCCGCATCCCGCCGCCCAAGGGCCAGGCCGACGCGCCGCTTCGGGCGCTGGTCGTCGATTCCTGGTACGACTCCTACCAGGGCGTGGTGGTGCTCTTCCGGGTCATGGAAGGCTCCGTCCGCCTGGGCCAGCGTATCCGCATGATGTCCACCGGAGCCGACTTCGAGGTCATCCGCCTGGGCGCGTTTTCCCCCGGCCCCATCGATATCCCGTCCTTTGGCCCGGGCGAGGCCGGCTTTCTGTGCGCTAACATCAAGACGCTGACCGACGCCCGGGTGGGCGACACCGTGACCCTGGCCGAAAATCCCGCCGCCGAGGCGCTGCCGGGATTCAAAGAGGTCAAGCCCATGGTGTTCTGCGGCCTCTACCCCGTGGACGCCGCCGAATACGAGGTCTTAAAGGGCGCGCTGGAAAAGCTGCGCCTAAACGACGCCGCCTTCACCTACGAGCCCGAGACCTCCCAGGCCCTGGGCTTCGGCTTCCGCTGCGGCTTCCTCGGGCTGCTCCACATGGAGATTATCCAGGAACGCCTGGAACGCGAATTCGGAGCCAACCTCATCGCCACCGCCCCCTCGGTGGTCTACAAGGTCGAGACGCTCTCCGGCGCGGTCATCCCCGTGGACAACCCCAGCAAGCTGCCCAAGACCCAGGAGATCGCCGCCCTCTACGAACCCTTCGCCCGCCTGGAGATCCATACCCCCAACGAGTACGTGGGCGGGGTCTTCAAACTGTGCGAGGAAAAACGCGGCATCCAAAAGGACGTGCGCTACCTGACCGCCACCCGCGTCATCATCACCTACGAGCTGCCCTTTGCCGAGATCGTCTACGATTTCTTCGACCGCCTCAAATCCGCCACCCGCGGCTACGCGTCCCTCGACTACGAAATCGTGGACTATCGGGCCTCCGATCTGGTCAAGCTCGACATCATGATCAACGGCGATCCCGTGGACGCCCTGGCCGTCATCGTCCACCGCGAAAACGCCTACCACTACGGCCGGGCCCTGGCCCTGCGCCTCAAGCGGGTCATCCCCCGCCAGCTCTTCGAGGTCATCATTCAGGCCGCCATCGGCACGAAAATCATCGCCCGCGAGCGCAACGCCCCGGTCGGCAAGAACGTCATCGCCAAATGCTACGGCGGCGACATCACACGCAAACGCAAGCTCTTGGAAAAACAGAAGGAAGGTAAGAAGCGCATGAAGCGCATGGGCAACGTCGAACTGCCCCAGGAAGCCTTTCTCGCCGCGCTGCGGGCCGGGGACGACTAGTCCCGGCCCGTCCGCCTTTTCCGCGCGCCCCGCGACGCGCCCCAACACCACCAAAAAGGAACCGCGCCCATGAATCCGAGATGGCAAAAAGTGCTCTTGGAATACCTGGAAGCCCTGGCTGTCGCCCTGATCCTGGCCTTCGTCATCCGCACCTTCGTCGTCCAGGCCTTCAAGATCCCGTCGGGCTCCATGCTCGATACCCTGCTCATCGGCGACCATCTGCTTGTCAACAAATTCCTCTACGGCACCCGCATCCCCTTCACCGACAAGGTGATCATGCCGCTGGAAGATCCGAAGCAGGGCGACGTCATCGTCTTCGAGTTCCCCGAAGACACCTCCAAGGACTTCATCAAACGCATCATCGGCGTGCCCGGCGACGTGGTGGAAATGAAGGACAAGGCGCTTTTCCGCAACGGCGAAAAGCTCGTCGAACCCTACATCAAGCACACCGACCCCAGCGCCCAGCAGCGCCGCGACAATTTTGGCCCCATCACCGTGCCGGCCGGCAAATACTTCGTCCTGGGCGACAACCGCGACGAATCCTATGACTCCCGCTTCTGGGGCTTCGTGGACAAGGAAAAAATCCGCGGCAAGGCCTGGGTCATCTACTGGTCCTGGGACGGCCCCTCCGAAATCCGCTTCGACCGCATCGGCCGCATGGTGAAGTAAGAGAAGAGAAAGAATGCCTCCGGCGGCCGGGGGCCTGAGGCCCCCGGACCCCCCAAATGGGGAAAAGGGGGGAGGGGTGACCTTTGGCAGCACGCCTGGGACGCAATCCATGAGAAATAAGGGCCAGTGGCTTGGGCTGCTGGCCTTGACCGTTTTGCTGGCCGCCGGCTTTTCCGCCCTGGAGCTGCCGGCCGCGCTGCTGCTCGGCCCCATGGTCGCCGGCATCGCCGTGGCCCTTGGCGGCGCGTCCATCCGCCTGCCCGACGCGCCCTTCGTCCTGGCCCAGGCCGTCGTCGGTTGCCTCATCGCCCGGGCCGCCTCCCCGGCCGTGCTGCCCGAATTCCTGGCCCACTGGCACCTGTTCTCCCTGGTCATCCTGGCCGGCATCGCGGCCAGCGCCGCCATGGGGCTGGTCCTGTGCCGGCTGCGCGTCATGCCCGGAACCACGGCCATCTGGGGCGCCTCCCCGGGCGGGGCCGCCGCCATGGTCGTCATGGCCGACGCCTGCGGGGCCGACGCCCGGCTTGTCGCCTTCATGCAATACCTGCGCGTGCTGTGCGTGGCCCTGGCCGCCACCGTGGTCGCCCGGGCCGCCGGCGGCAGCGCCCCG
>DLGG01000133.1 GCA_002482565.1 Solidesulfovibrio magneticus
AAAAAGGGGTTTCCTCCCCCAGGTTCTCTCCTGTTCCAAAGGAGTTCGCACTATGGTCGGCGCGATGGCGCGGTTGGTGAAGGTGGAGCATTCGGTGTTTGCCTTGCCGTTCGCGTATATTGGTCTGTTTGTGGCGGCTGGCGGCTGGCCGGGCTGGCGACCGTTTGCCTTGCTGACGGTGGCCATGGTGGCCATGCGGTCGTTCGCCATGGCGGTCAACCGTTTGGCGGACGTGAAGTATGACCGGATAAACCCCCGCACGGCCGGTCGCGAGCTGGTGACGGGCGAGGTGTCGATCCGGGCGGCCTGGGTTTTCGCGGCCTGTTGCGCCGTGGTGTTTGTCGGGGCCTGCGCCGGGCTTAATGCGCTGTGTCTGGCGCTTTCGCCGGTGGCCTTGGCCTGGGGCGCGTTTTACAGCCTGACCAAGCGTTTCACCTGGCTGTGCCATTTCGTGTTGGGGTCGGTGCTGGGCCTGGCTCCGGTGGCCGGTTGGTTGGCGGTTGCGCCGGAATTCGCCTTGCCGGCGATCCTTTTCGGCTGCGGCGTCACCTGCTGGGTGGCCGGGTTTGATGTGCTTTACGCCTGTCAGGACGTGGATTTCGACCGGTCCCAGGGGTTGCACTCGATGCCGTCGCGCTTTGGCGTAGGCACGGCCCTGGCTTTGGCGGCGTTTGCCCATGTCGATGCGGCGGCCTTTTATCTGCTGGCCGGCTATGCAGCCGGGCTTGGCTGGATCTACTACGCCTTTTGGGCCGTGTGTTCGGCGGTGCTTCTGGTGGAGCACAAGCTCATTTCCGAGCACGACCTGTCGCGCATCAATGTGGCCTTTTTCACCTTAAACGGCGTTATCGCGGCCCTTTTAGGCGTCGGGACGCTGTTGGCCGTCTTTTTGAAATAGCGGCCCTGGGCCGCCCGTACGCCTATGACGCCAATTGCCGTGCTTTTTCTCCTCGCCCTGGGCCTGTCCCTGGCGCTGACGCCCTTTGCCCGTTGGGCCGGGCGGCGTTTCGGCATTTTGGCCATGCCGGCGGCCCGCAACATCCATGTGACGCCCATGCCTCGAAGCGGTGGGCTGGCGTTGTTTCTGACCTTCATGGCCTGCCTGCCCCTGGCGGCGGCCTTGCTGCCTCCGGCGGCCGTAGCCGTGCTGGGTGGGCGGACGATGGGCTATGTGCTGCTGGGGGCGGTGCTGGTCTTTGCCGTGGGCTTTGCCGACGACAAATGGACCTTGCCTTCCAAGCTCAAGCTCCTGGCCCAGATCGTGGCGGCTTCCATCGCCTATTACGGCGGCGCGCGCATCACCTCCTTTGCCCTGCCCGGGCTTTTGGTGGTGCAGTTCGACGTTTCGTCCTATCTGGTGACGATATTTTGGTTCGTGCTGCTCATTAATGCCATCAACCTGATCGACGGCCTGGACGGGCTGGCGGCCGGGGTGGTGTTTTTCGCCAGCGCCGTGCAGGCCGTTTTGGCCACCATGCGGGCCGAGCCTCAGACCGCCGCGCTTTTTGCCGTGTTGGCCGGGGCCACTCTTGGTTTCCTGCGCTACAACTTCAATCCGGCGAGTCTGTTTCTGGGCGACGGCGGCAGCTATTTCCTGGGCTACATGCTGGCGGCGTTGTCCGTCTCCGGTTCGGCCAAGAGTCAGGTGGGAGCCACGCTGCTTATGCCGGTCATCGCCTTGGGCGTGCCGTTGCTCGACACCATTACCGCCCCCTTGCGGCGGTTCATGCGCGGCCGGGACATGTTCGAACCGGACAAGCGCCATGTCCACCATAAGCTCCTCTCGCGCGGCTGGTCCCAGCGCCAGGTGGTGCTGTTTCTCTACGGCATCACCATTTTCCTGGCCCTTTCGGCCCTGGTGCTGGTCAATCTGCGCAACGTGCCGGCCGGGTTGTTTTTGCTGGTCGTCGGCGGGGCGCTGGTCTTTTTGGTGCGCAAAGCCGGCTATTGCAGCTATTTTGCCATGGACAAAATTCTCGGCTGGCTGCGCGACGTGTCTGACGACGCCGGGTTTGCCCGGGAGCGGCGCACGTTTTTGCATCATCAAATCGAAATTTCCCAATCGGCCAATCTGGCCGAGCTGTGGACGCGCATGACCGAGGCTTTGGACCATTTACGCTTTGATCTGGCCGAGATGGTGCTGTCCGGCGACGGGGCCGGTTCCTGCCGGCTGGACCCCGAGCCGCCCGGGGCCGCTCCGACCGACGGCCCGCCGGTCTACCGCTGGCGGCGTGAGGGTGCGGCCGTGTCCGACCGGGAGCTGTTGTGTTCGCCGGCCGTGATGAAGCTCGAACTGCCGCTATTGGCCAAGGCCGGCCGGCCCCTGGGAGCCTTGTGGCTGGTCAAGGATGTGGCCGTCGACCCCTTAAACGAGTTCACTCTGCGCCGGGTGGAGAATCTGCGCCGCACCGTCACCGAGGCCCTGGAAGGGCTGTTGCCGCCGTCATGAGGGTGTTGCAGGTCGGCAAGTTCTATCCGCCCGACGCCGGCGGCGTGGAAACCGGCACACGGCAGATGGTCGAGACCCTGGCCCGGCTTGGCCACGACAACGCCGTGCTGTGCTTTGCCGGGGCCGGCCCCTATGCCGACGAGGCCAGCTCGGTTCCGGTCCTGCGGGCCGCGGCCTGGGCCACCTTCGCCTCCCAGCCCCTTTCCACCGAGTACCTTTTGCGTCTGGCCGATCTGGCCCCGCGTTTCGACGTGCTCCACGTCCATTGCCCCAATCCCCTGGCCGCCGTGGCCTTGTGGCTGATCCGTCCCCGGGCCAGGATCGTGCTCCACTGGCACAGCGACGTCATCGGCAAAAGGGCGCTTCAGGCCCTGGTTTCGCCCTTCGAGGCCTGGCTGTGCCGCCGGGCCGATCTGGTCATCGGCCCAACGGAAGTCCATTTGCAGGCGTCGGGCCGGGCGGCGCTTTTCGTCGGCAAGGGGGCCGTGGTCCCGTTTTACGTCGAACCGGGCACGGCCGATCCTGACCGCCTTGAGCCGGCCGCCCTTGCCGCCGTGCGGGAGCGCACGGGCGGACGCCGGCTGGTCTTCGCCCTGGGGCGGCTTGTGCCCTACAAGGGCTTTGCCGTGCTTATTGAAGCGGCGCGCTGTCTGCCGGACGACGCTGTGGCGGTCATCGGCGGCGGCGGGCCGCTGGCCGGGGATCTGGCCCGGCAGGTCGAGACGGCGGGGCTGGGCCATAAGGTGTTGCTGGCCGGGCGCATCCCGGACAACGAGCTGCCGGCCTGGTTCGCGGCCAGCGACGTGTTTTGTCTGCCGTCGGTGACCCGGGCCGAGATGTTCGGCATCGTGCAGCTGGAAGCCATGGCCTGGGGAAAGCCGGTGGTTTCCACGGCCATAGCCGGTTCAGGCGTGGCGGCGGTCAACCGCCACGGCGAAACCGGGCTGGTCGTGCCGCCGGGCGACGTCCCGGCCCTGGGCGATGCCCTGGCCACGCTTCTGGCTGACGAGGCCCTGGCCGCCCGGCTGGGGCAGGGCGGACGGCAGGCCGTGGCGGCGCGCTACAGTCCGGCCGCCGTGGCTGATGCCCTTGGCGCGGCCTACGCCCGGCTGGACATAAGCGCGCCCCGGACGCTATAAGCGGGCAAACCTTCAAAGGAGTCGCCCACATGTCCGACAACAAATGCGGTTGCCCGTGTTCGTGTTTCGCGCCCATGACCTGGATCGCCGTGGCGCTTGGCGCGCTGTTCGTGTTGTTTATGTTTTTTGAGGTCGTCACCATCCGCTGGTGGATCATGCTGCCTATTGCCGCTGTGAGCCTGTATCTGTTCGGCGTGCAGCGCGGCCAGACCTCGGGCCGGGAAAAATGCGTCTGTTCCTGGGGCTTTTGGCTGGTCATCGCCGCTCTGGTCCTGCGTGACATGTGCCTGTCGGGCCAGCTCACGGCCGCCTATTGCCGCATGATCGCCGCCGGTCTGCCCCTGCATGGCTAACACGCCGACCGATTTCCTTTTTCGCCGCATCGGCCCCGGCGCCACCGAATCCGGCCATGATCGGTTCGCCGTGGTCGATGCGGTTCTGCTTGCGGCCAAGGCCGCCGACGCCAGGGGCAATCCCCGGCTTCGGGACATGCACCGCTTCCACGCCGCCGACGCCGAAAATCCCCACCGCATGGTCAACAGCCTGCAGCCCGGCAGCTATGTGCGGCCGCACCGGCATTTGTCGCCGGCCAAGTCCGAGGCTTTCGTGCTGCTGGCCGGGAGTCTGGGACATGTGGTTTTTGCCGACGACGGGAGTTTCACGGCGGCGGACTGCGTGCTGCTTGACCGGGAGCGGGGCGTGCTGGCCATCGACGTGCGGCCGGGGCTGTGGCACGGCATTGTGGCGTTGGCCCCGGACACGGCCGTGTTCGAGGTCAAGCCCGGGCCATACGCGCCCCTTGATGACAAGGATTTCGCGCCGTTTGCGCCGGCCGAGGGAACGCCCGGGGCGGCGGCCTATCTGGCCGACTTGGAAGACCGTTTCCGGACGCTGACCGGCCTGCCCCCGCGCGCCTGGTAATTTCCCCACGCCCTCGACAAGCTGACACTTTCCCCTTCACCCCTTTCGGGGGTCTGGGGGCCTGAGGCCCCCAGCCGCCGGAGGCATCTTAATTTATTCATAACGCTTACTCCGCCCACAACACGCGATTGCGGCCGGTGCGTTTGGCTTTGTAGAGGGCGGCGTCGGCGGCGGCCAGCATGGCGTCCACGGAGCCGTGGGGTTTGTCGCAGATGCCGATGGAGACGGTGACGCCGATGGCGGTTTTGCCGGCCTTGGCCTTGGAGCGTTCGATGCTGTTGCGCAGATCGTCGAAGGCGGCCATGGCTTGCTGGCCGGAGAGTCCCCGGGCCAGGACGCAGAATTCCTCGCCGCCCAGGCGCGCGGCCACGTCGTGGCCGCGGAAGCGGTTGCCAAGACCCTGGGCCACGTGCTTGAGGACCTCGTCGCCGGCGGCGTGGCCATAGTTGTCGTTGACCTTTTTAAAGAAATCGATGTCGATCATGGCCAGGGTCATGGGCGTGTCGCCCCGGGCCAGATCGGCGTGGAGGGTCTTGGCGGCTTCGAAGAAGTGGCGGCGGTTGTACAGGCCGGTCAGGGGGTCGCGGATGGCGGTCTCGCGCAGCTTCTGGATGTATTCGAGCATTTCCAGATTCTGGGTGACCCGGCAGTAGAACTCTTCGCTGGAAAAGGGTTTGTTCAAGAAATCGTTGGCGCCGTTCTTGATGAACCGGGCCGAGAGGATGGTGTTGCCGTAGGCGGAGATGCCGATGACGGCCAGTTCGTCCTTGCGGCGCAGCCGGCGGATGCGGCGGGTGAGTTCCACGCCGTCCAGTCCCGGCATGAAGTAGTCGGCGATGACCACCTTGATCTCGGGGTGGCGCGAGATGGCGTCCAGGGCGGTTTCGCCGTTTTCGGCCTCGTGGACGATGAATTCGTGGGCTTCAAGCAGGCGCATGAGATGGCGGCGCACGGTGGAGGAGTCGTCGACGACCAGGACGTGGATGTATTTGTTGAGCGACACTCGGCGCACCAGGGAACACAGGTAGTCCAGGCTGTCGGGGGAATCCTTGGCGACGTAGTCCACGACTTTTTTCGACCAGATGCGGTCGCGCACGGCGCAGTCCACGTCGCCGGTGAAGACGATGGACGGGATGCCCTTGCCGATGACATAATCGACGATCCGTCCGTCGGCGGCGTCGGGCAGGTGCAGGTCGAGCAGGGCCACGATATAGTCGTGGTTGTCGGGGTTTTCTTCAATAAGATAGCGGGCTTCCTCGAAGTTCGAGGCCCAGCAGGCGTCGAAGAAGAGTTCATCCTCGATCTTGCGGATAAGGATGCGGGCAAAGACCTTGCTGTCTTCGACGATAAGGACTTTTTCCATGCGAAACGACCGATGGAAATGGGTGGATGGTTTGAAGGTAAACCGTTTCAGGCGAAAAGGCCAGCCCGGGCGGGCGATCTTTCCCAGGCGGCGTAACCGGCCGTCCGTGACCGTTTCAGGTCAGGACTGAGCATGGCCGGTCCATCGCCGCGTCAATTGGCCGAGGCTCTGGCCGTGGAGGGCGCGTCGGCGCTTTCAGGCGAACCGTCGCGAAGCCTGGCCGAGGGACTGCCCCTGGCCGTGGCCGTACTGGACGGGCAGCGCCGCTTCGTGCGGGGCAACGCCCGGGCCAGGGAGTTTTTTGAACGGCAGGGCATGGCCTGCCATCGGGTGCTTCGAGACAGGGGAGAGGGCTGCGAGGCCTGTCCGACCGGGGGCGGGCCGGCCGTGATCGCGCCTGGCGCGGCCTGCGTTGGCCTTGGGCCGGACGGGCGGGACGGCGTGGTGTGCGTTTTCGAGTCCGGCGTGTGGACGGTCCAGGAGGGGCTTTTGCCGGTGCTCGAACATGCCCCGAATTCGATGTTTGCCGTGGACCGGGA
The DNA here is from genome assembly GCA_002482565.1 of Solidesulfovibrio magneticus. GTDB lineage: Bacteria > Desulfobacterota > Desulfovibrionia > Desulfovibrionales > Desulfovibrionaceae > Solidesulfovibrio > Solidesulfovibrio magneticus_B. The sequence continues at coordinate 6,412 of DLGG01000133.1, forward strand.
TTTTGTGGTGCGTTACGTCAACCGGGCCTTTGTCTCGCTGCACGGAGGGCAGGCCGGGGATTACCTTGGCCGCCATTTGGGCCATGTCATCGGGGCGGCCGTCTTTTCCCGTTTCCATGCGGCGGCCCTGGCCGCCTTGCACAGCGGCACGCCCAACATGGAGGAAGTGACCCTGATCCACGGCGGCCGGGAGCGCGAGTATCTGGCCACGCGCATCCCGATCGTGGGCGACGGCCTGCCCTTGGGCGTGTGGGGCTTGCTCACGGACATCACCGACCGCAACACGGCCCGGCGGGAACTCGACGCCAGCCGGCGGCGCTACCGGGCTCTGGTGGAGGATCAGACCGAGCTGGTGGTCCGCCTGGACCCGGCTCTGCGGCGGACTTTCGTCAACGCCAACCTGGCCGCGATGCTGGGCGCGCCGGTGGAAACCCTCATTGCCGGGTATTTCGGCGACCGGTTGCCCGAGGCCGAGACCCAGGCCTTGCGCCGACGACTGCTGGAACTGACGCCGCGCGCCCCGACCTGCGAGTTGGAGCACGCCATGGTCCTGCCTTCGGGTGAAGAACGCCGGCTGCACTGGTCGGTGCGGGCCATTTTCGACGAAGCCGGCCGTATTGGCGAATACCAGGCCCTGGGGCGCGACGTTTCGCTTGTGCGCCGCATGGAGCGGGAACTGTCGCAAAGCGAAGCCAAGTTCCGCGACATCTTCGAGCATTCCGCCGAGGGCATTTTCCAGTTTGAACCCAGCGGAGCCGTTGCCGCCTGCAATCCCGCCCTGGCCCGCATCCTCGGCTACGCCTCGCCGGAAGCGGTCCTGGCCGAACCGGGCGACCTGTTCACCCGCATCCAGGCCCGGCAGGAGGACCGGCTGGAATTTTTGCGCCAGCTGGCCCGCCACAACCAGGTCTACGATTTCGAGATGCAGGTGGTGCGCCGCGACGGCCGGGCCGCCTGGCTGTCCGTCAACGCCCGGGCGGTGCTGGACGTCGACGGCCGGCTGGCCAGGGTGGAGGGCGCGGCCCGGGACATCACCGACCGCAAGCGGGCCGAGGGCGAGCGCATGTTGCTCGTTTCGGCCGTGGACCAGAGCGCCGAAGGGCTGGTCATCGTCAGCCGGGATTTTCGTCTGGAGTACGCCAATCCGGCCTTTGCCCAGATCGTGGCCGGCGGCCAGGGGATGCTCGGCCGCGACGCCCTGGATGCGCTTTTGGCCCCGTTTCTGACCGAGTCCGTGCGCAAGATGCTGGGGCTGGGGCTGCGCTGGTCGGGCCGGCTGCGGCTGACCCGTCCGAGCGGCGAGGAAGCCGTGGCCGAGGCGCTCATTTCCCCGGTGCGCGACACGGCCGGCCAGGTGGTCAACCATATCCTGCTGGTGCGCGACATGACCTACGAACTCGACCTGGAACGCCGCCTGCGTCAGGCCGAAAAGCTGGAAGCCATCGGCGTGCTGGCCGCCGGTGTGGCCCACGACTTCAACAACATCTTAACGCCCATCCTGCTCAATTCCGAGTTGGTGCTGTCCGATCTGCCGGTGCTGCATCCCTTGCGCAAGCCGTTGTCCGACGTGGTGCTGGCCTCGGAGCGGGCGCGCGAACTGGTGCGCCAGCTTTTGGCCTTCAGCCGTCAGGGCGAGATCTCGGTGTCCGACCTGCCTTTGGCTCCGCTGGTCAAGGAGACGGCCAAGCTGGTGCGCGGCATGGCCCCGGCCGGGGTGGAGCTGAAGCTGGAGATCGGGGCGGAGCCGTATTGCGTGCGGGCCGATCCGGCCCAGATGCATCAGGTGCTGGTCAACTTGTGCCTCAATGGGGTGCAGGCCATGGTTGGGGGCGGCCGGCTGGAGGTGGGGTTGGCCCCGGTGGACGGGCCGCCCCGACCGCAAAGCGGCGGCATTGCGGCCGGCGCGCCCCTGACGACCCTGGCGGCGGGGCCGTATGTGCGGCTGTGGGTGGAGGACACCGGCCACGGCATGGCCCCGGAGGTGGCGGAGCGGGTGTTCGAGCCCTTTTTCACCACCAAAAAGCCCGGCCAGGGCACGGGCATGGGCTTGGCCGTGGTCCATGGCATCGTCAAGAGCTGCGGCGGGGCGGTGATCTTGACCACGGCCCAGGGCAAGGGCAGCCGGTTCGAGGTCTATCTGCCCCGGGCGGCCGCGCCCGACGCCTGTTCGGCCCAGCCGGCCGACGGCGCGGCGCGCTAACCCCCCCCCCGCTCAACGCCAACCCCCCTTAACCCTTTGTCTTTAAGTGGGGGGTCTGGGGGCCTCAGGCCCCCAGCCGCCGGAGGCCTCCCCCCTTCTTCAGTTAATCGGCACGTCCAGCAGTTCGAAGCCTTGCCAGCCCGGGCCGTCGAAGTGCCACCATTCCGAGGGCAGCGGATCGAAGCCGGCCTTTTGCATGGCCGCCTCCAGCCGTTTGGCGTTGGCCCGGGCGGCCGGATCGCCGCCGGTGTAGTCGCGGCGGGCTTTTTCCGAAAAATCATCGAACCCCGAGGGCATGGGCAGTTCCTTGCCGGCGGCGTCAATGAGGGTCAGGTCCACGGCCGCGCCCCGGTTGTGCTTGGAGCCGCTGGCCGGCTTGCCGTCTTTTTCCACGGGTTTGGCCACCCAGTCCTCGTTGGGGACCAGGGCCCAGAATTTCTTCTGGATGGCAAAGGGCCGGTAGCAGTCGTAGACTTTGAGGCCCAAGCCTTCTTTTTTGAGGTCAGCCTGGACCGTGGCCAGGCGTTTGGCCACGTCGGCGCGCAGGAAGCAGCGCGGGGCGGGGTAGACGGCCACGCCGGTGAAATTGTTGGGCGTGGCGTAGCGGATGTCCAGGACGATGTCCGGGGCCACGGCGGTGATGTCCACCAACCCGGCTTCGGCCGGGGTTTTCTGGGCCAGGGCCGGGGCGGCGGCCAGAAGACCGGCGAGGGCGAACGCGGCCAGGGCCGGAAGCATCGGGCAAAGGCGGCGGAAGGTCATGGGCGACTCCTTTGTTTCCGGCACAATGCCCGCCCGGGCGGCCTTGTCAATACGGGCGGCGGACAAACCGCTGGCCGGCGGCCCGGCCTCGCCTTGACGCCAAACCCCGCCGGGGGCATAAGGTCCTAAGGTCGCCTTTTTTTCAGGGCGGCTTACTCACCCTCAGGAGGAACACGCCCATGAGCGAGCGTACCGGACTTATCACGTTTCTTGGCGGCGGCCTGACCCTTGTCGGCAACCCGGTGGGCGTCGGCGACGCGGCTCCGGAGTTTTCCGTGCTCACCAATGAGCTGGCCCCGGCCAAGCTGGCCGATTTCACCGAAAAGGGCCTTATCCTCATTGCCGTGCCGTCCCTGGACACGGCCGTGTGCGACCTGGAAGCCCGCAAATTCAACAAGGAAATGGAGAGCCTTGCCGGCAAGGCCAAGGCGCTGGTCATCAGCATGGACCTGCCCTTTGCCCAGAAACGCTGGGCCGAGGCGGCCGGGGTCACCAACATCGTGACGCTGTCCGACCATCGCGACGCCTCTTTCGGCCAGGCGTATGGCCTGCTCATCAAGGAACTGCGTTTGCTCGCCCGGGCCGTGCTGGTCCTTGGCCCGGACCGCAAGGTGGCTTACCTGGAACTGGTCAAGGAAGTGACCAACGAGCCCGACTATGCCGCCGCCCTTGCGGCCTTGGGCAAGGTCTTGTAGAGACGGCCTGTCCGCCCTTGGGGCGGCGCAGGTGCGACCATGAAAAACCATTCGTCTTCGCGCCGACGCCTTCGGGCGTCGGCCCTTTTTGCGGCCTTGGTCCTGGTGTTGGCCCTTGGGGGCTGCGGCGGCCAGAAAGCGACGGTGACGCCGTCGGTGGTGGTCGAGCCCGAGGCCCTCGGACGCGGCGTGGACGTGTCCGTGTCCGTCAAGGACGCCCGGCCCAACGACGAGGTGGGGCTGTGCAATCCCCAGTCGTCGTTCGCCGGCAAGCTGCAAACGGCCTGCGATCCTTCGCCGGCCATCCACGCGGCCGTGGAAAAGGGCCTTCGCGACAAAGGGTTCACCCCGTCGCCGGCCCGGGAATCCGTGGTGCGCACGGTCACGGTGGAGCTCGTGGAGCTGGCCTACAAGCCGAGCCACGAGGGCGTGCATCTGGCCGCCAAGGCCGTGTGCGCGGTCAAGGTCACGGCCGACAACAACGGCCAGATCCTGACCCGGCGCTACGAGGCCGACACGGTCTGGAAGCTGCCGGCCGAGGGCGTGGAGCCGGAGTTCGACAAGCTGCTCAGCATGACCGTGTCCAAGGCCCTCAGCCGCATGGCCTCGGACTACGAACTTATCGCGTTCATGCAAAAAACCGTGCTGCGTACCCGCGACATCAAGTAGCCCGGCCGGGCGGCCTGCCGCCGCCCGGCTTTTTTCCTGCCAACGGCCGTTTCCCGGCCCCGTCCGGCGGAGGCCCCGCCGCAAAAGGATCATCGCCCCATGGCCCTCTCCGTCGGCATCGTGGGTCTGCCAAACGTCGGCAAATCCACGCTTTTCAACGCCCTGACCAAGGCCCAGAACGCCCAGGCCGCCAACTATCCGTTCTGCACCATCGAACCCAATGTGGCCATCGTGCCGGTGCCGGACCCGCGCCTGACCGCCCTGGCCGAGCTGGTGCGGCCCCAGCAGGTGCTGCCGGCCACGGTGCGCTTCACCGACATCGCCGGCCTGGTCGCCGGAGCCAGCAAGGGCGAGGGCCTTGGCAACAAGTTTCTGGCCCACATCCGCGAAACCGAGGTCATCATCCACGTGGCCCGGGCCTTTGAGGACGACGACGTGGTCCACGTCTCGGGTTCGGTGGACCCGGCCCGGGACATCGCGGTCATCGACGCCGAACTCATCCTGGCCGACGCCCAGGTGCTGGAAAACCGGCTTGACCGCATGGTGAAGCAGACCAAGGGCAGCAAGGACCGCGATCTGCTCGACAAGGTCGAGGCCGGCCAGCGACTGCTCGACCATCTCATGAACGGCCAGCCGGCCAGTTCCGTGGATGGGGCCGACACGCCGGGCATGATCGCTCTTTTCGACGAGATCCGCCCGCTTTCGGCCAAGCGCGTCATCTATTGCGCCAACGTGGCCGAAGGGGACCTGGGGCAGCCCGACAATCCCCTGGTGGCCAAGGTCCGGGCCATCGCCGAGTCGCGCGGGGCCGAGACGGTGGTGGTGTGCGCCCGCATGGAAGAGGATCTGGCCGGGCTGACCGAAGAGGAGCGCCTGGAGTTCCTGGCCTCCTACAATCTCGACGAGTCGGGCCTGGACAGCGTGGTGCGTCTGGCCTACCGGACCCTGGGGCTTTTAAGCTTTTTCACGGCCGGCCCCAAGGAAGTCCGAGCCTGGACCATCGCCGCCGGCACCAAGGCACCGGCCGCCGCCGGGCAGATCCATTCCGACATCGAACGCGGGTTTATCCGGGCCGAGGTCATCGGTTTCGAGGACTACCTCAAGCACCAGACCGAGGCCAAATGCCGGGCCGCCGGCGTCCTGCGCCAGGAAGGCAAAGAGTACGTCATGGCCGACGCCGACGTGGTGCACTTCCTGTTCAACGTCTAGCCTCGCGTCCACGACAAGCGCCGCTGGCGTGTCGTGGGCAACGGACGAAAAGCAGCATTATTCTTAAAAGGTACCCTCGTATTTTTTAAGGGACGCGACACGATCGCGCCATTTCTCGAAAAAGCTTCGGCCGCGCTGAGGACAGGCCGCGACCACGGGCCGTGGCCCACGAACGGGCCGGTTTTTTTTCGGGAACGCGGCGTCAGGCAAAACGGAAATCGCGAGACGGGCGGCAGCGCTCTTTCGGCTTTGGGCCGGACCAACAGTGTTGGTCCGGCCCATTTGTTTTGGGTTCACGGGGCGTTGGCCGAACTCAGGCCAATAAGCCGCAGGTCTGTCGACTTTTCCCCTGCCCATGGCTATTTGAAACAATGCGGGTTCCCTCGGACCGGGATGCCCGCGGCCTCGCCTTCGGCGTGAAACAGCGGGGCCGGATGTCGGGTCCGACAGCGGCAAGCAGCGGCTTCGGGTCGCGAAGGTCTTTGAGGCCGGGGCAGGAGGGCGTATGGGACAGGCGCGAGGCAACCTGGGCAGTCAGGCGAGGCAAGGGGGCTGGATGGGCGGACTGCGTCGGGCGTGGCTGGCCGCCGTGCTGGCGGTCCTGGGCTTGGCCGGGGCAGCCGCCCGGGCCGAGGCGGCGCTGACCGTCTATTTCGATACCAGCGCCTATTCCGGCAATGTCTGGCTGCAGGTCCAGGACCCCAACTACGCCTCCACGACCACGAATTTCCGGGCCACCTACGCCGGCGGCACGGCCGTCAGCTTTGCCCAAAGCGGTTCCAACGTGCTCATGTCCGTGCCGGTGCCGCTCTCGGCCATCGGTTCGGGCGGGCTGACCATCAATTATTCCCAAAGCGCGGTGTTGTTCCTGTTCTACGACGACCCGAGCAGCAACGACCGCACCGCCGCGCCAGCCTATCCCACTTCCACCCAGCGCTTCCAGCCCTTCGAGCTGACCATGACCGGCGGTTCCGGCGACCAGGGCAACCTGACGGCCATCAACTATTTCACCGCGCCCTTGAGCATCAAAAGCTACGCGGTTGATCCCCAGGCCAACCCGTCCGCGCCGGTGCTGCAGCAGACGGGGTTCGGCAGCTACACGGCCGCCCAGTTGGCCAGCCAGTTCAATACGGCGACAGGCGGCGCGGCAGCCGCCACCGTGACCAATGGCTCGGGCGGCATCGTGCGCTACCTTGGCCCGAGTTCCTTTACCTCCAGCAACCCCTGGCCGTCGTTTCTGCCTTATTTGCAGTCCATCAACGCGGCCAACCAGGGCACGACCATCCAGCGCACCAACGGCTTCAACTTCGCCGCGCCCCAGAATACCCCGGTCTACCAGTTCGGGGCCAACATGACCGCCACCGTCGGTTCCGACGGGACCATCACCACCACCGGCAGCATCACGGCCACGGCCAACACGGCCGTGGCCTCCGGCAACCCTCCCCTGCCGTCGGGCGGAGCCTGGACCGGGGCGACCATGACCTTTTCCGCCTCGGACATGACCGCGCTCAACAACCTCATCTACGGCCAGTCCCAGAACAGCGCCGTGAGCTTCAGCGGCAGCGCCTGGAACGACTTTCTGACGTTCACCCAAACGACACTCATGTATCCCGGCCAACCCCACGACACGACCACCAATCCCTCGCTTTACGATCTCGGGGCCTACAGCACGACGGTGGCCATGTTCATCGGCGAAGTGACCACCGGGCTGCTCGGCGGCTTTTTCGACAGCGCCTACGTGCCGGCCGGCCAGAGCACGGCCATCGAGAACATGCCGAGCAACAGCTGGTGGTCCCTCGACCCCATCGTGGGCTATTCCACCATCCAGCCATCCAACCAGTATTACAACGTCTACGCCGGCATCATCTTCAATGCCTCGGGCAACACCGTCTACGGCGTGCCCTACAGCGATCGTTTTGGTTCCGGGCCCCTGGTCAATACCGTGTACTACAACGGTTCCAACGTGGGCTACTGGACCGTGGGCGTGGGCGCGCCCCTTGGCGCCGCGACGACCCCGGCGGGGGCGGTGACGTTGCTGCTGCTGTCGGCAAGTTGAGGCGGACAGGGCCTGATCTCGGGAAGGACACGGGCGAGGCGGGCATGGGCACGAAGACGGGCTTTCGGCCCAAGGCCCGAGCCTTCCTGCGCCGCATCCCGTGAAGAGCACGAGAGGAGCATGTAAAAAACAACGGTTTTGGCCTGTCGCAGGCGCAATGTCCGCTGGCCTTGCTCGGAGACGAGGCCCGGGGCGCGGGCGACGCGTCAGGCTGAGACGCGGTCTGGGCAGGCCGGGGGGAGAGGTCCCCCCGGCCTTTTGCCGTCAGGCCGTTTCGGCTCCGGCCAGGATGGCCAGGGCGTTGACGGTCGCTCCGGCCAGGGCCGAGCCGCCCTTGCGGCCGGCGATGGCGATCCAGGGCACGTCGGCCCGGGTCATGAGCAGGGCTTTGGACTGGGCGGCGTTGACGAACCCCACCGGCATTCCGACCACCAGGGCCGGGGCGGGCGCGCCGCCGTCGATGCGGGCTAAAAGCCGCAACAAGGCGGTCGGGGCGTTGCCGATGGCGAAAATGAGCGGCCCGGGCAGGTCCAGGGCGAAGTCCACGGCCAGGGCTGCCCGGGTCGAACCGGCGGCCTTGGCCGCCGCCACGACCTCCGGGTCGTTCATGAAGCAGCGCACGGCGCAGCCAAAGGGGGCCAGCCGCCGGGGCGGTATGGCGCAACGGGCCATTTCGGTGTCCGTGACGATGGTGGCTCCGGCCTCGATGGCCCGGATGCCGGCCCGGACCGCGCCGTCGGAAAAGCGGACCAGATCAAGCAGCTCGAAGTCGGCGGTGGTGTGGATGAGCCGGCGCACGACGTCCCAGCGCGGGCCGTCGTAAGGGCGCGGCTCAGGCACCTCGCTGTCGATGATGGCCAGGGAGGCGGCCTCGATGGCGTCCGGGGCGAAGATGGGCTGGATGGGCGAGGTATGCGGCATGTGCGCCTCCTTTGAGCCATCCTAACCGGGTTTCGGGGCGGGGCCAAGGAGCGCCTGGGGCGCGGGAGAGAGGGGAAACGTTGTTGACACGTGTTACGAAAAAATATTTAAGACGAAACACCGCATATGAAATTTCTTGAAAGTCTCGAGAGGGGAGTTCCATGCACAGCCTGATCAAACGCCTGACGTTGTTCCTGGCCGGAGCCTTGCTTGTTGCCGGGCCGGCCCTGGCTCATGAGACCGTGGTCAAACCCGGGGCTGAAACGGCTGCGCCGGGCAAGGCCCTGCCGTTCGGGGTCCATTCGGCCCACGTGTTTATTGAAAGCGAGGAGCTGGAGGCCGCGCCCGACGTCAAGGCTTTCGTGTTCGAGGGCGGCAAGCTGGCCGAGGTGGTCCTTAAAGCCAACGAGAAAGGCCTGACCTACGATGGCGAGGCGGTCTTCGCCAAGCCCGGCACGGGCATCGTCTACGTCCACCGCCTGCCTCAGATTTGGAGCCTGACCCCGGAGGGCATGAAAAAGGGGACCAAAAAGGAGCTGCCCGGCGCGACCAAGAGCAATCGCTACGAAAAGTTCGCCAAGGGGCTCGTAGCCGTGGGCGGGCAGACCGCCGGCTTTGACGCCCTGGTCGGGGCGCGCCTGGAGCTGGTGCCCATGGCCGATCCGGCCAAGGCCAAGGTGGGCGAGGATTTGCCGGTCAAGGTGCTCCTGGACGGCCAGCCCATGCCGGCCACGGTGCTGGCCACCTATGACGGGTTCACGAAAAATCCCAACACCTACGCTTATTACACCGAAACCGACGACAACGGCGTGGCCAAGGTGCGCCTGACCCATGCCGGCTTGTGGCTGGTGCGCACGGAAGCCAAGGCCGTGCCGGCCGACGGTTCGGCGGACCAGGAAGTCCTGCGTTCCACCCTGACCTTTTTCGTGAAGTAACGATGTTCCGTTTGCCCCTCGCGCTGGCGGCGCTGTGCCTTGTCGCGGCTGTTTGGCACCCGGCCGGGGCGATGGCCCATGGCGTCGGCTCGCGCGAACTGGACCCGGGCGCGGCCCGGGCCATGGTCTTCCTCTACGCCGACGGGGAACCCATGGCCTTTGCCCAGGTTCAGGTGACGGCCCCGGACGGGACCGTCCACCAAAGCGCCCGCACCGACGGCAAGGGAGGGTTCGCCTTCCTGCCGTCGGGCAGCGGCGTGTGGCGCGTGGCGGCCAGCGACGGCCAGGGCCACCGGGCCGTGCGGGAGGTGGCGGTTGGCGTGGCGTCCGCGCCTGGCTCGTCCGGCGGGGCGGAGAATGTTGCCGGCCAGCCCGGTCAACCGGAACTGCCGCGCCAGTCCGGTTCGGCTTCTCCCGCTCTTGCCGCGCAGCCTGCGCCCGGCCCCGCCGCCGTTTCCGCCCAGGCGACTTCCCCGGCCGGCATCGGCCCGAACTGGCGCGATGTGGTCTTGGGCCTGAGCCTGCTGGCCAATCTGGCCTTGGGCGCGGCCTGCCTGCGCCGGCGCGGACGGTGAGCCGCGCGGGAACGGCGTTTCCAGACTCCCGCGGTAGCGGGTTGCACGGCCTGTTTGGGCTTCCAAAAACACCGCCATGATGTTGGCCGACGCTGCACGGCGATCGTTTCCCGGCATTTGCTCCCTGCACGGCGCGTGTTTGCGCCGGTTCCTCTGGCTGGTTGGTTTGAGCTTCCAGAGGAAATGCATCAAAATCTCAATTTTGATCTTGATTCTTAATCTCAATTACCCTAGAAACGATTCCAACGCGACGGGGTAACCCGGAGCCGGGCGGTCGCCTGTCCAGTGGCGTCTGGCGCAGGCGGCCCGGCCCGATACGAAAGCGCAAGCAAACCGGACGCGCATGGTCCGGCAAGCCATAGATCGCATCCCACACAACCTCCAAACCCTCCAACCCCACGACGGCGACCGGAACCCCCCACAGGTTCCGGTCGTTTGTTTTGGGGGCGGACACGTGGTTGTCCCGCCCCCCCGAAAACCTACTTCGTCCAGCCCGATTCCTTGTCACAGGCCGCCTGTTCGGTCGGATGGGTCTTTTCCCAGGCGGTGATGGACAGCGTTTCATTGTCGTCCATCTTGTTGTTCATGCAGGTGCAGTATTTGGTGATGACTTCGATGGAGACCTTGGCGTCCTTGTTGTCCGATATGCATTTCGCCACCCATTTGGCGTCGTCGGAACCGGCGAAGGCCATCGTGGCGGCGCAAAGCACGGACAGCAAGGCAGCAGCGGACAGCAGAGCTTTCATCGTTATTGTCTCCATGGCGTTTGTCCTTGGCTTTTGTGCGCCGCGCCGGTAGGTTTACGCCAAACGGCAAGGAACGTTTACCGCGTTTCGGTCTTGTGCAGACCATGTGCCGGCTCGGACACTATTTGCCTGTGGCCGACTGTCATTTCCGACTGTTTTAATAATATAGAATTTATGGGCCAGTGCAAGAGGGTGGGCGCAAAATAGGCAGTTTCAAAAGTGTATAGTTGTCATGGCAATAGTCGTCTGTCAGCAGTCTGCCGTTGCATGCGCGATGCAACGACAGACTGCGACAGATGTCGGCCGCCGGAGGCATGCCTTCAGCCTTACGTCGCCGGGCCGGCGGCCGGCGGCGGGGCGTCCGACGCCCGGGGCGGGGCCG
>DLGG01000132.1 GCA_002482565.1 Solidesulfovibrio magneticus
GAACCCCGGGCGGCCCGGCGAGGCCGGCGGCGCAAAGGGCGCGGGGCCGGTCAGGGGCGCGGCAAAGGGCACTACTTGTCCTCCAAAAGCTGCTCCACCTCGAACATCTTGCCCACGGCCAGATGCTCGGGCACCAGCGACAGGCCGCACTTGGGGCAGGTCATGAGCGTGATGGTGAACCCGCCCTGGAGATAGGTGACGCCGATGGGCGCGGGGGTAAGCTTCTCGCCGCAGGCGGCGCAGCTCCAGTCGCCGGACTCGGGCAGATAGGTGGGGGTGTCGTTCATGGCGCTTACGCCTCCTGCCGGTCCACGCCGGTGACGTTCATGCGGTGGCTGTAGCCGGCGTGGATGTGGGCCACGCCGCCCTGCATTTCGTAGAGCGCCCAATAGGTGACCCGCGCCCCGGCCAGCCCGGCCAGATGGCGGCCGGTTTCCGCATCAGTGAACTTGCGCCCCGTGGCCTCGGCGTAGGCCACGACCCGGGCCAGGTCCGAGTCCAGCACGTGGCGGGTCTCCAGCACGGCGCGCACAGCCTCGGGGATGACCAGTCGCACGGCCGGCGGCGTCTCGGGCGGCAGGGGGTCGTTCCAGACGGTCTCCAGCACGGCCCGCTTGAGCCGGACCCGGGCTTCGTGACGGTAGGAAAAGCCGGGATCGGGCCGGGCCGGATCGGCGGCCTTGCTCGGGAAAAGAAGGTCCAGCAGATGGAAGGTGCGCTTGCCGGCCCCGGCCAGGCGGTCGCGGCACATGGAGCAGGTGGCCACGAAGTCGCGCGGGCTTTCAGCCACGCGCCGGGCGATGGTGGCGGCGGCCAGTTCCGGGTGGGCGTTGGCTTGCAAGCCGCCAAAGCCGCAGCAGGAAGCCAGCTTGCCCGAGGCGGGCAGCTCTTCCACGGTCAGGCCGAGCTTGGCGAGAATTTCGCGCACGGCGGCCAGCCCGGCGGCGTCGTGGCGGCCGGTGCAGGCGTCGTGGATGGCCACCGGCCCGTCGGGAAGCTGGCCGGCGGGCGCGGGCAGCCCGGCTTCGTCCAGGAGCACGCGCCACAAGGAGACCACGGGAATATCGGGGGCCATGCGGGCGAAGGTGGCCTGACAGGAAGCGCAAGCGGCGATGACGCGAGGCTGGCCCAGCGCTTCCCAGTCGACCCGGAAAGCGGCCATGGCCGCCTCGGCCAGATCCTGCCGGCCGGCCCAGAAGGCCGGCGCGCCGCAGCAGGCCAGTCCCAGCCCCACGCCGCCAGGCAAGCCGGCGCGCAGATGGGCGTAGACAGCCGGCACGGACGCGGCCGGATCGCCGCCGAGCTGGCAGCCCGGGAAAAAGAGATGGGAGCAGGTCGTCTCGCCCGGCGCGGCCCGCATCAAGCGGAAAGCGTCGGAGAGGGAAAAGGCCATGTCCTCCAGGGCGAACTCGTGGGCCCAAAGCGGCATCTTGCCGCGCGACACCATATCGCGCCGGGCCGAGAGGATGAGGTCGGGCATGGAAAAACCCGACGGGCACAGCTCCTCGCACTGGCCGCACAGGGTGCAGGAGTTGATCATCTGGTTATACGACCGCGCGCCCTGGACAATGGAAAGATTATTATAGATCTGGCGGGCGTAGACGCGGGGATAGCCCTTGTAGCGGGCGAGGTACGTGCAGGCCTTGACGCACTCCAGGCACTGGCAGTCCAGGCAGCGGGCGGCCTCGGCCTTGGCCTCCTCCGGGGCGAAGCCGGCGGCGGCATCGGCCGGAGCCACGGCCGGCAAGGGAATCACGCCGGCGGTGTTGGTGAAAAGGCGCGTGGGACAGGCCCCTTCGCGCTCGCGGGAGGCGGTGACGGACACGCCGGCCAGATGCCGGTCCAGGGACACGGCGGCCCGGCGGCCGTCGCCGGCCAGGGAAATAATGGAGAGCGGCTCTCCAGGGGCGGCGAAACCGCCGCAATACACGCCCTCCCGGCCAGCCAGGGCCAGGGTCAGGGCGTCGGCGTCCGCCTTGGACAGTCCCAAGGCCGGGGCCGAGACGGCCTCGACGTAGACGCCGTCGTAGTCGGCGCAAAGCGTGTCGAGAAGCGCCGCGTCCAGGGTCTGGCCCGGACGAAACGTCACGTTCATGCGGCCCATGATCTCGATCTCGGCGGCCAGGGCGGCCGGCGGGAGGGTGTCCGGCGACAGTTCGCGCAGATGCCCGCCCGGGGCGTCGCCCGGGAAATACACGTCCACGGCGTAGCCCTTCTTGCCCAGGTCCCAGGCCGTGGTCAGGGCGCTGACGTCGCCGCCCATGACGGCGGCGCGCTTGCCTTTTCCGGGCATGGACAGGGGCTTGGCGGCCGGGCCGGTGGCGCTTATGACGGCGCGCTCCAGCGACCCCATGGCCAGGGCCGCGTCGATGGGCACGCGCACGCAGTGCGTCTGGCAGGGGTGGTCGCAGACGCGGCCAAGGACGGTGGGCAGGGGCAGGGTGCGGTCCAGGGTCTTGCGGGCCCCGGAGAAATCGCCGGAGCGGACCTGGCCCATGAACTTGCGGACGTCAACGTGGAGGGGACAGGCGGCCTGGCAGGCGGGCTGCTCCTCCTGGATGCAACGGTACTCGATATCGCGCAGACCCTGCTGATCCATGAAGACCTTCCCTGTTTGAAAGACGGGGCGAACGCCTGGCGTCCGCCCCGTCCGGTTACGACATGAACTTAGAGGATGCTTGAAACGGTCTTACTTGCCAAGGGCCTTGAGGCCGGCCAGCACCTTCTCGGGGTAGGCCGGCAGGTGGCGGATGCGCACGCCGCAGGCGTTGTAGATGGCGTTGATGATGGCCGGGTGCGGGCCGCACAGGGGCACTTCGCCGACGCCCGAGTTGCCGAACGGGCCGTGCTCACGCGGCGATTCGACGTAGATCAGCTCCATGGCGTCGGGGATGTCCTTGGCGTAGGGCACGCCGGCGCCGGCCAGGGAGGAATGCTTCTTGATGTCCTCGAAGTCCTCGGTGAGGGCCAGGCCGATGCCCTGGGCCAAGCCGCCCCAGTTCTGGCCGTCGACGGTCTGGCGGTTGTTGATGGTGCCGATGTCTTCGACCAGGACCATCTTGTCGACCACGGTCTTGCCGGTGGCCAGTTCCACGGTCACTTCGGCCAGGAACACGCCGTACATGTAGCAGCAGAAAGGCGAACCAAGGCCGTTGGCGTCGCAGTCCTTGGCCGGGGCGGTCCAGGTGCCGTTGTAGCGGGTCTTGAGGCCTTCCTTGACCATTTCATCGTAGGTGCGGAAGGTGCCGTCGGCCTTCTTCATGGCGGCCACGAGCTGTTCGCAGCCGTTCTTGATGGCCTGGCCGACCACGACGTTGGAGCGCGAACCGCCGGCCGGGCCGGAGTTGGGGCACTTGCTCGTGTCGTTGAGCACCAGCTTGATCTTGGAGGCGCAGATGCCCAGGGGCTTTAAGGCCTCGTGGGCGAAGCCGACCGTGCCGGCGTCGGAACCCTGGCCGTGATCCTGCCAGGTGTTGTATATGGTCACGGAACCATCGGCATTGAGCTCGGCGTCGGCGCCGGCGGAATCCGGGCCGTCAAGGCCGGAGCCGTAGATGCCAATGGCCACGCCAACGCCCTTCTTGTGGGTGGCGGTGGAGTTCTTTTTGGCGTTGGCCAGGGCTTCCTTGTACTTGGGACGCAGGATGTCGATCATCTCCGGCAGGGTCCAGGAATCGGGCACCTGGTCGGTGGGGGTGGTGTCGCCGGGGCGATACACGTTGACATACCGGAATTCCAGGGGATCCATGCCGAGCTTTTCAGCCATTTCGTCCATGAGGGACTCGGAGGGGAACATGATTTCCGGCGAGCCGTAGCCGCGGAAAGCCGAACCCCAGCCGTGGTTGGTGGCCACGCAGTAGCCCTTGGCGCGCATGTTGGGGATGCCGTAGCCGGCCATCCAGTACTGGGAGCCGCGCAGGGTCAAGAGGTCGCCGAACTCGGAATAGGGGCCGTGATCCACGATCCATTCCATTTCGGACGCCACGATCTTCTTGGTGGCCTTGTCCACGGCGATGCGGCCCTTGGTCCAGAACGGGGAGCGCTTGCCGGTGTAGTACTGCTGCTGGGCGTAGTTGTAGTGCAGGTGCACCGGGCGGCCGGTGACCATGGCGGCGACGCCGACCAGGGCTTCCATGGTCGGGCTGAACTTGTAGCCGAAGGTGCCGCCGGTGGGGTTCTGCACGAGGATGAGATTCTCGGGCTCGACGCCAAGGCCGGGGGCGATCATGTACAGGTGCAGGTACAGGCCGATGGACTTGGAGTGGATGACCAGCTTGCCGTCTTCGTTGGTGTAGGCGAAACCTACGTCAGGCTCGATGGGCAGGTGGGGCTGGCGCTGGGTGTAGTAGTCGCCGCCCATGACTTCGTACTTGGCCGGATCGGCGAAGAACGGGGCCACGTCCGCGCCCTTGGCGTGGTTCTGCTCGTAGTAGGTGTTGGGGGTGCCGGGGTGGATCTCGATGGCGTCGTCGGCCATGGCCGCCGGGGCGCTCATGTAGGCCGGCAGGACTTCCAGATCGACCTTCACCTTCTCGGCGGCGGCCCGGGCGTTGGCCTCGGAGTCGGCCGCGACCAGCGCGATGGCGTCGCCGTACTGGAACACCTTGGTGTCGCACAGGATGGGACGATCCCAGCCGTCACCCTTGTTGGTGGGGAAGGTGATAAGGCCCGTGATGCGGTTTTTGCCCTTGACGTCCTTGGCCGTGATGACGCTGTGCACGCCCGGCATCTTGAGGGCTTCGGAGGCGTCCAGACCCTTGATGTTGGCGTGGGAGACCTTGGCTTCGACAATGGCCAGATGCAGGGTGCCCGGGGGCAGCATGCCCTTCTGGTCGTCGCCGAACAGCCACTGCCCGGTGACCTTGGCCACGCCGGTGGGACGCGGGGCGCGCGAACCGAACACATTGCCGTCGGCCGGCATGTTGTGGTTGATGCAAAGGGTCATTTCGCCGCGCAGCACCTTGGCGGCGTCCATGACGGCGTCGACCAGGGGGATGTAGCCGGTGCAACGGCAAACGTTTTTGTGCTTCTGGAACCAATCGCGCACCTGTTCGCGGGTGGGCTTGGGATTGCCGTCCAAGAGGCCCTTGGCGGACATGATGAAACCGGGGGTGCAAAAGCCGCACTGGGCCGCGCCGTGGACGACCCAGGCGGTCTGCAGCGGGTGCAGATTGTTCGGGGTGCCGATGCCTTCGATGGTGGTCACGTTGGCGTAGTCGGCGACACGGCGGATCTTGGTGATGCAGGCGCGGGTGACCTTGCCGTCGATGATGACCGAGCAGGCGCCGCACTGGCCCTGGGCGCAGCCCACCTTGGTGCCGACCATGTGCAGCTGGTTGCGCAGCACGTCGGACAGGAAGGCATCCGGGTCGGCGATGATTTTACGCTCGATCCCGTTCACGATAAGAATTTTTTCCTGCATGTCGTCTCGCTCCGTTTCGGTTGGAGGTTTGTCGCGTTGCCGACGCCGCGCCCGGAACCGATTCCCGTCCGCGCGGCCTTTGATCCTTGGCCAGGCCCTATCCCTTGCCGAAGCCGCAGGCGGGATAGCGGCATTCGGGACACATGGCGCAAAGGCCGCCGTGCCCCAGTTCCACGATGTCGTCCCGGGTCAGGTATTCGCCGGCCACCAGGCGCGGCACGGTCAGGTCGAAGATGCTGGCCTTGTGGTACATGACGCAGCCCGGCAGCCCGACCACGGGGATCTCGCCGACGTAGGCCAACATGAACATGGCCCCGGGAAAGGTCGGCGAACCGTAGGTCACGACCTCGCCGCCGGCCGCCCGGATGGACGACGGGGTGAGATCGTCGGGGTCCACGGACATGCCGCCGGTGACGGCGATCATGTCGGCCCCTTCGTCGATAAGGCGATGGATGGCCCGCACGGTCATGTCCTGATCGTCGGGGACGAAGATCTGGCGCGTGACGGTGCAGGATAATGCCTCGAATTTGCGGCGCAGGATCGGCCCGAAAGCATCCTTGATGCGGCCGTGGTAGACTTCGCCGCCGGTAGTCACCACGCCGACCTTAAGCGGCCGGAAGGGACGCACCCGCACCACCGGGCCGTACTCGGCGCACACGGCCTCCACGGCTTCGATCTTGGCCTCGTCCACCACCAGCGGCACCACCCGCGTGCCGGCCAACATCTGGCCCGGGGTCACCACGACGTTGCCGTGCAGGGTGGCGATGGTCACTTCCTCGATGCCGTTTAAGCGGCGCAGGATGTCGGCGTCGATGGACAGCAAGCCGGCGTGGGCGGCCAGCAGGTTGATGCGGCCCTCACAGGGGGCGGACAGCACGATGCCTTCCCCGGCGATGGCCCGGGCCATGCGCTCGGCGGCGTCGTCCTCGTGGATGAAGCCGTCGGCCAGATCCCAGACGTAGAGGTGTTCCTTGCCGAGCTTGAGCAAGGTTTCGATGTCGCCGTCCTCGACGACATGGCCCTTGCGGAAGGCCGGCCCCTTGCCTTCGCCCGGCACGATGCGGGTGATGTCGTGGCAAAGGACCATGCCCGAGGCTTGGTGGACGGGGATGGAACGCATGGGGGCGTTTCGGTGCCGGAGGACTTCTTGGCTCACCTGCATGGCGCTGCTTCTTCCCTTGCGGTTGGTTGTTGGTTGGCCGGCTTCCGGGCCTTGGCCCGGCCGGCTGGTCGGCGGCGCGGCCCTAGGCCGCCCTTTTACGCCGACCGTTCTTCCCGATCTCGCCCCGGGCAACACACTATATTAAACTTAACACAAACAACTTCAATCTTCATAAACTTCGAATGCAGCGGTCACTGGCGTCATTTCTTCTCTGTTTTTTCAAACACAATACGCTACTGTTCTATGTTGGCGTTAATATAAAACCTTCACTCACACTGAAAAAGCAATTTACAGGCCAATGCCATGATTGGCTGACCTGCGGGGCTTGGCGGCGTTTGAGTCGCGTTGCGGACTTGTTCCTGGCAGACATGGTGACCCTGCGTGATCGTCGCCTTTTGCGGCCTATCCTGACATAGGATCGGCAACACCCTGAAAACAAACGTCCTTTTTCAGCAAGGAACAAATGGGTCAATTTGGCCCGGCGAATGGGTCAAAAAGCGCCAGCCGCCGACGATGTTCGGCGACCCTCGACGCGAGAGCGGCAAGAAGCCTTGGAGAATGTTGTATTGGACGCGCGTTAGGACCGGCAGTGGACTGTCGCAGCAGTGAAAGGGCCCCAACCGCGCCGGACGGCGAAGGCCTTGGACGGACAACGAGGCGGCTTGGCGGGAAGGCTGATGCAGGAGCCGAGGCCGGCGGCGCAAAAGCCCCCGTCCGCGCCGGACGGCCAAGGCCTCAGGCAGACAGGGAAGCGGCTTGGCGGAAAGACAGACGAGGGAACCGGGTCAGCGGCGAGGAACCGCGCTCCGGGGCAAGGCCAGTTTACCGGCGCGGCGGCGCGAACCGGGACTGGCCCGGCCTAGGTCGCGTCCACGAAAAGCGCCGAGGGCATTTCGTGGACATCATACTAAAACCATACGGTTTTCTGAAAAATACTCTTGTATGAGGTTTTTGCAAAAATCCATTTCGACGACGACCCGAAACCAGCGCGCGCCATAACAGTCTGTATTCGTTATGGGTTTCCAAAGGACTCAGCCCTTTGGTCGCCGAAGGCTTCAAACCGACTATTTTTGCAAAACCCGCGTATTTTTAAAAGACGCTACACTACCGGTCGTGGCGGTCCGAAACGCCCCGGTCAGGCTCCACGGGCAGCCGGCGGCGGACGATCCAGAAGAGCGCCACGGCGGCGACGGCCCCCAGCGTATCGGCCAGCATGTCCTTCTGGGCGTCCCATACGTCGCCCTGGCTGCCCAGGAACTCGACGCCGGCCTGACCGCCCTCGGCGGCGGCGTACCACCATTCGATGATCTCGTAGGCGCAGGCCACGGCCATGATCATGGTGAGGGCAAATACGGCGATGACCGCCGGATGGGCCAGCCGCCGGCGCCAGAGGTATTCGGCCAGGGGAAAGGCGTAAAAGCCCACGGTGAAATGGGCCATACGGTCGAAGTGGTTGCGCGAAAAGCCGAACAGGTCGGTGACAAAGCCAAAGGGGACGTTGGCGAAGGTGTAATGCCCGCCGATGGTGTGGAGAATGAGCCAGACCGACATGAGCGCGTAAGCCAGGTTGGAAAATCGGAAACGCCGAGCCCCGGCCACGAGCAGGAGATAGACGACCAAAACGGGGATGACCTCGGCCCACCAGACCTCCCGGGAGACCGGGGCCAGGCCGAGCAACACGAAAAACACCGCGAATGCCGCCGCCAGGGCCTCGGGAAACCAACGCGCCATGTCCGCCCTCCTTGTTTGGCCGGCCTGGGCGGCCGAACCATATCTTCCCCCCTACCCCAGCCTGGACCGAGGGGCAACGGGAGGAGGTTTTTTTGGCGAAAGGGGAGACACCCCCAAAAAAACGGCCGCGACCACACGCAGTGATCACGGCCGGCAGGTCCGACGCGCCAGGGGGGCTTGGCGCGCCGGCGTTGTAAATTACAGCACTTCCGGGCGAAATCCCGCCGCCGTCAGGGCGGCCACCACCGACCGGCCATGTTCGCGGTCCCGGGCCTCGAAGACGATTTCCAGGCTCGCCTCCTTGGCCGGCAGGGCGAGCAGCGTGCGGTGGTGCTGGATCTCCATGATGTTGGCCCCGCTGTCGCGCAGCACCTCCGTCACCTGGGCCAAAGCCCCGGGACGGTCGAAGATGGGCAGGCGGATGGTCACCACCCGGCCTTCGCGAATGAGTTCGCGCATGATGACCGAGGCCAGAAGCCTGGGGTCGATGTTGCCGCCGGACAGGATCAGCCCGACCTTCTTGCCGGCGAAACGGCCGGGATATTCCAGCAGCGCGGCCAGGGGCGAGGCGCCGGCCCCCTCGGCCACGGTCTTTTCCACGGAGAGCAACAGGGCCACGGCCTGTTCCAGGCGCGGCTCATCGACGGTCAGCACCGCGTCCACCCGGGCCTTGACCACCTCGGTGGTGAGCTTGCCCGGATACTTGACGGCAATGCCCTCGGCAATGGTGTTGCCCGTGCCCTCGGGCGGCTCGCCGCGCATGGCGCACAGCATGGACGGATAGCAGGCGGCCTGGACGCCCACGACTTCAATGTCCGGGCGCACGCCCTTGGCCGCCGTGGCCAGGCCGGAAATGAGCCCGCCGCCGCCGATGGGCGCGACGACGACGTCGAGGTCGGGCACGGCGTCCAGCATTTCCAGGGCCACCGTGCCCTGGCCGGCCATGACCATGGCGTCGTCAAAGGGATGGACAAAGGTCAGGCCGCGCTCGGCCGTGATGCGATGAGCCGCCTCGGTGGCCTCGGCCAGGGTCTCGCCGGCCAGCACGACTTCCGCGCCGTGGGCGCGGGTGTGCTCCACCTTCACCGACGGGGTGTGAGCCGGCATGACGATGACGGCCGGGATGCCCAGGTTCTTGGCGTGGTAGGCCACGCCCTGGGCGTGGTTGCCGGCGGACATGGCCGACACGCCGCGCGAGCGTTCGGTTTCGGAGAGCGTCAGCAGCTTGTTGAGCGCGCCGCGCTCCTTGAAGGAGGCGGTGAACTGATGGTTTTCGAATTTGACCCAGACGGCGGCCCCGGTCATGGCCGAGAGCACCTGGGACTGCAAAAAGGGCGTCGGGGCCAACCGGGGCGACAGGCGCTCCTTGGCGGCCAGGACATCGGCGAGTTCGATCATACGGCTTTTACCCGAGGCAAAACATAACGGCCGTCATGTTTTGCCTCTCTCTAAAATATGAGCGCGACACAATTTGCGCCGGTTCCACCTGAGCCGTGCGATCGGCCTTACGCTTCCTCGCCGGCGGCGGCGTCCTCGAAACGGCCGCGCTTGCGGTTCTTGCGCACGGCCCCGGCCGGGAACACCCGGCCGCTCATGGCGATGTAGACGCCGGGGGGGCTGGACCAGACCGCGCCCACGGCGCAACCCACGTTAAAGGGCGCGTCGGAGGCGGCGAACCGGGCCGGGCTCATGGCCCCGGTCAGGACGATGGTCTTGCCCGGGATGTCGGCCAGAAACTCGGCCGTGCGGGTCATGGTGTCGGTGCCGTGGGTGATGAGCACATGGTCGGCCGCGTCGGCCAGGATGCGTTCGCGCAGGGCGGCGCGCTCCTCGTCGGTGACGTAGAGGCTGTCCTTGCGGGCGATCTCGGTGACGCTCCAGGTGAAGTCCACCCCGGCCTGGGTCAGGATGGCCCCGACCTGCGGATCGCCCACGGAGTAGTCGGACAGGTCGTCGAAGTAGACCTTGTCGATGGTTCCGCCCATGGAATAGACGGCAAGTTTCACATGTTTCCCCATTGCAAACTGTTTCCCCAGGTGGGGTTTCCAAAGGGGCTCAGCCCCTTTGGCCGCCGGAGGCATCTTCCTCTTCTCAGTCCACCGAAAACACCGTGTTTCTCAAAGCCCTACTATCCACCCAAATAGGCTTCGCGGACGCGGTCGTCGGCGATGAGGGCTTCGCCGGTGCCGGAGAGCGTGATGGTGCCGACTTCGAGGACGTAGGCCTGGTGGGCGACTTTCAGGGCCGCGTAGGCGTTTTGCTCGACGAGGAGCACGGTCATGCCCTTGGAGTTGATCATGCGGATGATGTCGAAGACTTCCTTGACGATAAGCGGGGCCAGGCCAAGGCTCGGCTCGTCGAGCATGACCAGCTCGGGCGCGGCCATGAGCGCGCGGCCCACGGCCAGCATCTGCTGTTCGCCGCCGGACAGCGTGCCGCCTTTCTGATTGCGGCGCTCCGACAGGCGCGGAAAGAGTTCGAAAACCCAGTCGATGTCCTTGGCGATGCCGGCCTCGTCGCTGCGGCTGTAGGCTCCCAGGCGCAGGTTTTCGAGCACGGACAGGTGGGCGAAGATGCGCCGGCCCTCGGGGGACATGACGATGCCCGACTTGACGATGTCCACCGGATTCTTGCTGGAGATGTCCGTGCCGTTCCAGGAGATGCGGCCGCGCTTGTTTTTCACCAGCCCCGAGATGGCCCGCAGGGTGCTCGACTTGCCCGCGCCGTTGGCGCCAATGAGCGTCACGATGGAGCCCTTGGGCACGTCGAGGGAGACGCCCTTTAAGGCATGGATGCCGCCGTAGTGGACGTGGAGATCGCGGATCTCAAGCATGGAGTCCCCCTTCCTCGCCGAGGTAGGCCAGGATCACCTTGGGATCGCGGCGGATGGCCTCGGGAGCGCCCTCGGCGATGGTGACGCCGTAATCGAGCACCCAGATGTGTTCGCAGATGCCCATGACGACCTTCATGTCGTGTTCGATGAGCAGGATGGTCAGGTCGAAGTCCTGGCGGATGGTGCGCACGAAACCCATGAGGTCTTCGGATTCCTGGGGATTCATGCCGGCGGCGGGTTCGTCCAGGAGCAGAAACGACGGCTCGGTGGCCAGGGCCCGGGCGATCTCCAGGCGTCTTTGCGCGCCGTAGGCCAGGCTGGAGGCCTGTTCATCGGCCAAATCGGCCAAGCCCACGGCGGCCAGCAGCTCCAGGCAGTGGGCGCGCATGGCTTTGTCCTCGCGCAGGTAGCCCGGGGTGAAGAGCACGGCGTCGATCCAGCTGGTCTTCTGGCGCAGATGGCGGCCGATCATGACGTTTTCGAGCACGGTCTCGTTGCCGAACAGCCGGATGTTCTGGAAGGTGCGGGCGATGCCGGCCTTGCAGACCTTGTGCGGCGGCAGCCCGGTGACCTCCTGGCCGTCAAAGACGATTGTTCCCATGGTCGGCTTGTAAAAGCCGGTGATCATGTTGAAACAGGTGGTCTTGCCCGCGCCGTTGGGGCCAATGAGCCCGGCGATGGTTCCCCGGCGCACGGCCAGGGACAGGTCCGTCACCGCGGCCAGGCCGCCGAAGCGCATGGTCACGTCGCTAGTGGCTAAAATCACGTCGCCGGCCATCACGCCCTCCCCCGGGAAAACACTTTGAACAGGGATTGCCAGTGCAGTTCGCGCATGCCCATGAGCCCTTCGCGCCGGAAGAGGATGATCATGATAAGGGCCAGGGAAAACACGACCATGCGCATCCCCGGCACGCCCGGCAGCTCGTAGCCGAAGATATCCACCGGATTTTCCACCACCCGCAGCCATTCGAGCAGCACGGTGATGCCGATGCCGGCCATGACCGTGCCGCTAAGGGAGCCAAGGCCGCCGGCCACCACGATCATGAGGATGTTGAAGGTGAGGGTAAAAAGGAACATCTTGGGGTCGATGGTGGTGAGCAAGCTGGCCAGCAGCGCGCCGCCGACGCCGGCGAAAAACGCGCCCACGGTAAAGGAGAGCAGCTTGTAGCGGAAGACGTTGACGCCCATGGCCCGGGCGGCGGCTTCGTCGTCGCGGATGGCCTTGAGCACGTTGCCGGTGTTGCTTTTGAGCAGCCGCACGATGACGTAGAGGGTGACCAGGCACCAGCCGAAGTTCCACCACAGGTTGGCGTAGTCGGGAATGCCCTTGAACCCGAGCGCCCCGTTGGTCAGGCGAGGGAAGTTGTTGGCCAGCACGCGAATGATCTCGGCAAACCCCAGGGTGGCGATGCCGAGGTAGTCGTCGCCCAGGCGCAGCAGCGGAAAGCCGACCAGCGCGCCGATGGCGGCGGCCACGAGGCCGCCGGCCAGCACGGCCACCAGGAACGGGGCCTGGGCGTTTTGCACCCAATCATAGGCCGGTTCCAGCAGGAAAAGCATGTCCTTCTGGTCCGGAGTCATGATCAGGATGGAGCAGATGTAGGCTCCGATGGCCATGAACCCGGCGTGGCCGAGGCTGAAAAGCCCGGTGAAGCCGTAGATGAGGTTGAGCGACAGGGCCAGGATGATGTTGATGGCGATGAGGTTTAATATCTGGATTTTGTAGCCGTCGAAGTTGCCTTCGGCCAGCCACAGAAATCCGCCCAGGGCCGCCACGGCCACGAGATTGAGGATGACGGTTTGTCCGCGTCGCATCAGACTTTATCCTCCAGACGTTCGCCCAGAAGGCCTGTCGGCTTGAACATCAGGACGGCGATGAGCAGCACGAAGGCAAACGCGTCCCGATAGCCGGCCAGATCGGGGAAGAACGCCACGGTCATGATCTCAATAAATCCCAGGGCCAGCCCGCCGATGACCGCGCCCTGGATGGAGCCGATGCCGCCGAAGACGGCGGCGATGAAGGCCTTGAATCCGGGGATGGTGCCCATGATGGGCTGGAGCTGGGGATAGCGCAGGGCCCACATGATGCCGCTGGCGGCGGCCAGGGCCGAGCCGATGCCAAACGTCAGGGCGATGATGCGGTTGACCGGCACGCCCATGAGGTAGCTCGTCTCGATGTCCTTGCTGATGGCCCGCATGCCAAGGCCGGCCTTGGTGCGGTAGACGATCCAGATAAGCCCGAGCATGAGCGCCAGGGACAAAAGCGGCACGAAAAGCGTCAGCGGCAGCACCCGCACCCCGCCCATGATGATGGGGTTTTCCAGCCACTGGGGCCGGTAGACCTCGCGGGGGATGGCCTGGAAAAAGACGATGGCCACGTTTTGGAGGAAAAAGGATACGCCGATGGAGCTGATGAGCGCCGAAATTCGGGGAGCGTCGCGCAGCGGCCGGTAGGCCACCTGATCGACCACGACGCCGAGCGTCGCGGTTACGACGATGGCGATGACCATGGCCACGGGCCAGGGGAGGTTGGCCAGGGTGATGCCCCAGAAAACGAAATACGCCCCGAGCATGAACATTTCGCTGTGGGCGAAATTGATCAGGCGCAGGATGCCGTAGACCATCGTGTAGCCGATGGCGACCAGGGCATAGAGGCTGCCCAGGGTCAGGCTGTTGAGCATGTGCTGGATGAACGTCGCCGAGTTCATGCGGGGGTCCTTGCCTGCGGTTTCGCCGCCCGTTCGGTGACGGGACGGCCCGGTGAGGGGCCGTCCCGTTGCTGGCGAAACGCGTCGTACGGTTTAGAGTTCGGGGGTGATTTCGCCTTCGTAGATCTTCTTGCCGTCCTTGATCACCACCAGGCCCACGGGCTTTTCGGCGTCGTGGGTTTCGTTGATGGTGGTGGCGCCGGTGACGCCCTGGAATCCCTTGGTGGCGGCCAGGGCCTTGGCGATGGACTCGGGGTCGGCCTTGCCGGCGCGGGTGATGGCGTCGAGGATGATCATGTAGGCGTCGTAACCCAGGGCGGCGTTCACGTTGAGTTCCTTGCCGGGGTACTGGGCCTTCCAGGCGGCGGTGAACTTCTTGGCCATCTCGGTCATGTTCTTCATGGACGGATCATAGGGGAAGGTGGTGTGGACGAACCCTTCCACGGCGGCGCCGCCGATGTCGGTGATCTTGGGGTTGTCCATGGCGTCGCCGCCCATGATCTTGAAGGTGGCGCCGAGCTCCTTGGCCTGCTTCATGATGATGGCGCC
Organism: Solidesulfovibrio magneticus; assembly: GCA_002482565.1. Classification (GTDB taxonomy): domain Bacteria; phylum Desulfobacterota; class Desulfovibrionia; order Desulfovibrionales; family Desulfovibrionaceae; genus Solidesulfovibrio; species Solidesulfovibrio magneticus_B. Next base: position 14,406 of record DLGG01000132.1, read on the forward strand.
TTCGGCGAAGTAGGAGGGGATGAACAGGACGTCGGGCTTTTCGGAAATGATCTTGGTCAGCTGGGCGGTGAAGTCCTGATCGCCGGACTGGTAGTTGAGCGTAGCCACAACCTGGCCGCCGAGCTTGGTGAAGGACTTGCTGAAGAACTTGGACAGGCCCACGGAGTAGTCGCTGGCCAGGTCGACGAGCATGGCGGCCTTTTTCAGGCCCAGGGTCTTGTAGGCGTAGGTGGCCGCGCCGGCGCCCTGGTAGGGGTCGATGAAGCACACGCGGAAGATGTACTTCTTGCCCTGGGTGACCAGCGGGTTGGTGCAGCTGGTGCCGACCTGGGGGATGCCGGCCTTTTCGGAGACTTCGCCGCCGGCCATGGCCAGGGAGGAGCCGTAGGTGCCGATGATGGCCTGGACTTTTTCCTTTTCGATCAGGCGCTTGACGGCGTTGGCCGCTTCAACCTTGTCGGACTTGTTGTCCACGACGAACAGTTCGACTTTTTTGCCGAGAACCGTGGGGTTCTCCTTGGCGGCGAGCTGCACGCCCTCAAGCTCCAGCTGTCCGCCGAAGGCGTTCTGGCCGGTCAGGGGCAAAAAGACGCCGATCTTGACGGTGTCGTCGGCGGCCAGGGCCGCGTTGGCGAAACCGAGCACCAAAGCCAGGCACAAAAGAAGCATTTTGCGCATGAGAAGTCCTCCACGTTGCGGTTTTCGCCGGCGGCCGATGCGGCCCGGCGGTTACAGCGAGACCACGGCCGATATTTTCTTGGCCAACTCCACCAGATAACCGGCGAAGAGGCGTTCCAACTCCTGCATGGAATAGGTGGCGGTGGACGAGTCGAAGCTGACCGCGCCGACCACCTCGCCGGTGCGCAGGGAAAAAAGCGGCGCGCCGATGGCGATGAGCCCCGGCAGCGATTCCTCGTTATTTTTCGCGTAGCCCAGTTCCCGGGCCTCGGCCAGCTCGGCTTCGAGCACGGCTTTGTCGGTGATGGTGCGGTCGGTCTTGGCGGTCAGTTGCAAGCGCGACATGATGCCGGCCAGGGCGCGCGGCTCCATGAAGGCCATGGCGGCCTTGCCGGCGGCCAGATAGTGCAGGGACGAGGCGTAGCTAAACGACCGGAAGACCCGGGTGTCGGCGGAGTCGCGACGATAGACAAGATAGACGGCGTCCCGGGAGAGCAGGGCCACGTCGATATGGATGCCGTGGCGGGCGGCGGCTTCGTCCACAAAGGGACGCAGGCCGCGCACCAGCTCGCTGGTCTCGATCATGGACTGGGCCAGGGCCAGGGTGCGCACGCCCAGGCGGTACAGCCCGGAACGGGGGTCGCGGGCCAGATAGTCCTGTTCGCAGTAGGTGGTGACGTAACGGTGGGCGGAAGTTTTGCTGATGCCGACGCGGGCGGCGATTTCGCTTAAGGTGAAGCCGGCGTCCTCGACGCCGAACAGGTCGAGGATGGCCAGCCCCTTGGCCAGGGATTCGGATATATTGGCCTTTCCCGACACGAAATCGGCTCCGCTTGGCTTAAAATGTGAACTGTCGTTCCGCCAGCCGGAACACCCGGCCCGCTGAGTGATACACGGCGACCGCCCACCTGTCAAAGGGGAAGACGGGGCCGGCGCAGAATTTTCGGCACTATTTTAACTTTTTTGGCAATCGTTCGGCGAGAGGCCAGACAGGCGCGCCAACAGGCTTGACTTTAGGTCCACAGGCGCTACCCCTGGACACTGGGGGCCTTGCCGCCGGGCGTTTCGGCCCGGCGGCAAGGCCGTCCGAAGACCTTTTACGACTCCGGAGAACCCCATGGACCACGACCAAGCCCCCCTCCCCCCGCCCGCCTCGGCCCGGGACGACGTGTTCCTGGCCCGCTGCCACGCCGTCATCCGCATGGCGGTGCGGTTTTTGGCCGTGCTCATGACCTTCGTCATCTGCTGGGGCACCCTGGACGTGGTCTGGGTGATGTACCGGCGCATGGCCGCCAACCCGTACTATCTCCTCGACATCAGCGACATTTTGGCGACCTTCGGGGCATTTCTGGCGGTGCTCATCGCCATCGAGATTTTCGAGAACATCGTGATGTATCTGCGTATGGAGTTCATCCAGGTGCGCCTCGTGCTGGCCACGGCCTTGATGGCGGCGGCGCGCAAGGTCATCGTGCTGGATTTCCAGGAGACGGACCCGCAGTTCATCTGGGCCATCGCGGCGGTGATCCTGGCGCTGGGGGCGGTCTACTGGCTGCTGTCCGCCAAGAAGGCGGCCGCGCCGGCCCCGGGCAATCCGGCCGGGACGCCCTGAGCCGCCCCCGCAAAAAAAGCGCGGCGGAGAAACCTCCCCGCCGCGCGCAAAACCCCTCTCCCGAACGAAATTCGCGATCAGCCCAAATACGCCTTGGTCACCCGCTCGTCGGCAGCCAGTTCGGCCGACGGGCCTTCCAGCACGATGCCGCCCGACTCCACCACGTAGGTGCGGGCGGCCGCCCGCATGGCCAGGCGGGCGTTTTGCTCCACGAGCAAAATCGTTGTGCCCATGGCCCCAAGGCCCATGATGATCTCGAAAATTTCCGACACCAATAGCGGGGCCAGTCCCAGGCTCGGTTCGTCAAGCAGCAGCAGGCGCGGCCGGCTCATGAGCGCCCGGGCGATGGCCAGCATCTGCTGCTCGCCGCCGGACAGCGTGCCGGCCGACTGGTTGCGCCGCTCGGACAGCCTGGGGAACAGCTCGTACATGCGGGCCATGTCCTTGGCGATTTCCGCCCGGTCCTTGCGCACGTAGGCTCCAAGCTCCAGATTGTCGCCGACACTTTGCTTGGCCAACACCTGCCGGCCCTCCGGGGAATGGGCCATGCCCAGGCGCACGAGCGCCTCGGGCGGCAAGGCCGTCACATCGCGGCCGTCGAAGCGCACTACGCCCGAGCGCGGCGCGACGAGCTTGGAAATGGCGCGCAAAATGGAGGTCTTGCCCGCGCCGTTGGCACCAATCAGCGTGACGATCTCGCCCTGCTCCACGGACAGCGACACGTCGCGCACGGCCGAAACGGCCCCGTAATTGACGCAAAGCTCCTCGACCTCAAGCAGCGCCATGGGCGTCCCCTCCGAGATAGGCTTCGATGACGCCCGGGTCGCGCTGCACGTCCTCGGGCGCGCCCACGGCGATGGTCTGGCCGAAATTGAGCACCATCACCCGGTCGCACAGCCCCATGACCATGGGCACGTTGTGTTCGATCAAAAGCACCGTGAGGTCGAAGCGCTCCTTGATGTCGCGAATGAAATCGGCCAGCCCGAGCTTTTCCGAAGGATTGAGGCCGGCGGCCGGCTCGTCAAGAAGCAACAGCTTGGGCGTTAACGCCAGCGCCCGGGCGATCTCCAGCCGGCGGCGGTCGCCGTAGGGCAGCGAGGCGGCCAAGTGATCGGCCCGGTCCTCCAGGCCGACCAGACGCAGCAGGCCGTAGGCTTCTTCGGTGACGGCCTCGTCCTCGCGGCGGCTGCCGGGTGTGAAGCACAGACCGGACAGCAGCCCGTGGCGGGCCTGGACCCGGCCGGCCACGCGCACGTTGTCCATCAGCGTCAGCCCGCCAAACAGCCGGATGTTCTGGAAGGTGCGGGCCAGCCCCAGCCGGGCGATGGCCTCGGGCCTGGCCCGGGTCACGTCGTGGCCGTCAAAGACCACCGTGCCGGAATCGGCCCGGGTCATGCCGGTGAGCAGGTTGAAAAAGGTGGTCTTGCCCGCGCCGTTGGGGCCGATAAGCCCCATGATCTCGCCGGGGCGCACTTCGATGGACACGTCGCACACGGCCATGAGCCCGCCGAAGCGGCGGCGCAGGTCGGTGGCTTGCAGCAGCGCGCTCATGCCGCCCCTCCCCGGCCGGAAAGCCTGGCCCGCAAGGCGGCAAGGCCGCCCATGATGCCCTGGGGCAGATAGACGCAGGCGGCCACCAGCACCACGCCGTTTAGGATCATGCGCGAGTCCTTGAGCGGCCGCAGCAGTTCCGGCAGGCTGACCAAGAGCGCCGCGCCGCACAGCGGCCCCCAGATGGAGCGCGAACCGCCGATGAGCACATAGGCCAGACAGGTGACCGAGGCGTCGAAGGTGCCCTGCCGGGCGTTCCAGGTATTAAGGAACGGCGCGGACATGGCTCCGGTGACGCCGGCCAGGGCGCAGCCCAGGACAAAGGCCGTGACCTTGTTGCCGGTGGTGGCCACGCCCATGGCCCCGGCGGCCAGCTCGTCCTCGCGCACGGCGAAAAAGGCCAGGCCCCGGCCCATATTGCCGATGCGCCAGACCAGAAACAGGGCAAAAAAGAACAGCGGCCCGAAAAACCAGATGTAGTCCAGGCGCGACTCAAAGGCCTGGGGGATGCCGAAGATGCCGACCGCGCCGCCGGCGATGGGCATGTTGAGCACGGCCACGTTGACCACCTGGACAAAGGCCACGGTGGCCAGGGCCAGATAGATGCCGCGCAGGCGCAGGGCCGGATAGCCCACGGCGATGCCCAGGATCACGGACAGGACCAGCGCCCCCAGCCACTCCAGGGGGAACATCCAAAAGCCCAGGGCCTCGCGCAGCGGAGCCAAGGCCGGATGGGTGCCCATGATGGCGGCCACGTAGCCGCCCAGCGAATAAAACCCGATGCTGGCCAGGGACAGCTGGCCGGCCATGAGCGGGAAATAAATGCTCAGGCCCAACAGCGCCTGCTGCACAATGGTGACGATGAGAAACCCGTAGTTTTCAAAAAAGCCCGACATGATTACACCTTCTGCTCCAGACGGCCGCCGAGGAGGCCTTGGGGCCGAATCAGCAGGATGGCGAACAACAGCACAAAGGCCACGGCCTCTTTGTAGGAACTCATGTCCGAGGGCAAAAAGGCCTCGCCCAGGCCAATGACCAGCCCGCCAAGCACCGCGCCGGGAATGCTGCCAAGGCCGCCGAGCACGATGACCGCCAGGCCTTTTAAACCGTAGGACACGCCGAAATACGGCCCGGCCACGCCGAAGGAGACGCCAATGAGCGTGCCGGACAGCCCGCCAAGCAGGCCGGAGATGAAAAAGGTGCCCAGGATGAAACGGTTGACGCTGATGCCAAGCAGGCTGGCCGTGTCGGCGTTCTCGGCCGTGGCCCGCAGGGCCTTGCCGCCGCGGGTGCGGCCGATGAACCAGCCCAGGCCGGCCAGCATGACGAGGCTTGCGCCGAAAAGGATGATCTGGATGGTGCGCACGGCCACGGGCTTGCCGCCGATCTTGAAGATGACGGCCATGGGCAGGTCGCCGAAGATGTCGGCGGGGAAGGAATAGATCTCCGCGCCAACGAGATACTGGATCAGGTTGACGACAATAAGGGCCACGCCCAGGCTGCTGACCAGGGCCAGGAGCGGATCGGCCCCGCGCTTGCGCAGGGGCTTGAAGGCCAGCCGTTCCACGGCCATGCCGGCCAGACCCGACAGAATCGCCCCGACGATGAGCGCCGGCACGAAGGGCAGGGTCACGGGCATGGTCACGTCGGCAAGTAGGCCGTTGATGCCGAAATGGCCCACGGCCAGGGCGTAGGTGAGGTACGCGCCCAGGGTAAAGACCGCGCCATGGGCGAAATTGATGATGCCGAGGATGGAAAAAACCAGGGTGTAGCCCAGGGCGAAGACGGCGTAGACCGACCCGATGCTCAGGCCGTTGAGGAGACTTTGCAGGAGCCAGGCGAAATCCATGGGAGCGCTTTTTTAGCGGCCGGGACGCCCGCGCATGGGGCGTCCCGGCCGCAGCCGTGATGGGACGGTTGCTATTCGGAGACGAGCACGAAGGAACCGGTCTTGCCGTCGGGATTCATGACGATCTTGGAGACGTAGAAGTCCTTTTGCTGCACTTCGCCGGAGGGGGCCATGCTGATCTCGCCCATGGGCGTCAGGTACGTGCCGGTGCGCAGGGACTTATTGAGGGCGGCGCGCAGATCGGCCAGCTCGAAGTCGGCGATCTTCTTGCCGGTCTCTTTTTCGATCTTGGCCAGGGCCTCGACCACCACCTGGACGGCGGCGTAGGCCTGGGCCGAGAACTGGGCCGGGCCTTTCTTGTAGGCGGCCTCGAAGGCGGCGGCGAAGTCCTTGTTGACCGGGTTTTTGTCCACCGCGCCGGGGCTGTAGGCCTGGGCCACCAGCACGTCGTTGCACAGCGCGCCGCACACCGGGAACATGTTGGGCGAATTGAGCCCGTTGCCGCCAACGATGAGGCCCTTGTAGCCGAGCTGGCGCAATTGTTTGACGAGGTTGCCGGAATCGGCGGCCAAGCCCGAGATGACGACCAGATCGGCATTGGCTCCGAGCACGGCCGTGACCTGGGTGGTGAAGTCGGTGTCGGTGGTCTGGAACTTCTGGACGGTGACGGTCTCCAGGCCGAGTTCCTTGATGGCGTCCTGGAAAGTCGTGGTCTCGGAAGAGGAAAAGGCGTCGTTTTGGGCGTAGAGCACGGCCACCCGCTTGAGGTCGGGCTTGATCTTCATGGCCTGCTTGAGGGAGTTGGGCGCGACCTGGGTCATGGGGGCGGAGATGCGGCCGACGAACTCGCCGATCTCGGGGATGCCCTTGGCGGTGTTGGAGGGGCCGACCACCGGAGTCTTGGCCCGGTCGGCGATGGGGTTGGCGGCAAAAGCCTGCTGGGACAGGGTCGGCCCGATGATGGCCACGACCTTGTCGCGGTTGAGCAGGTTCTGGAAGGCGTTGACGGCCCCGGCTTCGTCGCCGGCGGTGTCCTGGAAGACCAGGGCGATTTTCGTGCCGTTCACGCCGCCGGCGGCGTTCAAGCGTTCCTCGGCGAGTTTCGCGCCGTTGACCTGCTCCTGGCCGAAAAGCGCCACGTTGCTGGTCTGGGCCACGGCGATGCCGATGGGGATGGGAGCGGCGACCTTGTCGGCCAGGGTCGGCTGAGCGGCGCACAGGACCAGGGCCAGGGCGATGACGATACGCTTCATGGAGCCTCCGGGCGGGGGAAAGTTGGCGGCACGATGCCGATCACGTCAATGGTGAAAAATGTCTCTTGGGCAATGGCGGCGGCCGTGTCAAGTGCCGCGCGGCGAAAAGCGGCGTGGGAGGCCGATTTTCGCCCAGCGGCGGCGGGGTTGCCTTGTTTTTCCGGGAGCGCTTTCCACAATAACGTCAAGGCCCCATCACCAGGGCGCAAAAAAGGGGCGACGTCGCCGCCGCCCCTGCCGCCTGTGCCGCCCAAGTCTCCCGATCGTGTCGCATTCGGGAAATGCCGGGACGTGAGTCCTTGCGGCAACAGGCTGTTGTTATTGTCTTTACCTGCAATACAACAGATATGTGTTTTGCCGACGCCGCACTAAAAGTCTTTTTTCAAAAACTGCGGCAGCATGTTCTTGATGGACGCCAGGGCCATCTTGCGGCGCAGCTTGCCCAGCTGTTCCTGAAGCGGAATGTGCTTGGGGCAGACGTCTTCGCAGGCTAAAAGGCCCATGCAGCCGAAGATGCCTTCGTCGGTGCCGACGATGTCGAAGTAGTCTTTCTCGGTGCGCTCATCACGCGGGTCGAGGATGAAGCGGGCGAGCCGGTTTAGGGCCACCGCGCCGAGGAAGTCCTCGCGCATGAGCGCCGTGCCGCAGGCCGCCACGCAGCAGCCGCATTCGATGCAGCGGTCCAGCTCGTAGATCTGCTCGGCCAGGGCGTTGTCCATGCGCTCTTCCTTAGCGGCGGGATCAAAGACCTTGTCGGTGTGCACCCAGGATTCGACCTTCTGGTACATGCCGCGAAACCAGGTCCCGGTATCCACGGACAGGTCGCCCACCAGCTTGAAGACCGGCAAGGGCATGAGCGTGATCTCGTCGGGCATGTCCTTGGTCTTGGTGTGGCAGGCCAGTCCCGGGCGGCCGTTAATGACCATGGCGCAGGCCCCGCAGATGCCGGCCCGGCAGCAGAAGTCGAACATCAGGGTCGGGTCGATGTCCTCGCGGATCTTGTTGAGCGCAATAAAAAGCGTCATGCGCTCGGTTTCGGGCAGTTCAAACCGGTCCATGCGGGGCCGGGAGGCCGAATCGGCCGGGTTGTACCGGAATATATTGAATGTCAGCGTTCTCGCCATTGCTTGCTCCTTTTCGCTCACAAACGACGACACTCTCGCGCCGTCACGTCATCCCCCATGTCGGGGGTCCGGGGGGCTGAGCCCCCCGGCGGAGAGGTCCAGGAGAGGCAGCGCCTCTCCTGGCCGCCGGAGGCACATCCCTACTCGTCGCGGGCGATGATCTTGCCGCCGCCGTAGCCGCGGTCGCCGGGGGGCATTTCGAAGACGTGGGTGGCCGGTTCGTAGTTGAGCGTCGGCAGATCGGCTCCCTCGGCCCAGGTGGCCAGGGTGCGGGTCAGCCAGTCGCGGTCGTTGCGCTCGGGGTAGTCCTCGCGGGTGTGCGCGCCGCGCGATTCGGTGCGCTTAAGCGCCCCGTAGGCCACGCACAGGGCGAGCTTGACCATGCCTTCGATTTTGAGCGCCATGGTCAGCTCGGGATTGGCGCCCTGGCCGTTTGAGCGCAGGCCGACCTTGCGGGCGCGGGCCAGGATTTCCTGGAGATCGGCCACGCAGGTTTCCAGGTCCTTGCCGTTACGGAAGATGCCCGCGCCTTTCATGATGGCGTCGTGCATGGCGTTTTTGACGGCGTAGGGATTTTCGCGGCCGCTTGCGCAATTGACGAGACCGTCGATGCGGGCCTGCTGGGCGGCCATGGCGTCGCGCACCGAGGCGGTCTTGATGACGGTCTCGGCGCCTTTGAGGAATTCGACGATTTTCGCGCCGACGATCATGCCGGCGACCACGGTTTCGGCCAGGGAGTTGCCGCCCAGGCGGTTAAAACCGTGCATGTCCCAGCAGGAGGCTTCGCCGGCCGAGAACAGGCCCTTTAAGCCGTAGGCCGCGCCGTCTTTATTGGTGCGCACGCCGCCCATGGAATAGTGCTGGGTGGGGCGCACCGGGATGAGCTGATGGACGGGGTCCACGCCGAGGAAGGATTGGCAGATCTCGTCGACCTCGCGCAGCTTGGTGCGGATGTGGTGTTCGCCCAGGTGACGGATGTCGAGCCAGAGGTGGTCGCCGTAGGGAGACGGCACGCCCAGGCCCTTGCGCATGTGTTCGGTCATGCGGCGGCTGACCACGTCGCGGGAAGCCAGCTCGGCCTTTTCCGGTTCGTAGTCCGGCATGAAGCGGTACTCGTTTTTGTCGAGCAAGGTGCCGCCGTCGCCGCGACAGCCTTCGGTGACGAGGATGTCGGTGGGCACGATGCCGGTGGGGTGGAACTGCACGGCTTCCATGTTGCCCAGGGGCACGACGCCGGTGTCCAGGGCGGCGATCAGCCCGCCGCCGTCGCAGATGACGGCGTTGGTGGATTCGCGGTAGATGCGCCCGAACCCGCCGGTGGCGATGAGCGTGGCCTTGGCCAGATAGGCGGTCAGCTCGCCGGTCTTGAGGCAGCGGGCCACGGCCCCCATGCAGGTTTCGCCGTCGTGGATGAGGCCAATGACCTCAACCTTGTCGATAACGGTGACGCCGACCTGGGCGGCCCGGTTGTCCAGGGTGAAAAGGACGCAGTGGCCGGTGCCGTCGGAGGTGTAGCAGGTGCGCCACTTGGCCGTGCCGCCGAAGTTGCGCGAGTGGATGAGTCCCTCGTTCTCGGGCTTCTCGAAGGCGGTAAACGGCTTGCCGCCCTTATAGTAGGTCTGTTCGCCGGGCACCACGCGGTTCCAGGGCACGCCCCAGAAGGCCATCTGGCGCATGGCGATGGGGGCGTTGTCGCAGAAAAGCCGGGCCACTTCCTGGTCGCAGCCCCAGTCGGAGCCCTTGACCGTGTCGGCGAAATGGACGTCCGGACAGTCGCCCTCGCCCATGGCCGAGTTGCCAAGGGCCGCCTGCATGCCGCCCTGGGCGGCCGAGGAGTGGGAACGCCGGGCCGGCACGATGGACAGGCAGATGGCGGAAAAACCGTTTTCGGCGGCCTCGATGGCCACCCGTTCGCCGGCCAGCCCCGCGCCGACCGACAGCACGTCGGATTGGATGATCCTCATGGCGTTGCGTCCTTATTTGAGCGGCAGGAAGTAGTAACGAAGCAGGGTGAGAAGACCAATGCCGATAAAGATCATGGTCATGGCGTTCTCCTTTTTTTTCAGGGAAAAACGGCCGGAGCGGTCGAGAAAGCCCCACTTGACCAGGATGCGGTAGAAGCCCACGCCGACATGGAGTTCGACCATGGGCAACAGGATCAGGTAGAACACGAACCAGAAGCCGGACTGGATGCGGGCGGCGGATTTCTCGGCCGAGATGGGCAGGTCGTTAAGAACCACCCATAAATGGATGCCGCCCATGATGAGGATGCCCATGGCCGTGGTCGCTTGGACCACCCACAGCCAGGTGTCGGTGT
>DLGG01000199.1:0-66189 GCA_002482565.1 Solidesulfovibrio magneticus
CGGCGGCCGGGTGGCCGGAGTGGTGCGGGCGCGCCGCGACGGCGCGGCGGTGCGGGCCAGGGTGGGCGAGGGCCTGGCCGACGTGGGCTTTGCCGTGCCCCTGGCCTCGCTCAAGGCCTTTTTATCCCGGGGGCAGGTTCCCTTTGTTGCGGCGCCCAGTTCCGGGGAACGCAACGTCATCGATGTGGAGCGCGATCTTGTCGGGGCGGTGCTGCCCCTTTTCTGCCGGCCCGTCCGGTAGCCGCGTTCTCGCGCTTTGGCCCGCACGGGCCGTTCTCCCGCCTTCCCACGATCCCAAACGGCCGTGAGCGTCTCGACTGTGCGCGGCACGTTCTCGTAACCACCGACGCGCTTGCGGCGACAATGAAAAAGGCCGGGACCTTGCGGTCCCGGCCTCCGCGCCGGCAGAATCGAGGAGACGAACTAGAACTTGTAGGTCAGACCGAAAGCCACCTTCCAGGCATCGCCGGAACGGGACTTTTCAGCCAGACGACGACCCCAGACGCTCTCCTGGAAGTCGCCGTGAGCCCAGCCGGTTTCCATGACGGCGGCCAGGTTCTCGTAGATCATGTACTTGTTGTCGAAGTTGATGCCCATCACCTGCTCATTCTGGGTCAGGTCGCGGCCCATGGTGAAGTAGGGGTTGGTGCCGATCAGGTTGTTGAGGTTACGCAGGGCGGCCGGGGAGTTGGTGCCGCGGACGTAGGTGAAGGTCAGGCGGTGGGTCAGCTTTTCGATGAACGTGATGTTGTTCAGCGAAGCGCCCAGGCCCCAGTTGCCCACCGGGGACACGCCCATGTTGCCTTCCTTGGCCAGGTCCTGCGAATCGTCGAACAGGAAGCTGTTGCCCGGACCCCAGTTGGGGCGGACCATCGGCATACGCTCGGAACCGTTGCGGGTGGAGCCGTCTTCACCGGTGGACCACCAGCCGAAGACCTGCGGGGTCAGGATGTCCCAGCCGGTGTACTCGACGCCGAGGTCGATGAACCAGCCCTGACGCTTGCTCTTCTTGCGGTCGGACTGGGCGCCGGCGCCGTAGATCACGTCGGCGTAGAACTTCACGGGATCAAGAGCGGTCACTTCGAAAGCGCCGCCAGCCCACCAGAAGGCGTTCTGGTCGTTCTTCCACAGGGCGGGAGCGGCCCAGGTGCCGGCGGAAACCAGGTTCTGGCCGAAACCGGTGGACCAGTAGTTGGCGTCAGCGCCGGCGACGGCGACAGCGCCCCACGGGGTGACCTTGAAGCCGTCGAGGGTGACGGGCAGGGCCAGGAAGTACATGTCGAACTCGTCGGCGACCTGGGTGGTGGTGGTGTCGTAGGTCCGGTTGGTGTCAACCAGGCGACCGAAACCGGCCAGCACGCTCAGGGTCTTGTCGATGAGCGGGGCGCTCACGGTCAGCGCGGCGATGCGGTCGCCGCCGAAGACCGGGGAGGCGTAGAACAGCTTGGACTGGGGCAGGTCGATGTCCTGGAGACCGGCGGTCACTTCGACGTCCTGGCAGCCCGGCAGCTTGAACTGCAGGTAGGCCTGATAGACGGCGATAGCGACTTCGGGGTTGGCGGCGGTCAGGGTGCCCTTGCCCCAGGTGTCTTCCACCTTGATGCCCAGGCGGAACTTCACGGCCTCGTTGGCCACGAAGTCGGAGCGCAGACGAAAACGTTCCCAGATCTGGAAACGATCTTCGGTCTGGGTGCCGGCCTTTTTCCAGGCGGTGGGGGAAGAGCCGGTCCAGGACGAGGTGTTCCAGCCGGTGAAGTTGTGGTTGGCGAAAAAGACGCCGTAGATACGGGCGTCACCAGTCATTTTGACTTCGGTGGCGGCCTGGGCGGAGGCAAAAGCCCCCAGCACGAAGGTGGCCACGAGAGCCAGGGCGGCAATACGCTTCATCATGATAATCCTTCCTCCTTTCGTCTCTCAAAACATGCCCGGCGCGTATCCGGGGGAGGCTACCCCCCGGACATGCGAAACTATTACCCGAACCCCCGGTGACAATGCAAGGGGTTGGTAAAAAATTTTTTACCGAGGTCTTTATTTGACACAAAAGTGACATGCGTCGCCAAGCTGTCCCGAATTGTCACATAGCCTGTGCGGCGACTGTTTGACTATAAAATATAATATAAATATAAGTGGTTGACATTTTCCTTCAGGCAACTGAGGGGCGTGGGCCACGCCGGTGGGCACCCGGGGGCGGGCGGATGATTCGGCGATGTCGGGAAAGTGTCAGGCCCGCGCCGGGCAAAACCTTGGAGGTGCAGGCAGGCGAGAAGCCGAAGAGGACGGCGGCGACGGGCCGGATTGGGGGGGCGCAAGGCGAAGGCCTCTTGGCGCGGGACGTCAGGAACACGCGCCCGACGTGCCGCGACGCCACGCAGGGGCATTCGTCGCGGGCAGGTCGGAGATGGTCAGCCCCCGAGCGGACTGTCGGCCCGGGCAAGACGTCGGGTGACGGCACGGCCGGGGGCGGCGACGGTATAGGCAGAATGCGGCGGCAAGGGGCGGCGAAGGCATGGACCTGGATCGGCCGCGGCGGCAGGCCACGGCTTCTCGTCCCGCTGTCGGCAGGGTCGGCCGGCAACGGGACGAGAAGCCGGTGGCGGCAAGGCAACACGCGAGGGAGGCGGGGCAGCGCAAGAAGAGGAACAAAGGACGCAAAAAAGGCGGCGAGTCGCCCCGCCGCCTTTCTTCCTCGAAGAGCGAAAGCTCTAGACGCAGCCGGTGGGCTTGGGCAGGCCGGCCATTTTGCAGGCTCCTTTACCCGGTCCGGAGGGGAACAGCTCGTAGATGTGCTTCAGCTTGAATCCGGTCACCTTGGACAGGATGCGCACCATCGGGGCGATGCCGTTCTTCTTGTAGTAGTCCTGCAGGAACTCGATGACCTTGTTGTGCTCGGGGGTCAGCTCTTTGATGCCCTCGGAGTCCTTCACGTAGTCAACCCATTCCAGGGTCCAGTCTTCAAACTTCTGCAGGAAGCCGTCTTCATCGACCTCGAAGGTTTTGCCTTTGTATTCGACAGTAGCCATGCGCATCCTCCTTAAACGGTTGATGATACAAGCGCCCGGCCGGGATTGCCTTGCAGCCGGGCGGCCCCACGCCTTCCCGCTTGGCGGGAGGCGTTACCCAGAATCAGAGCACCCTTGATGCCCGATGGGTCGTGATTTGAGGGGGAACCGGTCCGCTTGGGGCGTCAGGCTCCCGCGTTACGTTTCAAACCGTAATCGCGAAAAACGGTTCCTGTCAACGGTTTTTCATCGAACAGGCGACAGCCCTGTTTCGGCTTTGTCATAAATGTCGAGGCGTTGAGACGAATTTGCTGGTTCATTGCCTTTGCAGGGTCGCCAGTTCGTCGCGGGCAAACGTGATGGACGGGTCCAGTTTCAGGGCCGCTTCCAGGTAGTGCTCGGCCAGGGGGCCGTTGCCCAGCCGGGCCTGACACAGTCCCAGGTTGGCCAGATCCATGGCCGAACCGGAGTCCAGCTCCAGGGCGGCGGCGAAGTCGGCGGCGGCGGCCTCGTAGCGGGCGGCCTTGAAATGGGCCACTCCGCGCAGGTTGAAGTATTCCTTCACCTCGGGGCACAGGCCGATGGCCCGGTCGAGGATGGGCACGATGTCCTCGAAGCGGCCGAGCTGGGACAGGGCATGGGCCTGATAGAAGGCGGCCAGCCCCTTGTCCTCGGCGCTTTGCTGGAGATTTTCGGCGCAGGCGAACTGGGCGGCGGCCGCTTCGGCGTCGCCCAGGCGCAGCGAAAGCACGCCCTCGAAAAAGGGCACAAAGGGGGCGCTGGGGTAGATCTCGGCCAGGGCGGCCAGCCCGGCGTCGGCCGTGGCCGGATCGGCCTCCTCGGCCAGCAGGCGACCGGTGAAAAGCCCCAGGCTGGCGGCCGGGGTGCGCTCCCGGAACAAAAAACCCGGGATAATGTTGTAGTTGGCCGAAAGTCCCAGTTCGGGATGGGTGGTGTCCACGGTGAGGAGCTTGTGACCAAGCCGGCCCAGGGCCTGGGCCAGTTCGGCCAGCTCCTCGGCGATGTCGGCCCGTTCGATGGTCGGCAGGCTGTCCAGGGGAACCAGCGGTCCGTCCAGGACCCAGGCCGCTTCGTCCAGGCTCGTGAACTTGGGCAGGCCCGAAGCCTCGTAGTTGCTCAAGGACTCGAAATCCCCGGCCAGCTGGGCCACTTCGGTCAGCGCCCGGATGGCGGCCTTGGCCGGCGAAGCGGCCGTGCCGGCGGTGAACACGATCTCCGAGGCGTGGGGAAAGGTGGCCGGATCGTAGGCGATGGCGGCCACGGTGGGCACGGGCTGGCCCAGGGTGAAGTCCTTGAGCCAGACCTTGACGCCTTGGCTGTCGAAGGCGGCCAGGAGCTTTACCAGCACCGGATCGGCGATGCCGGCCGGGTCGATGGTGGGGACCACGCGGCGCTCGCGGTCGATGACGGCGCAGACATGGCGCTCGACCAGCTCGCAGGCCCCTTGGAGCACGGATTCCTCGAAACAGTTGCCGGCGGAAGAGCCGTTGAATTCGTTGAGAATTTTGAACCAGTCCAGGGGGACGGCCACGTCCTTGCCGGCGGCCACGTCACGTACCTTGATAAAGCGCCAGGGGACCAGGTCGAGGATGCGCCGGGCGTCGGCCTCGCTCAACGTCTCGCCCACGGACTGGAGGATGACGGAGATCGGAATAAGGGTATCGCCGTACTCGGCCTCGGCTTCGGTCCAGGTGGCCGCCAGGAAGCGGGCCTCGTCGCGCCAGAAAGAGAAAAAGCTAAAGCGTTCGGCCAGTTCCATCAGGGCCGAGGCCTCGGCCTGCTCGGGGCTGGCCCCTTTGCCCATCTGCTTGCGGGTGGGCATGACGCTGCGGGCTTCCTCACCGCAGATGCTCAAAAAGACCGGGATGCCGAGCCGTCCGGTGTCGATGCGCCTGGTTTCGGCCAGAACGCCCTGGCCCAGGCGGGCAAAGGCGGCCTTGGCCCGGGCGATGGTTTCCACGGGGCTTATGATCTTGTCCTGATCGACGGTGTAGCCCTTGGGACGATGGGACAGGCCGGCGGCCTTGATGGTGTCGTGGGTCATGGCGTTTCCGATGCGAAAAGCGGATTGGGTCTCGTGTCGCGTCCACGAAAGGCATAACGGGCTTTTCGCGGAGAACAGCCTAAAACCATTTGTTTTTCTTAAAAAATACTCTCGTATTTTTTGTGGGACGCGGCTCTAGGCGACCTTTTTCGGGGTCAGGCGGTAGAGCTGGCAGAGCTTGCGCTCGGGCTGGCCGGACTCGGGGTTGGTTTCCTTGAAGCCCACCACGCGCTCGGCGATGGCGAACTCCTCGTCGGCCATGGCCAGGAAGCGGGTGGCCTTTCGGGTATAGTCCTTGGCCAGGAGCACGGCGGCGTCTTTTTTAAGCGCGATGTGGGCCAGCAGGAATTTCAAGAGGCCCCGGTAGGCGTCCTGCATGTAGAGCACCTCGGCCCCGAGGATGGCGTCGAAGCGCCGGCCCAGCCGGTCGGCCGTGAAGTCGGCCCGGGCGACCTTGGCCCGGTGGGCCAGGCCGTTATGCAGGATGTTTATTTGGGTAAAAAGCAGGGCGTCGGGGTGGATGTCGGTCAAAAGCACGTCAAAGCCCCGGGCAGCGGCGAAAAGCCCGGCCACGCCGATGCCGCAGCCGACTTCCAGGGCCGAGCGTCCGGCCGGATCGCCCAGGCCCGGCAGACCGTGGGCCAGCAGCACGGCCCCGGGCCAGACAGCGGCCCAGTAGGGCAGGTCCACCGGCCCGTCGCCGGCGGCGGCGAGCTGGCGGTCGATCAGCGCGGCCACGTCGGCGATCTGGAGCAGTTCGAGGCGGGTCTCGCCCACGGCTACGGGTTCGAAGCAGACGTCGTAGCGGCCGCGGGCCGCGTCGAGCAGTTCGTCGAGGGGGGCGTCTAGAGCGATGGCTGTGTCCACAAATACTCCCATTGCGGTATGAATTTCCGGCAATAGCCCAAGAGCAGGGACAAGGCAAAGAAAAAGGGCCGGCTTTGCGGGCCGGCCCTTGCGATTTTCATTTGGAGCGGGAAACGGGATTTGAACCCGCGACTTCAACCTTGGCAAGGTTGCACTCTACCACTGAGTTATTCCCGCTCAAAGATCAGCTTGTGGAGGCGGCATCCGGATTTGAACCGGAGAATGGAGGTTTTGCAGACCTCTGCCTTACCACTTGGCTATGCCGCCTCGTTTCAAGGAGTCCGAGTATTTACTCGCTGCCGGCCCGGTTGTCAACGACTTTGTTCAACTTTTTTTCCGTCCGGTCCGGCTCGGCGGGGCGGCCGCCGTTGCCGAGGCGCATAACTGTCAAAATCCGGCCCGCTCGTCAACAGCAAATTTTCATTTTTTCATTTTTATGCCATAATTCACTGTTTTTAATGAATAATTTTTTGGTCGCGAAAAGCCGTCCGTGGGGTCGTTTCGGTCCGTTTTGGGGCCGGAGTTTGCGGAGCGCCTCGCCATGGGCCGGAATTCCCAGTCTTTTCTTCGCCCAAAACGGGCCGGGAGGGCGGTTCCGGGCGTCCGATTCGGCAAAAAAGCCGCCGAGGCGGACCTCGGCGGCTTGGGGGATTGGGGAGGGGCAACGCTTGCGCGGGGTCAGCTCTGCTGGATGGGAATGGAGCGGGCGGCGGCCTCGGCGTCGCGGGGCAGGGTCACGGTGAGCACGCCCTTGTCGAAGTTCGCCTTGGCTTCGGCTTCCTTCACCTTGCCCGGCAGCGGGATGACGCGGGAGAAGGAACCGTAGGCGCGTTCGATGCGGTGGTAGTCGTCCTTCTTCTCCTCGCCCTCGAACTTCTTCTCGCCCCGCAGGACCAAGGCGTCGTTTTCCAGGGCCAGGGTCACGTCCTTGGGGTCAAGCCCAGGGAGTTCAGCCTTGACCGTGACCACGCCCTCGGCCTCGCTGACGTCCACGGCCGGGTAGGCCATGTCCCTGAACAGCGGCCCCAGGGCGGTTGCTGGTTCGCTCCAGAAGTCTTCCATGAGATCGGCCAGGCTCGCGGGCCGGCGCACAGCCACGGAGCGTTCGCGAAGACGCGGCAGCAAATGCTTGAACATAGCCCATACCTCCTTGGAGAAATGGATTATGTAAACTTTATAAGCACGCCGTCCGGCCAGTCAAGGCGCGGCAGGCGTGTCGGGCGAGGATTCAGGATTTGATGGATTTGCCGGTCAAAAGCTCCAGAAGCCGCCAGCTCTCCTTGGTGAAGTCGCCCTCGGTGTCGCTTAAAAAGACCACGGCCGAGCGGTCGGCCGGCGACATGAGGACCAGGGCGAAATAGCCGCCCGAGCGCCCGGCGTGGAGTACGTAGGCCTTGCCTGCGAAATTCATGACGTTCCAGAAATAGCCGATGTACAGCGCCGGAATGTCCGAGACGTGTTTGCGCGGCAGGTGGGCGAAAAGCGCGGCCGGCAGGATGGGGGTCTGGACCAGGCCCAGGTTGGCGGCGGCGTAGGCCAGCAGGTCGTCGGCGGTGGAGCGCAGGGCCCCGGCCCCTTCCAGGCCCGTGACCTCCCAGTTGGGCACGATCTTGCCTTTGTCGTTGTGGCCGTGGGTCATGCGGGCGCGCTGGTCCTCGGACAAGGTCACCCGGGTGTCGGCCATGCCCAACGGATCGCAGATGCGCTCGACCACGAGCTTTTCATAGTCCATGCCGGCGGCCCGGGCCAGGATGTAGCCGGAAAGGGCCGCGCCCATATTGCTGTAATAGAAGTTCTGGCCCACCGGCGCGATGGGCTTGGCGGTTTCCAGGGCGCGCAGGAGCAGGCCCGTGGAATAGCCGGCCAGGGGATTGGCGGGGTCCGTGGACGGCAGGTTGTCCGGGGCCACGGGCAGGCCCGAGGTGTGGGTGGCCAGATCGAGGTGGCTCACCCAATACAGCGGCGAGTCCTTGCCGATGGTTCCCTCGGGCAGCATGAGGCGGATGGGGTCGGTGTCGCGCAGTTTGCCGGCGATGACCTCCTGGGCCAGCAGGATGCCGGTGAAGCTTTTGGTGATGGAACCGATCTCGAACAGCGTACGGCCGTCCGGGGCGGCCGAGCGCGAGGATTCGTCGCGCCGGCCGAAACCGTAGACGGCCTGGCCGGCCGGGCTGACGTAGCCGATCACCAGGCCGTGGACGCGGCCGGAGCGGGTCAGTCCCGCGACTACATGGGCCGTGGTCTGGCGGCCGGGCAGCGCAGCGGCCGTGGCCGGGTGCGGCGCGGCGGCTCCAAGGACGGCCAGGGCGAAAAGGACGGCAACGCAGCGGGAAAACGGCATGGGGAACGCTCCGGCTCAGGCGTGGTTGCGCAGTTTGAGTTCGATGGGGTGGGGGGCCAGGTAGGCCTGGTCCTTCAGGTAGGCCACGTCGTATTTGCGGGTGAAGTGGGCGATGAGCGTCACGGGGACGATGAGCGGCACAAGCCCCAGGCGGTAGTTGGCGATAACTTCGTTTAACTCGGCCTTTTCGTCGGCGCTCAAGACCTTCTTGAAATAGCCCATGGCGTGCTGGAGCACGTTGGCGTGTTTGGCCGGGGTGGCCGGCAGGGCCAGGGTCTTCATGAGCAGGGTCTCGTAGGCATGGACGAGGCCGTCGGCCGGCCATTTGCTGGCTTCGGCCGTGAGCCGGCCGATTTGCCGGGCCAGCTCCGGGCTGTGGGCCATGAACAGCAGCTTGTGCCCGGCGGTGAAGGCGATCAGGCGCGAAACCAGGGTCGAGCGGCCGTCGCCGGCCACGGCGTCGCGGAAGCGCTGCATGGCAAATATGCGTTCGATGAAGTTTTCCCGCAGCTTGTCGTCGTGGAGCCTCCCCTCGTCCTCCACCGGTATCAGCGGAAAGCGGTCCATGAAGGCCCGGGCGAAGAGCCCGACCCCGCGTTCGGCCGGAGCGCCCTTATCATTATAGACCTTGATCCGGGTCATGCCGCTGGAGGGCGATTTGGCCTTGAAAATAAAGCCGCACAGCCGCTCCTCGGCCAGTTCGGCCACGCGCTGCTTGGCCCAGGCGTTCATGCGCTCGGTGAGATCGACGCCGGTCTTGATGGTGACCAGGCGCGGGGACTGGGGGTCGCCGACCAGGCGCATGGCTTCGCGCGGGACGCCCAGGCCGCATTCGACTTCCGGGCACACGGGCACGAACTCGAAATAGCGGCCCAGGGTTTCGACGACATAGCTGTCGCGTTTGTGGCCGCCGTCGTAGCGAACGGGGTTGCCGAGCAGGCAGGAGCTGACCCCGACACGTATGGTATCCGACATTATTTTCATCCTTTTCCCAATACGTCCGCCAACACCTTATCCCCCTTTTCTTCGGATGGGGGGTCCGGGGGCCTCAGGCCCCCGGCCGCCGGAGGCATCTTCGCTCTTCGCAATTCCCGACTTGCTTGGGACGCTATTTACGGCTACAGCCTTGCGGGCGTTTTCCGTGTATACGGCCTTCGGGCCGGCATGGGAAGCGACGCCGCGAGAAATGGGGGAACCATGAGCCAGGTATGTGGACTTCGGGCCGTGTTTTTCGATTTTGGCGGCGTGTTGGCCGAGGAGGGCTTTCGCCAGGCGCTCATCGACATCGCCAGCGAGGCCGGGCGCGATCCGGCCGAGGTGGTGCCGGCGGCCTATGAGATGGCCTGGACCACGCGGTTTGTGGTCGGCGGCTGCGACGAGGCCGGGTTCTGGCAAGCCTTTCGCAAAGCCACGGGCATAGAGGCCAACGACGCGCATCTGACCGAGATCGTGCTGTCGCGGTTTGTGCCCCGGCCGTACATGTTTGCCCTGGCCGACGCGGTGCGCGGCCTGGGGCTTAAGACCGCGATCTTAAGCGACCAGACCGAGTGGTTGGCCCGGCTTGACGCCCGGCACGACGTCTTTTCCCATTTCGATCAGGTTTTTAACAGCTACCATCATGGCACGTCCAAGCGCGAGGCGGCGTTTTTCGAGCTGGCGCTTGGGGCCATGGACGTGACGGCCGGGGAGTCGCTTTTCATCGACGACGCGGCCCACAATACGGAACTGGCCGCCCGACTGGGCTTTAAAACCCTTTTATACCGGGACCGGGAGTCGTTTTTCGCCGAACTGGCCGACCTGTGCCCGCCTCTTGGAGCGCTTTAAATGTATAAGCCCATTTGCGGCCTGGCCCGCGACGGCCTGCCCATCATCGGCGTTTTCGCCTTGGCGACCCTGGTTTTCGCCTTGCTGGGCTGGCCTTGCCTGGCCACCATCAGCCTTTTGGCCACGATTTTTTCCCTCAATTTCTTCCGCGACCCGGACCGGACCTCGCCCACGGAAAACGGCATTGCCGTGTCGCCGGCCGACGGCGTGGTCTGCAAGCTCGGCGAGGCCGCCGACCCGATCACGGGCGAGATGCGCCAGGTTGTTTGCGTGTTCATGAACGTTTTCAACGTCCACGTGAACCGTTCGCCGATCACGGGCGTGGTTTCGGAAGTGCGCTACATTCCCGGCAAATTCTTCAACGCTTCGCTGGATAAGGCCTCCACGGACAACGAGCGCAACGTCATTGTGGTCACCGACCCCGAGGGCGCGCGGTTTAGCGTGGTGCAGATCGCGGGGCTCATCGCCCGGCGCATCGTCTGCCCGGCCAAGGCCGGCGACAGGCTTTCGCGCGGCGAACGTTACGGCATGATCAAGTTCGGGTCGCGCCTTGACGTCTATCTGCCCCATGGCTATCATCCGGCTGTCGCCATGGGCCAGAAGACCATGGCCGGCGTCACCGTTCTGGCGAAAAAGGCCGACTAACCGGGCTGGGCCCGCAAGCGATCACGTAGCGAGATGGAAGAAAAAATCACCCAGAGCCGGGCTCGCAGGAGCGTCTATATCCTGCCGAACCTGTTCACCATGGCAAGCCTGTTCTCGGGCTTTCTTGGTGCGCTTTGGGCCATCGAGGGCCAGTTCGACATGACGGCCCTGGCTATTCTCTTCTCCTGCCTCTTCGACGGCCTCGACGGCAAGGTGGCCCGGCTCACCGGCACCAGCAGCGACTTCGGCGTGCAGTTCGACTCCCTGGCCGATCTGGTCGCCTTCGGCGTGGCCCCGGCCATCATGGTCTACCAGTGGCAGCTCGCCCGCTTCGGTCGTCTGGGCATCCTGGCCGCCTTCATGCTCGTGGCCTGCGGCGCGCTGCGACTCGCCCGGTTCAACGTCATGTCCGGCAAGACCACCACCTCCAAGAAGTTCTTCGTGGGCCTGCCCATCCCGGCCGCCGGCTGCATGATCGCGCTGTTTTTCATGTTCGAGCGCTATCTGCCCGACGACATCGCCGCCGCCGTCATCCCCAAGGCCTGCCTCGTGCTCGTGTACGCCCTGTCCTTTCTCATGGTCAGCCGCGTGCGCTACGCCTCCTTCAAGGAACTCGGGCTGGTCAAGGCCCATCCCTTCAGCGCCATGGTCACGGCGCTGCTGCTTTTCGTCGTGGTCGCCTCCGAGCCCTGGCTCATGGGCTTCCTGCTCTTTTCCGCCTACCTCGTCTCCGGCATCCTCTACACCTTCTTCATTCTGCCGCGCCGCACCAAGCTACGGGAGCCCCTCCAGGAGCTCTCATAACACCGTTATCCCCTTTTTGACATTTCTTGTCACTTGCCCCGGCCCAGGCCAACCAGAGTGCCTCGGCGCGTGCTCACGCGCGCCTGATTCTCTCCGCATAAGCGGAGAAAGGGGAGACCCTCATGTCCGACGACAACAGGGTATACATCTTTGATACCACGCTCCGTGACGGCGAACAGTCGCCCGGAGCCACCATGACCCGCGAAGAAAAAGTCCGCATGGCCCGCCAGCTCGAAACCCTCGGCGTGGACATCATCGAGGCCGGTTTCCCGGCCGCCAGCGAAGGCGATTTCCAGGCCGTCTCGGCCATCGCCGCCGCCGTCAAAACCCCGGTGGTGGCCGCCTTGTGCCGGGCCCTGGCCTCGGACATCGACCGGGGCTTTGAAGCCATCAAAGGCGCGCAGCGCCGCCGCATCCACACCTTCCTGGCCACCTCCGAGCTGCACATGCAGCACAAGTTGAACAAGACCCCGACCCAGGTCCTCGACATGATCGAGGCGGCCGTTTCCCACGCCGCCGCCAAGGGCGTCGAGGTCCAGTTCTCGGCCGAGGACGCCTCGCGCTCCGAACCGGCCTTCCTCGTCGCCGCCTGCGAACGGGCCATAAGCGCCGGCGCGACCATCCTCAACATCCCCGACACCGTGGGCTACGCCCAGCCGGCCGAGTTCGCCGACCTTATCCGCCACCTCATGACCACCGTGCGCGGAGCCGGCGGCGTCACCTTCGCCGTCCACTGCCACAACGACCTGGGCTTGGCCGTGGCCAACACCCTGGCCGCCCTTCACGCCGGCGCGCGCCAGGCCGAAGTGACCCTTTCCGGCATCGGCGAACGGGCCGGCAACGCCTCCCTGGAGCAGGTCGTCATGGGGCTCAACACCCGCCCCAACTACTATAACCTGACCACCGGCATCGTCACCGAGGAGCTTTTCCCCTCCTGCCGCCGCCTGTCGGGCATCATCGGCCAGCCGATTCCGCCCTACGCCCCCATCATGGGCCGCAACGCCTTTGCCCACGAGTCCGGCATCCACCAGCACGGCGTGCTCAAGGATCGCCGCACCTACGAGATCATGACCGCCGAGAGCATCGGCCGCAAAGGCGCTGTGGTGGTGCTCGGCAAACACTCCGGCCGCCACGCCCTGGACGCCAAGGTCAAGGAACTCGGCTACGCTTTGAACGACGAAGAGTTGCTCATCGTCTTCGAGGCCGTCAAACAGCTGGCCGACCGCAAGCAGCGCATCCTCGACGAAGACATCGAGGCCCTTATCCTCGAAAAAGTCCTGCGCCGGCCAGACCGCTACGCCTTGCAGTTTTTGTCCGTGCACTGCGGCAACGTGGAACTCGCGCCCTTTGCCGTGGTCGAAATGCAGGTGGAAGGTCAGACCGTGCGCCACTACAGCGCCGGTTCCGGCCCGGTGGACGCGGTATTTAACGCCGTGTGCCAAGCCGTGGGCCGCAAGCCCGACCTCGAGGAATACCAGATAAACGCCATCACCGGCGGCACCGACGCCCAGGGCGAAGTGACCGTGCG
Organism: Solidesulfovibrio magneticus; assembly: GCA_002482565.1. GTDB lineage: Bacteria > Desulfobacterota > Desulfovibrionia > Desulfovibrionales > Desulfovibrionaceae > Solidesulfovibrio > Solidesulfovibrio magneticus_B. The sequence continues at coordinate 13,074 of DLGG01000199.1, forward strand.
CATCAAGGACGGCTCCGCGACCACCGTCGGCCGCGGCGTCCACGACGACGTCATCATGGCCAGTACCCTGGCTTTTATCAACGCGCTCAACCGTTTGGCCAAGAAGGAGGAGGAACGGACATGCCCGCAACTTTAGCCGAGAAAATCCTGCAGCAGCACTGCGACGAGCAGATTACAGGTCCCGGGCAGATCGTCCGTTGCCGGCTTTCCCTGGTCCTGGCCAACGACATCACCGCGCCCCTGGCCATCAAGTCCTTTAAAAAAATGGGCGCGGCCGGCGTTTTCGACAAAGACAAGGTCACCATCGTCGCCGACCACTTCACGCCCAACAAGGACATCGAATCGGCCGAACAGGTGAAGGTCTGCCGCGAATTCGCCAAGGAAATGGGCATCACCCACTACTTTGAAGGCGGCAACGTCGGCGTCGAACACGCGCTTCTGCCCGAACTCGGCCTGGTCGGCCCGGGCGACGTGGTCATCGGCGCGGACTCCCATACCTGCACCTACGGCGGCCTGGGCGCTTTCGCCACCGGCATGGGCTCCACCGACGTGGCCGCCGGCATGGCCCTGGGCGAAACCTGGTTCAAGGTGCCGCCCACCATCCAGGTCATCCTCACCGGCGAGCTTCGCCAGTGGGTCGGAGCCAAGGACCTTATGCTGGCCCTTATCGGAACCATCGGCGTCTCCGGCGCGCTGTATAAGGCCCTGGAGTTCGTCGGCCCGCTCGCTTCGACTCTGTCCGTCGAAGGCCGTATGACCATGTCCAACATGGCCATTGAAGCCGGCGGCAAGGTCGGACTCTTCGCCGCCGATGACAAGACCCTGGCCTACGCCGCCGCCCACGGCCGCAAAGGCGACAAGGCCATCGCCGCCGATGCCGGCGCGGCCTACGAACGCGTCGTCACCATCGACGCCACCGGCATGGAGCCGCAGATCGCCTGCCCGCACCTGCCTGACAACGTCAAGCCCGTCTCCGCCGTGGCCGGCCTCAAGGTCGATCAGGCCGTCATCGGTTCCTGCACCAACGGCCGCATCGAGGACCTGCGCGAAGCCGCCGCCATCCTCAAAGGCCGCAAGGTGAGCAAGGACGTGCGCACCATCATCCTGCCCGCCACGCCCAACATCTGGCGGCAGGCCCTGGCCGAAGGCCTCATCGAGACCTTCATGGACGCCGGCTGCATCGTCGGCCCCGCCACCTGCGGGCCGTGCCTCGGCGGCCACATGGGCATCCTGGCCGGCGGCGAACGCGCCATCGCCACCACCAACCGCAACTTCAAAGGCCGCATGGGCAGCCTGGAAAGCGAAGTCTACCTCTCCGGCCCCGCCGCCGCCGCCGCCGCCGCCATCGCGGGCGAGATCATTGATCCGGCCAAGGTGTAGTGGGGGAGTGGAGAGGAAGAGATAAGAGAAGATGCCTCCGGCGGCCGGGGGCCTGAGGCCCCCGGACCCCCCAAAGGGGTGTAAGGGGGAGGCTCGGTCGCTGTGAGGTTTGCAGCATAAGGAGAATTGTTATGTACCACGGTACTGCCCATACGGTCGGCGCGCATATCGACACCGACGCCATCATCCCGGCCCGGTTCCTGGTCACCACCGACCCGGCCGAACTCGGGGCCAACTGCATGGAAGGCCTGGAAGCCGGCTGGATCAAGAAAGTAAAAAACGGCGACATCATGGTGGCCGGCGAAAACTTCGGTTGCGGCTCGTCGCGCGAACACGCGCCCGTGGCCCTGCTCGGAGCCGGCATCCCGGTGGTTATCGCCCACAGCTTCGCCCGCATCTTCTACCGCAACGGCTTCAACATGGGGCTGGTGCTGCTGGAGATCGGCGACGACGTGAGCAAAATCCACGACGGCGACGAACTCAAGGTCGATGCCGATACCGGCGTCATCAATAACGTCACCACCGGCCAGACCATCCAGTGCAAACCCGTGCCGCCGTTCATGAAAGGCATCCTCGACAAAGGGGGCCTCATCCCCTACGTCCAGGACCGCCTGGCCGAGCGCGCGTAGCGCGCGGGTGAGAGAGGAAGAGAAAGAGAGAAGAGTGCCTCCGGCGGCTGGGGGCCTGAGGCCCCCAGACCCCCCAAAGGGATAAATAGGGGCCGCTGTGCCCGGCTGTCCGCGCGCACTCTCTAATTAATAATTTGCCTTCCATTCAGGGGGTCCGGGGGGATTATCCCCCCGGCCGCCGGAGGCATCTTCAATAATATTTTCGAGGTTATCACATGCGTTACAATATCTGCGTCATGCCGGGCGACGGCATCGGGCCGGAGATCGTGGCCGAGGCGGTGAAGGTTCTGGACGTGGTCGGCAAGAAGTTCGGCCTTGAGTTCGCCTACAGCCAGGCGTTTATTGGCGGCGCGGCCATCGACGCCAAAGGCGTGCCGCTGCCTGATGAGACGGTCGCGGCCTGTAAGGCGGCCGACGCCGTGTTGCTTGGCGCGGTCGGCGGCCCCAAGTGGGACGAGATCGACCCGGCCATCCGCCCGGAAAAGGGGTTGCTCGGCATCCGCAAGGCGCTTGGGCTTTTCGCCAACCTGCGTCCGGCCAAGCTGTTCCCGGAGCTGGCCGCCGCCTGCTGCCTGCGCCCGGACATCGTGGGCCAGGGGCTTGACGTCATGGTCATCCGCGAGCTGACCGGCGGCGCGTATTTCGGCGAACCGCGCGGCATCGAGAAGCGCGGCGACGAGGAAGTCGGGTTCAACACCATGGTCTATGCTGAGCACGAAGTGCGCCGCATCGCCAAGGTGGGTTTCGAGACGGCCAGAAAGCGCGGCAAGAAGCTGTGTTCCGTGGACAAGGCCAACGTGCTGGACGTCTCGCGCCTGTGGCGCAAGGTGGTTCTGGAAGTGGCCAAGGACTACCCGGACGTGGAGTTGAGCCACATGTACGTGGACAACGCGGCCATGCAGCTGGTGCGCGCCCCGTCGCAGTTCGACGTCATCGTGACGGAAAATCTTTTCGGCGACATCCTGTCCGACGAAGCGGCGGTCATCACCGGCTCCATCGGCATGTTGCCCTCGGCTTCGCTCGGCGCGGCCAACCCGGGCCTGTACGAGCCCATCCACGGCTCGGCCCCGGACATCGCCGGCCAGGACAAGGCCAACCCCTTGGCCACCATCCTGTCCGTGGCCATGATGCTCAAGCACTCCTTTGACCAGTCCGCCGCCGCCGAGGCCATCGAAGCCGCCTGCGCCCAGGTGCTGGCTGACGGCTACCGCACCGGCGACATCATGGAGCCCGGCAAGACCCTGGTCGGCTGCAAAGCCATGGGCCAGTTGGTGGTCGAGCGGTTGGGGTAGGGAAGGGGAGTTCCTACGACGGCCGGGGGCTGACCACCCCCGGCCGCCGATAAAGGCGCTTGGAAAGGACGCCGAAATGACCAGCGCGACCACGGACATTGATCCTGCCGCCATTTTGCAGGCCTGGATGCCGTTTAAGGAGCTGGTTGGCGTGACTTCCGTCAAGACGAAGGAGGATTACGAGCGCGCCGCCGCGCTGGTCAACGTGCTGCTCGACGCCATCCGCGACGATGGGGCGCATCCGCTTTCCGACGTGCTCCATTACCTGACCGTGCAAATGGCGGACTATGAGGCCGCCCAGGTGGAGATTCCCGAGGCGCAGCCCAAGGACGTGTTGCGGTTGCTGATGGAACAGCACGGCCTCAAGCAGGCCGATCTGACGGATTGCGCGCCCCAAGGCCATATCTCGGCGATGCTGTCCGGCAAGCGGGGCATCAGCAAAGAGGCGGCGAAGAAGTTCGCCAAGCGGTTTGCGGTGAGTGTGGACGTGTTTTTTTGAAGGAGGTTGATATCTCCGTCTGATTGAAAGCCGTGTTGTCAGCCAATGGGGCGCATGGCCCACCCTGCTGGTGCGGGTAGCCGGCTACCGCACAGTACTCCAAAGGGCGGTTTGAAGTTGGGCGACAAGGCTCTCTGTGTAGTCATAAGGCATTGCTTGAACTGTTACCACTCTCCAAAATGTGTTGCCGATCTGGACAACTTGCGCATAGAGGCGATTGTTTTTTTTATTGTCCGCAGATCCATAACCTTGCCAAGTTTGATGTCCCTCTTTTTCGAAGAAATTTCCCTTGCTTGAGAATTGCATGGTTGCAGCAGCCCTTTTCTGAAATGCTTCTACATAATCCTTTAATGTATATCCTGCCACACTCTCAATGGCAAAGACGACTACGGAATGGCTTGTTTTTTCTGAAAATACGTTTATTTGTTGTCCGCTGGAGTTTGTTTGCGCTGAATGCTTCCATCGTGAATCAATCTTCGCATTTATGTGGGTGGTTGGGTTTTTCCAAGAATAGGTTTCTGATGCATTGTTCAATGTAAAACCGTGTTTTGCTGACGTGTCAAAGTTGTTGAGCGTGGTCATTATTAGAGAAACCCCAAAAAAAGCGAGGGCGAATCCGACCTTGCGAAGCAATCCAATTGGATTTGCGCGTACTCTGTATCCAGAATATTCGTCGTAGCTTGCTTGTCGGCCTATGCCAAGTCTAGAGAACTGATAAAGCATGGTGAAAATGTTGACAACAGGAAGGCCGAAAGCTATTCCCTTTATCCATACTGAATAATTTCGATTAAGATACTGCCTGTAATTTAATGGTCTGTCGTCAAGTGAACAAACCTTTAACCCCAACAAAGCTTTGCCAGGTGTGTTTCCAAAAAAAATATACAATACAGCATCAAGTATAAGTCCAGCCGGGAGGCAAAACATCCCGAATATTTGGTCTGCCCAAGGTCCGCGTATCCAATTTGCAAATTCAACTGAATAATACCTAAGTATCATGCCCAGTAAAAGTGTGATAAGTAGAGTTTCCCACCAGATATCGAATGTTCTTGCGAAAAAACGAGGCCAACGAGTGGCGAATCGAGTGTTTAAATTGTTAGCGATTAAAATTTTGAAATACATAAGCCGTTCTGCGGCATCGTATGATTCGTTGTTGTCGCAGGAAGTTGCGGTTATATAGGGCATGATTTTATCGTTCGATTCACAATTTATAGATTGTACTTTGTCTTTTGTTTCAAGTCTCTGTGAGTCTATATATTTTTGTGCTTGTATGTTCCCTAGTTTGGCAGATTTTACAATTGCTTTTTCGCCATTTACTGCGTCTCCAAGTTTTATTTTGCATACTCCAATGCCAAAATAAGCGTCAGAAAAATTCGGATTAAGCTTTACTGATTCTTCAAAACACGAAATAGCTTCTTCATATTTTCTTTTCTCAATAAACATCATGCCAGTGTCGAAGTAGAATTGTGCATTCATTCGATGCTCCGCTTTTTTAACTCGTGAAGTTATGCTTCTTTTAATGCGTAAAGTAACAAAAATACGTGGCTATTGCCTTCACTCAGTAATTATGACATAATTTGAGTGAAATCAGCTGATTGTGGAGGTTTTTATGCCCAAGCCCTACAGCCAGACGGACCTCATTTCTTTCCAGAAACAGTTCTCCACAGAAGAGGCTTGCCGGGAGCGACTCTTCACTTTGCGTTGGCCGGAAGGCTTTCGATGCCCAAAGTGTGGCTGTCAAGAGTCGTATCGCATAGAAAATCGCACGCTGTTTCAATGTGTTGAGTGTAGGCATCAAACGTCGCTCACTGCTGGAACAATTATGCACCGGACCAGGACACCGCTGGTCAAATGGTTCTGGGCAATTTTCCTCGTCAGCACTGATAAACGCGGCCTCTCGGCTCTGGCCCTGTCGCGAAAGATCGATATCGGCCTCAAGTGTGCATGGACCATGCTGCATAAGATTCGCAAAGCGATGGAAACCCGCGACGCCGGTTACCAATTGGCTGGACTCATCCAGGTCGATGATGCCTTTTTCAAAGGCGGAGTTAACAAAGGTGGCGACAAGCGCGGGCGAGGTACTGACAAGGTTCCCGTAATCGTCATGGCCGCCGTGAAAGACGAAGCCATCACCTTCGCAAAAATGGAAGTTGTCGAAGGCGTCGAAAGCGACTCAATCAAGTCTGTCCTGGGGGTACATGTTGCTCCTGGTCAAACGGTTCGCTCCGATGGGTTTCCAGCCTACAACGTCGTCAAGGATATCGGACTGACCCATGACAAGCAGATCGTCTACCCCAAGCACGGCGCTCCTCGGTATGACGTTTTGAAGTGGGTCAACATTCTAGTATCCAACGCAAAAGCTTTCATACTGGGCACATATCACGGAGTTCAGAAGAAACATCTTCAACGTTATCTTGACGAATTCTGCTATCGTTTCAATCGTCGTTTCTGGCCAGGCCAAGCTTTTGATCGCCTGCTGCTGGCCTGCTCACGGTCAGGCCCCATAACCTATGCTGAGTTAAGGGGATAGCCACGCAAAAATATCTAGAGAGCGGAAGCGAAAATAGGAATAGCTTATTTTTGGGAAGTCCTCCCAGGGAGCCACCCCTCTCAGGGCTGGTTCTCCTGCCCGTTTTTGCGTACAACGCGCGCCATGGCGGGCGGACCTCCTTGTCGCGCCCCTTCGCCGCAACACTCCAGCCAAACGACGCACTCCCCATGGCCAAAGTCAGTCTGCAAAATATTTCCAAGGCCTATGCCGGCCGTGATCTGTTCAGGGAATTCTCCCTGGAGATCCCCGGCGGCACGCGCTTGGCCGTGGTCGGCCAGAACGGCGCGGGCAAGTCCACGCTTTTAAAACTCATTGCCGGCGTGTCCGAACCCGACAGTGGTCGGGTGGTCCTCTCCACCGGCGCGCGCCTGGGCTATGTGGCCCAGGAAATGGACGCTTCCGATCTCGGCATGTCGCTTCTGGCCTGGGTCATGGCCGCGCTGCCGTCCTGGAAGGAATTCTGGAAACGCTACGACGCGGCCGTGGCCGCCGGCGACGAAGCGGCCATGACGGCCCTGGCCCACGAACAGGCCAGCCTCGAACATGCTCTGGGCTACAATCCCGAGTACCGGGCCAAGACGATTCTCTCGGGCCTGGGGTTTGAGGAAAAGCACATGGGCGCGCCGATTTCCGGCCTGTCCGGCGGCTGGCGCGAACGGGCCAAGCTCGCCCGGGTGCTGACGGCCGGCGCGGACGTGCTGCTCCTCGACGAACCCACCAACCACCTCGACCTCGAAGCCGTGGCCTGGTTGGAGGCGTTTTTGACCGCCTTCGAGGGCGTGCTCATCTTCGTGGCCCACGACCGGGTGTTTCTCGACCGCGTGGCCACCCACACGCTGTTTTTGGGCGAAACCAAGCCCATATGGCGGCCCGGGTCGTTCTCCCAGTTTTTGGCCTGGCGCGAGGAGATGGAAAAACAGTGGGAGCGGCAGGCCGCGGCCATCGACAACAAGATCAAGCAGCACAACGTTTTTATCGACCGCTTCCGCTACAAATCGAGCAAGGCCAGGCAGGCCCAGAGCAAGCTGAAAAACGTGGAAAAGCTCAACAAGGAGATCGAGAGCCTGCGCGGCGACCGGCCCGACGTGCGCGGGCGCACGCTTGATTTCTCCCTGCCCGAGCCGGAACGCTGCGACAAGACCGTGTGCGCCGCCGCTGATCTGGCCTACCACTGGCCCGACCGCGCGCCGCTGTGGCCGGCGCTCACCTTTCAGCTGTTCCGGGGCCAGAAGGTGGCGCTGGTCGGCCACAACGGCGCGGGCAAGACCACGCTTTTAAAGCTCATCGTCGGCGTCAACAAACCGACCGATGGCCGGCTGGTGCTCGGCACGGGCGTCAAGCTGGGGTATTTCAGCCAGCACCAGACGGAAATCCTCAACACCGAAGCCACGGTCATGTCCGAGATGCGGCGCATGGCCGGCCCCAAGGCCACGCATCTGGAATGCTGCTCCACGCTGGGCTTGTTTCTCTTGGGCGAAGACTATTGGGATCGCCGGGTGTTCGAACTCTCCGGCGGCGAGAAGTCGCGGCTGGTGCTGGCGGGCCTCTTTTCGGCCCGGGCCAACTTCCTGGTCCTGGACGAACCCACCAACCACCTGGATCTGGAAAGCCGCGAAGCGTTGGTGCGCGCTCTGGCCGAATATTCGGGCACCATCCTCATGGTCGCCCACGACCGTTATCTCTTGCGCGAGGCCGCCGCCGAGGTCTGGTCCGTGGGGCCTGACGGGCTGACGGTTTTCGAGGAAGGCTACGCCGCGTATGAAGCGGCTCGGCTGGCCGAGGCCGCCGCCGCGTCCAAGGCCGAGGCGGCGGGCGCGGCCGAGGACAGCGCGTCAAACGCGCCCAAGCTGTCGCGCCAGGAGGACAAGGAGCGCAAGCGCCGGGTGGCCGAGCTGCGAAACGCCCTCTACCGCGACATCAAGCCCAAGCGCGAGGCCTTTGAGAAGCTCGAAGCCGAGTTGGAAACCTTGCTGGCCAAGCAGTCGGAAGTCGAGGCCGTCATGGCCGATCCCGAGACCTACGCCCAGCGCGAACTGTTCTCCAAGCTCAGCAAGGAATACAGCGACCTTTCACGCGAAGCCGAGGATCTGCTCGCCCGCATGGCCGTCATGGAAGAGGAGATCGCCGATCTGGAGGCCCGCCGGGCCGCCCTGGTGGAGGACGCGTGAGCGGGGCCGCCAAAGTTGTCGAGGTGGTGGCCGCCGTCATCTGGAAGGACGGCCGGTATCTCGGGGTGAAGCGCCCGGCGGGCAAGGCCATGGCCGGAGCCTATGAATTTCCAGGCGGAAAGATCGAGCCCGGCGAGACGCCGGAACAGGCTCTTTCGCGCGAACTTTGTGAAGAATTGGGCATAAGGCCTGTCACGATTGCCTTTTTCCGCGAAAAAGCGCATTCCTACCAACACCTCTCGGTCCGTCTCCATTTTTTCCACGTCCGGGCTTATGACGGGGAGCCGCTTCCCCTGGAAGGCCAGGACATGGAATGGCTGACGCCCGAGGAGGGCAGGACCAGACCGTTTCTGGAGGCCGACCGCGACATCGTGGACGCCCTGGTCGCCGAAACGGCCTGACTCGCCGGCCCTGCGAAGCAATCCCCCCTTTGAAAGTTTTTGAGGAAAGGGGGTCCGGGGGAAAACCCCTTTTTTCAAAAAGGGGTTTTCCCCCGGTTCCTCTTCCACAAGGAGACGCTGTGCGGATCAGGGAGTTGATGGAGGCCAGGCGGCCGTTTGTTTCGTTGGAGTTTTTCCCGCCCAAGGAGCGTGAGGCCTGGGACGGGTTTTTCGGCGTGGTCGAGAAGCTCATTGCCGTGCGCCCGCTTTTTGTCTCCGTCACCTACGGGGCCGGCGGCAGCACCCATGCCCACACGCTCGAGATCGTTTCGCGCTTGAAGACCGCCTACGGCCTGGAGCCCATGGCCCACCTGACGTGCGTGGGCGCGAGCAAGGACAAGATTCGCGGTTTCCTTGACGCCCTGGCCCAGGCTGGCGTGGACAACGTCCTGGCCCTTCGCGGCGACCCGCCCAAGGGGCAGGAGACGTTCGTGCCGGATTCCGAGGATTTCCAGCACGCTTCCGATCTCGTGGCCTTCATCCGGGCCGAGTACCCCAACCTGTGCCTGGGCGTGGCCGGCTATCCCGAGTGCCACCCCGAGGCCGTCTCGCCGGAAAAGGATCTGGAGCACCTGCGCCATAAGCTGGCCCTGGGCGGCAGCTTCGCCGTCACCCAGCTCTTTTTCGACAACGACCGCTATTTCGATTTCGTGGCCCGGGCCCGGGCCGCCGGCATCGACGCGCCCATCGTTCCGGGCGTGCTGCCGGTCCTCAGCCTGGCCAGCATCAAACGGTTCGCCGCGCTTTGCGGCGCGTCGCTGCCGCCGGCCTATATGGAGGAGCTTGAAGCGGCCGATGCCGCCGGCGGCAACGCCGCCGTGGCCGAGGTTGGCATCGCTTACGCCCGCAAGCAGGCCCAGGATCTGCTGCGCCGGGGCGCGCCGGGCGTGCATCTCTACACGCTTAACAAGGCCGAGGCCGTGCTCTCCATCGTCTCGGGACTGGAGTATTAGTCGGAACACCGTCGGGGGCAGAGAAATGCTCTCGTATTGAAGCCGTTCCCATTGCGGGTTTCCAAAGGGCGGCAGCCCTTTGGCCGCCGGAGGCTTCTCCCCCTGACCTTCTGGCAACGATTTGACGCTAATTTTCGCCGCGCTTCCTGTCGGGATGCGCTCGGTTGCGGAGTGCGGCACACACGCAGATTGCCTTACGGAGGATCGTATGGGCGGGGGCGAGTTGGTTGTGGCAGTGGCCGGCGCCACGGGCGCCGTTGGCCGTGAAATGCTCAAGACGCTGGAAGGTCGCGCTTTCCCGGCAACGACCGTGAAAGCCTTGGCGTCCTCGCGCTCGGCCGGCACTACCGTGCCGTTTGCCGGCGGGGAACTCATCGTCGAGGAAATGACCGAGAAATCCTTTGAAGGCGTCGACATCGCGCTGTTTTCCGCCGGCGGCTCCACCTCGAAACAGTTTGCTCCGTTCGCGGTCAAGTCGGGCTGCGTGGTCATCGACAATTCCAGCGCCTGGCGCATGGACCCCGAGGTGCCGCTGGTGGTGCCCGAGGTCAATCCCGAGGACGTGGACTGGCACAAGGGCATCATCGCCAATCCCAACTGCTCCACCATCCAGATGGTGGTGGCGCTCAAGCCCCTGCACGACGTGGGGAAAATCAAGCGCGTCATCGTTTCCACCTATCAGGCCGTGTCCGGCACCGGCCAGAAGGCCATCGCCGAGCTGGAAACCCAGGTGCGCCAGCTGTTCAACAGCCAGGAACCGGACGTGAAGGTGTATCCGCACCAGATCGCGTTTAACTGTCTGCCCCAGATCGACGTCTTCTCCGATGGTGACTACACCTTCGAAGAGATCAAGATGATCAAAGAGACCAACAAGATCATGGGCGACGACTCCATCAAGGTGACGGCCACCACCGTGCGCGTGCCGGTCTTCTACGGCCACAGCGAGTCGGTCAACATCGAGACCGAGAAAAAGATCACGGCCAAGGAAGCCCGGGCAATCCTGTCCCAGGCTCCGGGCGTCGTGGTCTACGACAACCCGGCCGAGAAGATCTATCCCATGCCGCTGATGGCCGGCGGCGAAGACCCGGTCTTCGTCGGACGCATCCGCGAGGACAACACCATCGAAAACGGCCTGCACCTGTGGATCGTGGCCGACAACATCCGCAAGGGCGCGGCGCTCAACGCCGTGCAGATCGCCGAACTGCTCCTGGAACGCGGCCAGGTTCGCGTTTAGGGAAGAAGATGGAAGAGTGCCTCCGGCGGCCGGGGGCCTGAGGCCCCCGGACCCCCCAAATGGGTAGAAGGGGAGCGTTGCTGCGGACCATGGAAAATGGCGCTGCGACAACGCGCGAATGGTGCTTGCTAAGGCCTCGTAAGCGGGGCAAACGGGGGAAGCGGCCGAGCGTCGTTTCCCCCATTTTGCATAGAAGGAGTGTCCCATGCCTGAGATTGCTGACGCCCAAACGTATTTGGAACGCCTGCTGGCCGCGCCGCGCCCGGGCGGCGAGGGCGTGCTGGCGTTTTACGACCACCGTATCGGCGTCATCGGCAAGGACCCGCGCCTCATGCTCATGCCGCTGGACGACCACCTCGTCCACCGTGGCGACGGCGTCTTCGAGACGCTCAAATACATCGGTCGAAAACTGTATCAGGTGCAGCCCCATTTCGACCGCATGGCCCGCTCGGCGGCGGCGATCCATCTTGATCCGCCGTGCTCCTGGGACGAGGTCGCCCAGCTGACCCTTGACGTCTGCCGGGCCGGTGGTGTGGACGACGGCATGGTGCGGGTGCTTGTGGGACGCGGCCCCGGGGGCTTTGGCATCGACCCGGCCGAATGCCCGACCCCGAGCCTGACCATCGTGGCCTACCGCTTCCATCCCCGGCCGGCCGCGTCCTTTGCCGAGGGCGTCACCGCCTTTCGCACCTCCATCCCGGCCAAACAGAACTATCTGGCCCGCATCAAATCCATCGACTACCTGCCCAATGTGCTCATGAAGCGCGAGGCGACCGCGCGCGGCGAGGACTACCCGGTCTGCTACGACGACAAGGGCTTTCTGGCCGAAGGGGCCACGGAAAACATCTGCATCGTGGACGCCGCCGGCCGTTTCGTCGTGCCGGAGCTCACCAACGCGCTGACCGGCACCACCCTGCTTCGGGCCGTGGAACTCATTGAAAACGAAATGGAAGTGGTCTTTACCGGCATCCGCGAGGCAGACATCGCCACGGCGCGGGAAATGTTCATTCTGGGCACCACCAACGATTGCCTGAGCATCGTGCGTTACAACGGCGTCCCCATCGGCGAAGGCCGGCCCGGGCCGGTGTCGAAGCGCCTCAAGGAACGCTTGGTGGCCGACATCGCGGCGAACGGGACGGCGTTTTAGGGTAAACGAGAAGACCTTCTGTTTTAACGACATGCGGTGTAATTACCCGCGATGAACGGGTGTTCGCTACTGCGTTGCCGCCATGGTTCGACTGGGAGGAAAATGGGATGAAAATTGAATCCATACGGCTGCGCAATTTCAAATCCTTCCAGGACGCCGAACTCACGGATCTGCCAAGCTTCTGCGTCATTGTCGGCGCCAACGGCACGGGAAAATCGACGATCTTTCAGGTGTTCGGCTTTTTGCGCGACGCGATGGCGAGCAACATCAATGTCGCTTTGGCAAAGTTGGGCGGCAGTCGGGGATTCCAGGAAGTCCGCAGCCGAAACGCCCAGGGTCCCATAGAGATTGAATTGAAGTTTCGCACTGGCCCAGACAGTCCGCTGACGACGTATTTCCTGCAAATTGGCGAGCACAATGGCAAGGCCATCGTTGAACGGGAAATTCTTAAGTATCGCCGGGGCAGCAGCGGGCAACCGTGGCATTTTCTGGATTTCTCGCGTGGACAAGGGACAGCTGTCACCAATGAACTGGAGACAACCAATGATGTTCGGGAATTGGACAGGGAAGAACAGAAGCTGAAATCAGCGGATATCCTGGCCATAAAGGGTCTGGCGCAATTTGAACGTTTTCCGGCTGTGATGGCGCTCGGCAATCTCATAGAGAACTGGCACATCTCCGATTTTCATATAAGCAAGGCCCGGCCGGAACAAGAGGCCGGTTATGCCGAGCACCTTTCCCGGGAGGGTGAGAATCTATCGCTTGTCATAGAATACTTGTACAAGAACAATCGTACGGCCTTCGACAAAATCTTGTCGCTGCTGCAAATGCGCGTTCCCGGCATCACGAGCGTCGAGTCGAAGACGACGGAAGAAGGGCGCGTCTTGTTGAAGTTTCAAGACGGGGCGTTCGAGGACCCTTTTTTAGCCCGCTATGTTTCCGACGGCACCATCAAAATGCTCGCCTATTTAACGCTGCTTTATGATCCTGATCCCCATCCTCTCTTGTGCGTTGAGGAACCTGAAAATCAACTGTACCCGAAACTGTTGTGGGAACTCGCCGAAGAGTTCAGGGCCTATGCCCATCGTGGCGGCCAGGTTTTCGTTTCGACCCATTCCCCGGATTTTCTCAACGCCGTCCAACTGGACGAGGTTTTTTGGCTCATAAAGAACAATGGCTATACCCAGATTCGCCGGGCCAGGGATGACCAACAACTGGCCGCATACATGGCTGAGGGCGATCAGATGGGCTATCTTTGGGAACAGGGTTTTTTTGAGGGGGCGGACCCTCAATGAAGACGCTGGTCTTTTGTCTGGAAGAGCCCTCGGCCAAGGCGATGCTGGAGCGCATCGTGTTTCGAGTCATGCCTTCGTATTGGCAAGTAAGATATGTCATATTCCAGGGGAAACAACATTTAGAAAAGAATATCGTCCGCAAACTGAAGTCTTGGTGTTTGCCGGATTCGGTTTTTATCATCGTACGGGATCAGGATTCCGGGGACTGCAAGGCGATTAAATCAAAGCTGGCGAGGTTGTGTGAGGAGTCTGGCAAGACAAGTGTGCTTATCCGAATCGCTTGCCGGGAATTGGAAAGTTTTTATTTGGGTGACCTTGCCGCAGTGGAGCAAGGGCTTAATCTTTCTGGAATCAAGAAGTTGCAGCAGAAGAAGAAATACAGAAATCCCGACAACCTGGGGTCTCCGTCAAAAGAACTTTCCGTGCTGACAGGCTATGCCTACGAAAAAATGTCTGGTTCGCGGGCGATCGCCCCTTTTATGGCCCTTGACCACAATTGTTCAAAAAGTTTTCAAGCCCTGCTAGCCGGCATTCAAAAAATGGTGGCGTCGTAACAAGCCCGAAAGTGGGGGCCGATATTCGCCGTGGAGCGACATGATGCGCCGATCTGGAAACAGGGCGGCGCGTTCTATTTTTATGGGGGCAAAGCCAAGGCGCTATCCGGCCAGACGCGGGCCCGAATTATCGGGGCGGCTCCCCGGCCGCCGGTTTGGCGGCTTTGGCCAGATGGGCGGCCAGGGCCTCGGCCACCCGGCGGCGGCCGGCCAGGTTGAGATGCTCGCAGGCGTAGTCGCGATCCACGAACCGGTCCTCGGGCAGCAGCGCCGACAGGTCAAGACAGTCCACGCCGGCCTCGGCCAGCGCCCCGGTCACGCGCCGGGCGTTGTCCGAGGCCGTGGCCGAGAACTCCCCGCCCACAAGCGACATGCCGCCTTCCATGTCGATGGGCGTCAGGTAAAAAAGCGTCGCCACACCAGCTTGGGACAGCGTATGCGCCGTGTCCAGCAAATCGCCGATCATGGGATGGCCGGCCGGAATGTCGGTCATGTAGTTTTTGATGAAAAACTGGCGGCGATTGGCCTCTTCCGGGGAGAGCTCCGGCGTGGGCGCGGCCATGAGCCGGTTGCGACGGGCGTTTATTTTCCGGAAAAGCGCTTCGTGCCCGGAGGCGTCCCGGCGGGTGCGCGCCGCCAGCCACACGGCCGGATCGTCTTGCCCGGAGGCAAGCCAGGCCGGCACGTCGGCCAGGGTCGGCGGCGCGGCCAGAAGCCGCAGATAATCGACGGTGGCGGCGTACATCCAGCGAGGCGTGAAAAACCAGTCGTCGGAAAAAGCGCGCAGGTTGATGGAAATGATGGCCAGGCGCGGCTTGTTCTTTGTCCGGGCAATGAGCCGGGCGTATTCCCGAAAAAGCGTCGGCGCGTAGCCCGGGCCGCTCACGGGATGGATGGACAGGCCGCGCAGGTCGCCAAGCAGTGTGGCGATGGTGGTGCGAGGTTCGTCGTCGTTGTGGCCGCCCATGACCGAGTCATTGAAATAGACAGCCGTGACGTCGCCTTTGTCGAGGGCGTTCCTGAAAGCCAGGGCCACGGCGTTGTGGTAGGCGTCGGCGTGTTGCTGCTCCGGCGCGCCGTCCGGCGGCGTTGTCGCGCCCATGGCCACCAGACTTTTGTAGCCTGTGGACAGGCTGCGATGGCCATGTCCGAGAAGCAAGACGACAAGGAGAATTGCAGCGGCGACAAGGGCGCAGAGATAACGATGAGTGCTATGCTGACGTTGCATGAAACGGGTTCTCGGCTTTCGCTTGACTGGGCTATTGATGCCACTACGCCGTTTCAATCTGGCATGATTTGCTGCGGCGGGGGATCCTTTTTAGCGTGGAACGTATCCATGCCACACCATTGGGCCAATGTCCAATAGAGAGATGAAGTCCGGCTTGAGGGTGGCCGGGATACGGTGACCGGTCTTGATGCAGGCGCAAGGCGTCATATCCCGGGACAGTCCGGGAGCGGGAGATGGGGCGGGCAGGTCGGCCGGACTCTGGCAATCGTGGCGCGTCGTGTCAGGCCAACGCCGCGTTTCTTCGCGAATGCGATGGTGTTCTATGTGATAAATAAGAGGGTTGTCTTGTTGTCCACGAAGCGCCATGGGCGCTTTCGGGGACGCGATATTAGCGCCGCTCCATGGCGTCTAGCAGCCAGTTCGCCCCGGGGGCGGCGTTGTCGCGGGAAAAGGTCCAGCGCTCGCGCAGGGTGGTGTTTTCCGCAGCGCCGGGCTGGCGGGCCAGCACGTCGTAGTCCACCACCATGACGGTATGTCCGGTCGTTTCCCGGCGTTCGGCCAGGGCGGCGTTTATGAGCAGGATGTCGGGCCGGCCGGTCGGCGTCTGGGGCAGGGTGTTTTGGAGTTCGGCCAGATAGGCCGGGCTGACGAAGGAGGCCAGATCGGCGAAGTCGCGGCTGCCCAGGGAAGCGGCGATGCGGCTGTAGGCCATTTTGGCTCCGGCCAGGAATTCCTCGTCCGAGCCGGCCGGCGCATTGGCCGGGGCGGACGGCGCTTGTCCCGCGACTGGGGCCGGTGCGGCTGGCTGTTTGTCCGGCGAGCGCAGTCTGTCCCAGGCGGCCTGGGCATTGGTGTACATGTCGGGTCCGCTCCGGGGAGGCTGAGCCTGCGGCGGGGCGTCGTCGTCACGGTCGTCCTGGTAATCGGAACGGGGCGGCGCCTGGGTCTGGTCGTCGTTTTTGTTGCGACGTCCGGACAGGACCCTGAAGAGCACGAACATGGCCAGGCCGAGCAGGATGAGATTGACGAGCAGACTGCCGGAATCGAGGCTGGCGTCGGCGGCGGCCTGGGCCGTGGCCGGGACAAGGACGGCGGCCGAGGCGGCCATTTGCATGGCGGCCTTGGTGGACGGCATGGCGTGATTTTTCATGGTCCGATAGTGGCAAAGGCCGTGGGCCAAGTCAATGCGCGCGGCGACGACGCGTCGCCGAAGCGCCAAGCAAACCGGCTAGAACGGCCTGGCCCTTTTTTCCCCTTTCAGGGAGGGTCCGGGAGGGGGTTACCCCCTCCCGGCCGCCGGAGGCATTTCTTCCGGTCCGCTCACTTAATCATCCCGGGCCATGCCAACGACCGGTTTGGGGCTGGCTGGGCCGGCGGGGCGGGGGTATTCGCGGTTGTAGAGCTTGCGGTAGAGCTTGCGCCCTTCCTCGAAGCCGGGGCTGAGTTCCAGGGCTTTTTCCACGCTCACCTTGGCCGACTCCACGTTGCCCATGAAGTAGTAGGCCTTGGAAATGTTGAAATGGATGTTCTCGTCCTCGGGCGTCAGCGTCAGCGCCTGGGTGTAGGCATGCAGCGCTCCGGCCAGGTCGCCGCTTTTGCGCAGCTTGACCCCCAGGGAATTGAAGGGGTTGGGCGAGAGGGGGTCGTATTTGAGGATCTCGATGAACAGTTCCTTGGTCTCTTCCAGGCGGTTGAACTGGGCATGGACCTCGGCGGCCTTTTGCAGGTAGCGCTTGAATTCGTCGAGTTCGCCCTTGGCCTTGTAGGCGTCGGCCAGTCCCTTGTAGGCTTCGGCGAAGAGATCATTGATCTTGATGGCCTTTTTGAAGGCGATGATGGCCTGGCCGAATTTCTGGCGCACCAGGCAGCGGCAGCCCATGTCGTAGTATTTTTGGGCCTGGCTCTGTTCGGAGATGATTTCCTCGAAAGCCTCGATGGCGTCGTCGAAATTGCCGGCGGCCATCATGTCTTTGGCGTCGGCGATCTGCTGGCGCTCGATTTCGGTGACCCGTTCCACCTGGCAGCCGCGCAGCACGTGTTTGGCAAAGGTGTCTTCGGAGTAGGGGCGCAGGATGTAGCCGGCGCAGCCCTGGGCGATGGCGTCAAGGACCTGCTCGCGGCTGGTGTTGGCCGTGACCATGACCACCGGCACGTCGCGCAGGCGCAGGTCGCGGCGGGCGGCGCGCAAAAATTGCATGGCGTCCATGTCCTCGATGTGGCTGTCGACAAGGACCATGTCGGCATGGTTGGCGGACAGGAACGCCAGGGCTTTTTGCCCCGAGGCGAAGACTTCCACTCGCTGGGGCCGAAAAGAGGCCAGGGAGCGCCGGTCGCGCCGGGCGTTGTCCTCGTTTTTGGAGACGATGACGACGGTGTCGAAGAGGATCGGCGAAAATTCCATGCTGGACGCCCCTTGGGTTCGCGCGTCAGGAGGCTGCCGGCGCATGCCGCTCGAAATACCAGGTCCGCAGCGCCGCAAGATCGGGCGTGTCGGGCAATTGGTCAAACAGTCCCTGGACATGGCCGCGCGCAAAAAACTGGTTTCGGGTCCAGGGATAGGCCATGTCGTTGATCCAGCTGAGGATCAGCAGGGCGAAATCGGTGGTGGAGGTCATGTTTTCGTAGCTGCCAAGCTGGCCGGCCAGGATGTCGTCGACGATGGACGGGCTGTAGCGGCCGGTGTCGGACTGGCCCAGGAACACCACGTCGTCCTTGGGGCCGTCGGCTCGAAAATGGTCGAGCATGATTCGGATGATGTCGAGCTTGTCGGCGTCGCGGAGAAGGCGCGACAGGGTCAGCGCCTCGGGGTCATCGCCGGAAAGCAGGGCGGCGGGCAGGAGACGGCGGTTGTGCACGACGATGGCCGTGCGCACAAGGGTGCGGTCGCGGCGGGACAGTTCGCCAAGGCCGTCGTGGCGGGAAAGCGTCGCCGTGCCCAGGCTGGCGTGGTTGACGCTTTGGCGGTCGCTAAAGGTCTTGTAGCGCCGGTACTGGGGAAACCGGCCGACGTCGTGGCACAGGCCGGCGATGGCGGCCAGTTCGCGCAGACGCGGCGAAAGATCCAGGTTTTCGGCCAGGGCGGCCGCCTCGTCCATGACCTGGCGGCAGTGCAGGCGCTTGAGTTCCAGATGGACGGCGTCCTGGGGGGCATCGTCGGCCAGGCTGCGGTAGTAGGCCTCGAACCAGGCCGAGGCGGCCTCAAGGAGTTCAGGCATGGGGCTCGTTGCCGGCGTCGGCGCGTGCGTCGGCATCGGCGGCTTGGCGGTTCAGGGGCGTTTTCGGGGTTTCGACAGGCGCTTCGGGATCGGGTTCGTCGAACTCCTTTTCCCGCAGCGGGCCGCCCGGGCCGAAAAGCCAGCGCAAAAGCCAGGCCATGCCGCCGAGGATGGCGGCGATGAAAAGCCCTTTGAAGGTGACGGACCAAAAACCCTCTTCAAGGCCCGGCCCAAAGGGCCAGGTCTTGTGCCAGCTCGGTTCCACGGCAGAGGCGTAAAAAAGAAATTTGTCGAAAAAACCCATGTATCGCTCCATCGCCGCGCTTGCGGCATCCCCCCTGACTTACGCGGGTTCCCGCCTCCACGCAAGGAGGCGGGGCGGGGCGGCGATTGCCTTTTTTCGCGATTCCCCCTAGTTTGCGACAAGGCGCGTCCATGCCCCTGGCCCGTTGGCGACTGCGGTGCCGGGGGGAGAAGGACACGTCGCCGGAGGCCGACATGCGCGTTTTGGTCGTTGAGGACGATTTCACCAGCCGTAAAATTTTGCAGAAGATTCTCGGCCCGTACGGCGAGGTCGATATTGCCGTCAACGGGCTTGAGGCTGTGGAGGCTTTCACCCAGTCCTTAAACGACGACAAGCCCTATGATCTGGTGTGCATGGACATCATGATGCCCGAGATGGACGGCCAGACGGCGCTCAAGCGCATCCGCGCCCTGGAAAAGGAGCGCGGGGTGTCGCCGGCCGACGAAGCCAAGGTCATCATGACCACGGCGTTGGATGATCCGAAAAACGTGGTCGAAGCCTACTACAAAGGCGGGGCCACGTCGTATGTGCCCAAGCCCATCGACAAGCACATGCTGCTGCACCTGATCAAGAACCTGGGGCTTATCGACTGAATTTTTAACCGGCCGTCGCCCGGAACGGGGCGGTCGGCGGAGACGACGGTTCAAGGGCTTGCGCCGACAGGGCGCGGGCCCTTTTTTCATGGCCGTCCCGCGTTGTCGCCGAACCGTCGGCCCAGGCTCGGATCTTGGGCCGCATTGGCCCGGACGCCGGGCCATGGGCCGCGTCCGCCCCTAAAACCCGGCCCTGTCGTTGACCGGAGTCCCTGGCGCGACAAATCTCCAGATGGCTGCGGCAGCACCCCCTTTGCGACAAAAAAGCCCCGGCCCGCCGTTTGGCGGACCGGGGCTTTCGCTGCAATCAGAGGATGCCGGGCTTGGCCTAGGCTTCCTTCTTGATCTTGGACTTGCTCATGGACAGGCCCATGCCGCCGAACATGTCGAAGATCGCGTAGCCGTACCACATGGTGTAGATGACGTAGAAGATGAGCAGACCGGCCACGGTGGGGATCTTGGTCAGGATGTTCTCGGCCGGGATGCCGGCAAAGTTGTAGGCCGGCTCGATAGCCTTCTGGTTGACCGCGTTGACGACGTTGGCCTCTTCAATCAGCTTGATCTTCTGCAGGGGCTTGATCATGGCGTTAAGAAGCGTCCACCAGCCCTTCATGGCCGCCTTGCCGTCCATGCCGTAGACCGCGTTCAGCTTGTCGAACTCATCCTTGTACAGCAAGTCGGCGTCGGCCACGACCTTGCCGAGCATGGCGCCGAGGTCGGCGGTCACGGTGACGACCTCGCCCTTGGCCTCGCCCTTGGCGCCGGCCTTTTCGAGCAGAGTAAGCGCGGTTTTGACTTCGTCGGCGCTCTTCATCTTGACCTCGACGGCGATTTGCTTGCCGTCAAAGGCCGTCACGGACTTGGCGACCTTGGGAATGAAGTAGGAAGATCCCTTGGACAGCTTGTTGAACAGATCGTCAGAGAAGTGCAGCCCGTTGACCCCGCCCGGGAAGATCGGGGAGAAGATCAGGATGAACACGACGATGAAGCTCAACATGAGCAGCGCGCCCTTGCCGAAGAGTTTCTTGTCGGTGATGATCATGGCCCTTATCCCTCCTGGCGCAGGGCGCCGATATTGGCAACGAACTTGCCGATGACCCACACGCCGAACAGGGCGACCACGATCCAGAAGACGATGTTGCCGACATATTCGATGCCGTTGACCATCTCCTTGGACATGTCCAGGTACTCAAGCTCGACGAATTTCTTGGGCAGGGTGGCGACCCGGTTGATGAAGCCGGCGATGATGGACATGGCGTAGAAGCCGCGGATGTGGATGCCCTTGACGACCTTGGTGGTCAGCGCGCCGACCTGGATGCCCAGAAGCGAACCGAGCAGCATGCCCATGGCCAGGGTGTAGAACACGTAGCCGTAGATGGCGTACTGGGCGATGGCGCCCAGGCCGGCGGTGAAGATGATCTGGAGAATGTCGGTGCCGACGGTGGTCATGGAGGACACGCCGAAGACGTAGACGAACATGGGGAAGGTGATGAACCCGCCGCCAACGCCCATGAGCGCGGCCAGGATGCCGACGATGACGCCGCCGGCGGCCACGATCCAGCCGGAGATGCGCTTGCCGCCGGGCACGAAGTCCTCGTCAAAGGAGATCATGGGGGCGATGTTGAGATTTTGCAGCTTCACGGCCATGCCGGTCATGCCGGAGGGGCCGCCGTGGCTGCCGCCGTGGGAATCACCGCCGCCGTCTTTCTGGCGGGAGGCCTTGAGGAAGTCGAACAAGGCGTAGAAGCCCAGGAACCCGAGCAGCACGGCGTAGATGGAGCTGATGAAGAATTCGGACAGCAGCGGGTCCTTGTTGTACAGGCCCTTGTTGATGGCGCCGCCGATGAACGTGCCGCCGCCGGAGCCGACCAGGAAGGCGATGGCCAGCTTCACCGAGACGTTGCCGAGCTTTTTGTGCACGGCCGTGCCCATGATGGCCTTGGCGAAGATGTGGAAGAGGTCGGTGCCGACGGCCAGGATGCCCTTGACGCCGGCGGCCATGAGCGCCGGGGTGATGATGAAGCCGCCGCCCGCGCCGATGCAGCCGGTGATGAGTCCGGCGGCCAAGCCAACGGCGATGGAGACCAGGAAGATGTTGGTGGAATAAAAAGCCGGGCCATAGGCCGTCTTGCCGCCGATGAAGTCGCCGGCCTCGACGAAGCTCACCGCCAGGATGGGCAGGAGCATGATCATGAGGAAAAGCAGCTTCTTCCGATTCTGGATGATGGACGTGGACACTTCCATGTCCCACTTGGCGTGCGCAATCGACGCCGCCTTCAGGAACTCGAAGACTTGCCTACCGAACCCCATTTTCGCTTCCTCCGTGTTGAAAAGCCTTTCGCTTGTCCGCCGCGCGATTTCCCCACCCCGCGGCGCAGTATGCAGCAAAAAAACCCCAGCCGTCCACGTTCCCGTCACGTCGCCTGGGCTTTCGCCCCGAGCACTTCCCCGACAGCGGCCTTGAGCCGTTCGAAATCGCCGCCTTTTTCCACCTGGCGAAGCCCCTGGCCGGCGGCGTCCGCGCCGGCGTAGACATGCAGCACCACCGCCAGCTCCGGATAGAGCCGGGTCAGCAGCGGAACCAGCGAGCCGCCGTCAGGATCGGCGATTTCGTCGTCGAGCACGAGCAGATCCACCCCGACCGGCGAAGCCAGCCGCATCAGGACTTCGGCGCCGGAGCCGGCGGTGACGACGCCGTAGCCCTCGCGCGCGAATTCCCGACGCAGCAGTTCGCGGATGTTGGCATTGCGCTCGGCGATGCACAGGGTGGCCTTGGGACGATTCACACAGTGCTCCATGACAGGATTTTGTCCTTCCAAAGGCAAGCGCCGTGCCAAAACGAGTTCAGGTGGAATATTTCCAACCGGCCGTATTCGCGGGCGTTTTAGGACGGTGGCAGCAGCGTGTCGGAAAGGTGGCGAGGCAGGCCTGTCAGCTTTTTTTACAGGCTGTCAAAAGCCGAAGGGGTGTCGGCGTTTTTGCCGTCGTTGCCGTGCGGCGGGTCGGGCCTTGTCTGGAGGTGACGTGTCCGTCCCAGATCCGGGCGGGCCGGTTCGGGCTGAGCCCCACGCATGGCGCTTGTTGTCGGCACGGCCTTGGACGACGCCTTGGCGCGTCTGCGCAGGAGCGCCACGGCGGGCCTGCGGCGGGGAGCGGAACTAACTGATGCGGGATTCGATGCGCTCCGGGCCGCCCGTACGTGCGCCGGGACGCCAACGGGGGAGCGACACTAGCTGATGCGGGATTCGATGCGCAGGCCGTATTTTTCGATCTTGGCGATAAGCGTGGGCCGGGACAGGCCGAGCAGCCGGGCGGCCTGGGAACGGTTGCCGCCGGTGGCCTCCAGGGCGAGCCGGATGACCGTATGCCCGAAGCGGTCCATGAGTTCCTCGAACAGCCCGTCGCGGCCCGAGGCCAGCTCCCGGCGGATGGTTTCGGCGATGGGGTCGCCGTCCTCGCTTGTGGCGGCTTCGGCTCCCTGGCGCAAGGGCGCTCCCAGGGCCTTTTGCACCTCGTCCGGGGACAGCGGCGCGCCCCGGCTGAAGATCAGGGCTTTTTGGAGCACGTTGCCGAGCTCCCGGACATTGCCCGGCCAGTCGTGGGCAGTCAGCTTCGCCATGGCCTCCGGGCTGACCCCAGGGTCGGACTGGCCCATTTCCCGGGCATGGCGCGACAGGAAGTAGCGCACCAAAAGTGGAATGTCGCCGGGCCGTTCGCGCAACGGGGGCAGGGTCAGGGTCACCACCTTGAGGCGATAGTAGAGGTCTTCGCGAAACTGTCCCTGGCGCACGGCGGCTTCCAGGTCGCGGTTGGTGGCGGCGATGATGCGCACGTCCACGGGAATGACCTGCCGTCCGCCCAGGCGTTCGACGTTTTTCTCCTGCAACAGCCGCAACAGCTTGGCCTGGATGGCCATGGGCATGTCGCCGATCTCGTCGAGAAAGACCGTGCCGTGGTTGGCCTGCTCGATCTTGCCCACCTTGCGGCCGGATGCGCCGGTGAAGGCCCCTTTTTCGTAGCCGAACAGCTCGGATTCCAGCAGCGTCTCGGGGATGGCCACGCAATTGATGACCAGAAACGGTTTGTCGGCCCGCAGCGAGTGCTGGTAGACGGCCCGGGCCACCAGCTCCTTGCCGGCCCCGGATTCGCCGCGCACGAGCACGGTGGCGTCGGTGGGGGCGGCCCGGCCGATGGCCTTGTAGAGTTCCTGCATGGCCGGGCTTTGGCCGATGATGGCCTCGGTCGCGGCCTCGGCGTCCACGCCCACGGCCACGCGGCTGCGCATGGAACGTCCGGCGGCCACGGCCTTGTCGATGAGTTTCAAGATTTCCGGGATGTCGAAGGGCTTTAAAATGTAGTCATAGGCCCCCATCTTGGTGGCTTCGATGGCGATTTCGGTGGTGCCGTAGGCGGTCATGATGATGACCGGCAGGCGCGGTTCGATCTCGCGCATGGCGGCGTAAGCCTCCAGCCCCGAGATGCCGGACATGCGCACGTCCATGACCACGGCGTCGGGCACGGCTTGGCGCACGGCGGCGATGCCGGCCTCGCCCGAGGAGGCGGCGCGCACGTCGTGGCCCTCGGCGGCCAGCAGGCGCTCGAAGCTCTGGCGCAACTGGTGGTCGTCGTCCACGATCAGGATCTGTGCCATCCCCGTTCCCCTTCGTACGGAAAGACCATGGTGAAGGTCGTGCCCCTTGTTTCGGGGGACATGACCGTGATCCAGCCGCCGTGCTCCTCGACGATGCGGCGCACGATGGCCAGGCCCAGGCCCGAGCCCTCGCCCTTGGTGGTGAAAAAGGGTTGGAAGACGCGGTCAATAAGCGGCGGCGGGATGCCCGGGCCGTCGTCGGACACCCGCAGGGCCACCACCCGGCCGTAGGGTTCGATGACGCCGGTTTCCTCGCGGATGACGATGGAGCCGCCCTCGACCATGGCCTCGCAGGCGTTGAGCACGAGGTTGACCAGGGCTTCCTTGAGCTGGTCCGGGTCGGCGCTTATTTCCGGCAGCCGGCGGGCGCGATCCACGGCGACGGTCACGTCGTAGGACTCCAGGCGATGGCGCAGCAGCGTCAGCGTCGTGTCCACAACGGCCGACAGGCTCACGGGCTGGGCCACGAGCTTGGGCGGCCGGGCGAATTCCAGGAAATTGCGCACGATGGTGTCGATATGGCCGATCTCCTCGGCGATGACCTCGAAGTCCTCCTGCTGGGAGGCGTCGAGCTTGAGCCCGCGCTCCAGGGAAAACAGGCGCATTTTGACCGAGGTGAGCGGGTTGCGGATGGTGTGGGCCACGCCGGCGGCCAGTTTGCCGGCCATGGCCAGCTTTTCCGATTGCATCAAATGGTCGCGGCTTTGCTCCAGGTCCAGATGGGCCTGGTCCACGTCTTTTTCGAGGTCGCGGAACTTCTGGCCGATGGCCTTGACCTCGTCGGACAGGCCGGCGGCCACGTCCTTGCCGGCCTCGCCCCAGGCCAGGCGGCGGATGGGGTCGAGGATCTGGCCGACCAGGACGTAGGCCAGAAAAAAGCCCAGGCTGGCGTTTAAGACGACGCCCATGACGGCCACGCCCATGACCAGATCGGTGCGCTCCAGATAGACCTGGCTCGTGTGGCGCATGCGCTCGCGGTAATAGGCCTTGTAGCGGTCGCAACGTTCGCGCAGGCCGTCGAAGTCCTCGCGCAGGACCCAATGCTGCTTCTTGGCGTCGTCGGCCCGGTCCTGGCGATACAGGGCGATGACCCCGTCCTTGGCGTCGGCGTAGCGCCGGTAGGCCAGGGCGATGTCTTCGACCAGGGCGCCGGCTTCGGGGTTGGTCCGGTCCTCGCCGATGCGGTCCAGCCAGAGTTCGAAGGCGCGCCGGCTCTCGTCGAGTTTGGCCAGCCAGGCCGGGTCCTGGCTCAGGTAATAATAGGTGGCGTAGCCTTTCTGGTTGAGCAGGGCGTTTTCCAGCTCGTGGGCGGCGGTCAGGGCCGCCAGGTCCTTGTCGGCCGTGGTGGTGTAGAGGTCCCGGGCCATGGAGGCGTAGAGGATCATGATGACCGGCCCGATCATGTTGACCAGGAGCAGGCCGCCCAGGAGCAGGTAAACCCGGGCGCGCAGCCCGAGCCGGGCGGTCAGGGATTTGCCGGATTTGGCGGAGGCGTTTGGCATGGCTGGCGGAGGCGGCCCTTGGTTGCGCATGGTTGCCCGTCGGCGTCGGTCGCGGACGGGATTGGACGCCGACAGTCCTAGCGCGGCCCGGGCCGGCTGGCAATGACCGGGCCGGAGCCGGGCGGCCCGCCGGCTCCGGGACGCGACAACGCCCTGGCCATGGCGGCCGGGAGCGGATCATGCCCGTGACGGGGCCGCCTGAGACCCGGCAGATGCGAAAACGCCCCGGCCTGTGGAGGTCGGGGCGGAGGGAGCCAAAGGGGTGTCGCCACGGTCAAGGCGGCCCGAATCCGGTCTGTCGGGGCGCGTCTGCCGACAGCCGTGTCGTCGTTCAGGAAGGCAGGGCCTTCTTGCCGGACCGCGCGCCGGGCAGGGCTTTTACGCCGGAGCGCGCCTCGGACAGGGCGGCTGGCCCGCCGCCGGCCTCGCCGCCCAGGGTCACGATGAGCCGGCCAAGCTCCTCGGCCATGGCGGCCAGGGCATGGGCGGCCCGGCTGGTGGCCTCGACGCCGGCCACGTTGTCCTCGGCCACGCCGTTTATTTCGGTGATGGCCCGGCTAATCTGCTCCGAGGCGGCGGACTGTTCCTCGGCCGAGGCGGCGATGGACTGGACCGCGCCGCTGGTGGCGTCGGCATTGCCGACAATGGCCAGGATGGCCTGGCCGGAACGGCCGGCCAGGGCGTTGGCCTCGGTGACGGCGGCAACGGCCTGATCCATGCCGCGGATGTTACGGCCGGCGGCCTCCTGGATGGCCCGGATGCGCGACTCCACTTCCTTGGTGGCCACCATGGTCTTTTCGGCCAGCTTTCGCACCTCGTCGGCCACCACGGCAAAGCCGCGCCCGGCCTCGCCGGCCCGGGCCGCCTCGATGGCGGCATTGAGCGCCAAGAGGTTGGTCTGGTCGGCGATGTCGTTGATGACGCCCACCACCTCGCCGATGGACTGGGCTTCCTGGCCAAGCTGGCCCATGTCGCCCTTGAGCGCCACGGCGATGCCGTTGACGGCGGTCATGGACTCGCCGGCTTGCTTGACCACCTCGGCCCCGGCCACGGCGTTGTCGCGGGTGGTTTCGGCGTTTTTGGCGGCCTGGCCGGCATTGGCGGCGATTTCGAGGATGGTGGAATTCATTTGCGTGACGGCCGAGGCGGTTTCGTCCACCCGGCGGCGCTGGAGTTCGACGCCGGCCGCCGACTGCTCGGTCTGGCTGGAGAGTTCCTGGGCCGCGCCGGAAAGCCGCCGCGAGATGTCGGCGGCCTGTTCGGCCACGGTCTTCATGCAGTCCAGGGTCCTCCCCAGTTCTTCTTCCTTGCGCATGGCCTCGCGCATGGCCTCTTCGGCGGCCTGGGCGCTGCGTGCGGCCTCGGCCTGCTTGTCCTCGACCTGGCGCATCTGGATTTTCAGGTTGTCCACCATGGCCGTGGTGTCGTCGCGCAGGGCGGCGAATTCGGCTTCGAACCGACCGGAGGGCTTGGCGTCCAGATCGCCCGAGGCCACCTTGCGGGAGTAGGCTCCCAGGGCGGCCAGGGAGCTGGAGATGCCGCGCACGATCCACAGGATGACCAGCAGCACGACCACGGCCAGGCCGGCTTCCACGGCGACCTGGGCCCGATCGACGATGTCGTCGGTTTCGTGGCGCTTGTCGGCGTAATACTTTTCGATCTTCTCGAAGGGCGGCATGAGCTTGCGGCCGCTTTCCACCATGGCCGCCGTCACCTGCTTGGCCTTGGCCGAAGCATCGACATAGGCCATGAAGCTGCGCTGGTAGGCGTCGATGACGGCGTCAAAACCCTTTTTCTGGGCGGCGGAAAGGTCTTCGGCGGCGGCGACCATGGCGTGGAGCTTTTTGACGCCGTCCTGGACCTTGGCGACGTAGGAGGTCTCGTCACGCAACTGCCAGTTTTTTTCGTGTCGGCGGATGGTGAGCAGCAGGATCTGGAAATCCTTGTCGGCGATGGGGGCGAATTTGTCGTCAAGGTCCCGGGCGGCGTAGACGAAATCCCGCATGATGCCTTCATGCTCGGTGAAGCCCTTGGCTTTTTCGATGGCGGCCAGCTCGTCGAAGCTCTTTCCGTAGGCGGTCAGCTCGGCCAGGGCTTGCCCGGCCTCGCCGGCCAGGGTGTTGTCACGGCGCAGGATGTCCTCGACATTGGCCCGCACCTTGCCGATGTGCTGGCTGACGGCGCTTATGGTGGCCGGGTCGTGGCGCAGCAAGAAGTTTTTCTCCTCCCGGCGGACTTGCAGCACTTCCAGGTAGGCGTTGGCCGCCAGCTCTTCCAGGTTCTGGTAACGCTCGGTGTAATGGCTGCCGACCTGATCGGCCGCGAACAGGCTGGCAAACCCCAGGACGCATACGCCTAGCAGCAGGTACAACTTGCTCCGCACTCCCATCGCATCCTCCACGGTTAGGCAAACCCGCCGTCGTCATCGCGGCGACATGAGGCGTTTCTATACCAGAAAAGGCTGAAAGTCATGAAATGTCAACTATGCAAGGCCGGGGCCAAGGATTGCCTCGGCGTAAATGTCACGAATCGTAGTCCGGGACGTGTCGATTGGCCAGATGGCGTCGCGCCGTGGGGCGCGGCAGGTGTCAGCTTCTTTGACAGGTTGTCAAAGGCGGGCGGTGTTGGTCGCGACGCGGTGACGAAAGATCAAGGCTCCCTGCGCCGCGCGTCCGGGCAAGGGTGGCGGGCGAGAAAATCCTCCACGTCGTCGGCCAGGGCTTCGGGGAACTGGTGCATCATCCAGTGGGAGCCGTTTTCCAGGACGGCAAGCCTGACATTCGAGCCGGGCACGGCGGCGAAGCTGTCGCGGAGGGCTTCGGACAGCCGGGGCGGACACACCCAGTCGGCGCTGCCGGCCAGGATCAGGACCGGGGGCGAGGTTTTGCCTAGGCGGCCGGTCAGGCCCGGCCAGCCCAGCATGGCGGCGTACTGCCTGGACACGGCGGTATGGTCAAGCTGGCGCACCCTGGGCCGGACCCGGCCCGCCGCCTCGGGATGGGCGGCGCTCCAGGCGGCAGGGAACATGCTGGACAGGATTTCCTCCGGCCCCATGGCCCCGAGCCGGTCGGCGGCGGGCCGCACCGAGGCGAACTCGCCGGCCGTGGCGAGCAGTGTCAGGGAACAGACGGCCTCGGGCCGGGACAGGGCGATTTCCTGGGCCACCATGCCGCCCATGGACCAGCCGAGGATGTGGGCTTTGTCGATTCCCAGGCCGGCCATGGTCCGGACCACGTCATCGGCCATGGAGGCCAGCGAGATGTCCGCCGCCTCGCCAAGGGGCGTTTCGCCCATGCCCCGGTAGTCCAGCAGCGCCAGCCGATGGCCCCGGGCCAGGGCTTCTATGAATCCCGTGTCCCACATTTCCTTGGTCATGGCGTAGCCCGTCAGCAGGACCAGCGGCTGGCCCTGGCCCAGGACCAGACTGTCGAGGGGCCTGTCGGGCGAGGCGGGCAGGAGATGCGGGGCGGCCGGGGCGTGCGCTCCGGGGGAATCGGCGGCGGCCAGGGGCGGTTGCGCCTGAGACTGGCCGGCCGCCGTCAGCAGGAGCAGGGCCAGCCAGATAAGGCCGGCGGCCAGGGCGTGTCTCGGGCGCTTGGCAAGGCGTGGGGTCGTCATGGCTTCACCAATAGCAGGGCATGTCGGTAATGCACTTGGATAACTGCGGTTCCAAAAGGACGCCGCCCTTGGGAAGTCGCGGCAACGGTGGTTCCCGTTAACGGTTAAACCCCCCTTATCCTTTTTCCCGTTGAGGGGGGCCGGGGAGGATCATCCCCCCGGCCGCCGGAGGCATTCCCCCACGGCGAATCCTGCCTGCCCCTAGGGACTGACCAGAATGACGACTCTTCGGTTCCTGGCTTGATTTTCGGGAATGGCCCGGCCGGCCGGGTCGGTATTGGGAGCCACGGGCTGGGTGTCGGCCAGGCCTTCCACGCGCAGATGGTTGCGGGGGACGCCATGGTCGATGAGGAACCGGGCCACCCGGCTGGCCCGGGCCGAGGACAGCTCCCAGTTGCTGGGGTAGAGCCAGGATTCCATGGGCAGGTTGTCGGTGTGGCCCTCGACGGTCACTTTGTAGGGCGTGCCGGCCAGGGTGGCGGCGATGTCGCGCAAAAGCGGAATGCCGCCGGGTTTGACCTCGGCGCTGGCCAGATCGAAAAAGGCCGCGCCGCGCAGGTTGAGCTCCACGCCGTTGTCCCGGGGTTTCACTTCCACGGCTCCGGCCGTGACGTCGAGCTTGCCTGAGAGTTCCTTGCGGATGTCGTCGAGGCTTTTGCGGGTGGGGCCGGTGCGTTCCTCGCCGGGCTTGGGGGCTTTTTCGGCCGTGGCGTCGGCCTTGGCCGGTTCGCTTGCCTTGGGCTGGTCGCCGGATTTGGCCGCCTCGGGCGTCTTGGCCTGTTCCCCGGACTTGGTCGGTTCGGCCGCCTTGGCCGGCTCCTGTGACTTGTCTTGCGGCTGGCCGGCGTGAGGTTCGCCAAGTTTCGAGGCGTCGGCCGTCTGGGGTCCCTGGGCCGGCTGCTCGTAGAGCGGCGCGGGTTCCCGGGACAGGGTCGTGTGGCTGACCTTGGAGCGCACTTGGGGCTTTTCAAAGGGCAGGGGCGGCGGAGCGGTTTTGTCCGTCACCGGCGGCGTGTCGGCCGTTTTTTTCTTGGGCGCGGGCTTTTCCTGGACCATGGCCTGCTGCATGGAATCGGCCACGCGCTCGTAGCGGTTGAGGTCCACGTGGGACACGGCCACGATGAGCAGGAAAAAGCACAACAGCAGCGTCATCATGTCGGCCAGGGAAATGGGCCAGAGGTCCTCTTCCTCCTGGCGGCGCTTGCGCAGATCGGACAGCTTGAACATGGCGGCCTAGTGTTGCGTCCCTTAAAAAATACGATAGTATTTTTTAAGAAAAAAAAATGGTTTTAGGTTGTTGTCTACAAAACACCATATGCGCTTTTCGCGGACGAGACACTAGGCGTCCTGTCCGATGCCTTCGCCGGCTTCGGCGCGATCGATGGAGGCCCAGCGGCGCGGCGGCAGGTAAGCCTTGAGCTTGTCCAGCACGATGGCGGCCGGGGTCTTGTCCTTGATAAACAGCGTGCCGTCGCGGATGACGCACATAAGGATGACGCGCTCCTCGATGCGCTTTTCCACCTTGATGGCGATGGGCAGGAAAATGAGGTTGGAGAGCAGGATGCCGTAGAGGGTGGTGGTCAGGGCCACGGCCATGTGGGCGCCGAGGTTGCCCAGGCCCACGCTCATGGACTGCATCATGCCGATAAGGCCGATGAGCGTGCCGATGATGCCGTAGGCCGGGGCCAGCTTGGCCATGGTGCGGTAAATGCCGGCCGAGGACAGCTCCTGCTGGTAGGTCTGCTCGATGCGGGTGTCGAGAATTTCTTTTATCTCTTCGCGGGAATAGCCGTCCACGAGCATCTGCACGGCGTTTTGCAGGAATTCGTTTTCGATGCCGGGCAGGGCTTGCTCCAGATGGATTTTGCCCCGGCTGGAGGCTTCCCGGGCGATGGAGACGATGGCCTCGATGTAGTGGTCGGTGGGCAGTTCCTCGCGCTTGAGCGCCGTGAGAAACGTGCTCGACACCCGCATCACTTCCTTGAGCGGAAAGCAGATGAAGGTGGAGGCGAGCGTGCCGCCAAGGACGATGGCCAGGCCTGGGAAATTGACGAACACCCCGGCGCTGTCCGTGGACAGGTAGGTGGCGAAACCCAGGATGGCGACGCCGAAGACGATGCCGATGACGGTGGCGATGTTCACGAGGCGAGTCCCTTGGCGCTCTTGATGCGGTCGAGCAGTTCCTGTTCCACGGCGGCGGCCTCGCCCTCGTCGAGGGCGGCCATGGCGGCGGCTTCCTCGCGCACGATGCCGGCGATTTTTTTGGAGAGCGTCTGGTAGATTTTGTCGCGGGCGGCGTCGCCGGCCATGGCCGCCAGCACCGCCACCTTGTGAAAGCCCATGGCCGAGAGGATCTCTTCCAGGGTCGCGGCGTCCACGGCCACGATGTCGTCCACGGCATTGAGGTCGGCGGCGGTCAGGCGCGGCCGGCGGGCCTGCTTGAAATACTCCTGGCCCATGGAGTCGATGAATTCCCGGGCGGCGGATTTGTGGAAGAAAAAGAGCTTTTCCGGGATTTCGCCGTAGCCGATCTTTTTGAGGATCACCTCGGGCGCGCCGCCGGCTTCCCGGGAAAAATCGGCCAGATCGCAGAATTCCAGATCCACGCCCACGGCCTGGGCATTGGCGGCGTCGCGGGAGAGGTTCTTGGCCACGGCCAGGAATTTCTCGGGATCGGGCAGGCGCAGGCGGCGGTCTTTCACGAAGCTTGGCCCGGGCTTGGTCTTGCCGAGAAGGTTCGTGCGCGGGAAGTGCCCCTTGACCTCGGTGACGGAGACGAGGTGCAGTTTTTTGAGCCGCTCGAAAATGGCGTCGATCTCGACTTGGCTTAAAAGGATGATGTCCTTGATGGCGCGGGAGACCTCGGCGTAATCCAGTTCGGCCTTGTCCCCGCGTCCGGCCGCCTGCCAGGCCAGGTGGACGATGCGGCACACGGCCAGAAACGGGTCGCCCGACGGCCGGTCCGTGACCTGGGCGGCCAGGGCCTGGACGCGTTCGGCCAGATAGCCGGTCAGCAGTTGCACCGGGCGGGGGCTTTTGAGCAGCATGGTCTGGATGAGGCGTTTGTCGCAGGCCAGGGCCTCGACGTATTCCACGGCCTCGGCCGTGCTGGCTCGGGGCTCGGCCGTGACCACGCCCATCTCGCCGAACATCTCGCCCGGGCCGCGTTCGCCCAGGCGCACGCGCTTGTTGCCGACCACGCGGTAGATGGAGACGCGGCCTTTTTTGACGACATAGGCCACGTCGCTGGCCTGGCCTTCCCGGAAGATGACGGTTCCTTTGGGAAAGGTGCGCACGGCCGAGTCGGCCTCGTCCTCGAAGCGGTCGATATCCTGGGGCATACGTCCTCGCGTTGGCGGCCTTGGGCCGGTTGCGGACACACTACGGCCAAGGCCGGCCGAGTTCAAGGACGGCGGCCGCCAGGGAGCGAAGTTTGCCAGCTTGCCTGCGTTTTACATGCACGGGCAAAGGCGGTATGGAAGTGCAATACTTTTCACGCGAGGTGCTGTGTGGCTCTTTCCGGCGCATGCCGCGACCTGACCATCCTGTCCGTCACCGAAGCCGGACCGGAAGGCGGGGCGCATGGCTGTTATTACATCGAACTGGCCAATCCCGGGCTTGGCTCGGCCGTTGCCGGCCAGTTCGTCATGGTCCGGCCGGCCTGTTTCGGCCAGGACCCGGTCTGGCCCCGTCCGTTTTCCATCTGCCGGCTGACCCCGGAGGCGCTCACGCTTTTTGTCCAGACCTGCGGCCGGGGCACGGACGTTCTGTGTCGGCTGGTTCCGGGCGATACCGTGACGGTCTGGGGGCCGCTGGGCCAGGGGTTTGGCCTGGAACCGGACACGCCGACGCTCATGCTGGCCGGCGGCGTGGGCCTGGCTCCCTTTGTGGAATACGCCGCCACCCACCCGGCCCCGGCCAATCTGGCCCTGGTTTTCGGCCATCGCCAGCCGCTGTCCTGCTATCCTTTCGCCGAGATGGCCAATGTCATCGGCCGGGCCGAGGCCTTCCAGGAGAACACGCCCGAGGATCTGCCCCGGTTCATCGAACTGCTGGAAACGAAAGTGGCCGAGTATGCCGGCGGGCTCATTGTCGCCTGCGGGCCGCGGCCGTTTCTCATGACCGTGGCCCGGCTGGCCCGGCGGTTTGGGGCCAGGGCGCAGGTGTCGCTGGAAAACCGCATGGCCTGCGGCGTGGGCGGGTGCCTTGGCTGCGTGGAGAAAAACGCCCTGGGCCAGTACGTGCAGACCTGCACCCAAGGCCCGGTTTTCTGGGTCGAGGAACTGCAGCTCTCGGAGGAGGCATGAGCGTGGACACCAGCGTTCGCCTGCCGGGAATGCCCGTCAAAAACCCGGTCATGACCGCCTCGGGCACCTTTGGCTACGGGTTGGAATTTTCGCCCTACGGCGACCTGCGCAGCCTTGGCGGCATCGTGGTCAAGGGCTTGTCCCTGGCCCCGCGCCTGGGCAATCCCATGCCGCGCATCGCCGAGACGCCCTGCGGCATGTTAAACGCCATCGGGCTGCAAAACTGCGGCGTGGAAAAATTTCTGCGCGACAAGCTGCCGCGCCTGCCCTGGCGCGAAACGCCGATCATCGCCAACCTCTACGCCTGCGACGCCGACGAATTCGCCGAGCTGGCCGGGGTGCTGTCGGCCGAGGAGGGCGTGGCCGCCCTGGAGGTCAACATCTCCTGCCCCAACGTCAAGGCCGGCGGCATCGCCTTTGGCCAGGACCCGTGCATGGCCGGCAAACTCGCCGAAGCCGTAAAGAAAAGAGCCGGCGACAAGCCGGTGTGGGTGAAGCTCTCACCCAACGTCACGGACATCGTGTCCATCGCCCGGGCGGCGGTGCTGGGCGGCGCGGACGCGCTGACCTGCATCA
The DNA here is from genome assembly GCA_002482565.1 of Solidesulfovibrio magneticus. Taxonomy (GTDB): domain Bacteria; phylum Desulfobacterota; class Desulfovibrionia; order Desulfovibrionales; family Desulfovibrionaceae; genus Solidesulfovibrio; species Solidesulfovibrio magneticus_B. Next base: position 47,207 of record DLGG01000199.1, read on the forward strand.
ATACCCTGACGGGCATGAGCGTGGACATCCGTTCGCGCAAGCCCCGGCTGGCCAACGTCATCGGCGGCCTGTCCGGGCCGGCGATAAAGCCCGTGGCCCTGCGGGCCGTGTGGCAGGTCTGCCAGGCGGTGTCGGCCCCGGTCATTGGCGTGGGCGGCATCGCCAGCGCCGAGGACGTGCTGGAATTCATCCTGGTCGGCGCGCACGCGGTGCAGATCGGCACGGCCAACTTCATGCGGCCGGACATGGCGTTTCGCATTGCCGAGAGGTTGCCGCAGCTCATGGCGGAGCTGGGGATAGAAGACCTGGCTTCGTACCGGGGGAGCTTGCGCGTGGGGTAGGCGCGGCTCGCGCGAAAAGGATTTTGAGAAGCGGCGGGGCGGCGACGTCCCGCCGCTTTTTCGTTTGTGCCGGTCCTGCGCCGCCGCAAGTGTTGTTGCCCAGCCTGTCCAGGCTGGAAGCTTGGGCAGCAGAATTTTCAAAATTGCTCAAAACCCTTCTCTCCTCCTTTCCGGCGAAGCCTTTTCCTCCTTACCCCGGCTGCATTCCCGCCTCCTTTCGTCCGGTCTGCCATAAATGTCTGACGCAACGACCAGGACAGCCGTTTTTTGTCCCTCGATCATTACAACTCTGAAAGATTGTCGCTGACTCCACCCACAACCGGCCGCCCAATCCCACAACTCTGCACCCGGCGATAACGCCTCGCCGCCTGACCGGCAAGGCCGCGCGTCAACTCTCGCCTGATGCCCGCCGGACAAGGCCTGACGACCCGGCCCGACTCCCCGCGCGGGCGACCGGCGCTCGATCCCCAGGCCTTCCCCCAGACGGCCGCCTGCCCGGCGACGCCCCAAAAAAGCACCAAATTAACAATCACGTACATTTGTCGCGACGCTTTTGCCGTGCTAGTGGGCCGCCAAACTTTTTTGGGGGGGTCGGTATGCTGCAAAGCGGCGATACGGCGTTCGTTCTCATCAGCGCGGCCTTGGTGCTGTTCATGATTCCCGGGCTGGCGCTGTTCTACGGCGGCATGGTGCGCAAGAAAAATGTGCTCGGCACCATCCTGCAAAGCTTCATCCTCATCTCGCTCGTCACCTTCGAGTGGATCTACCTCGGGTATTCCATGTCGTTCGGGCCGGACGTCGGCGGGCTCATCGGCTCCCTGGCCTGGGCCGGGCTGGGAGGTGTCGGGGCCGCGCCCTCGCCGGACTACGCCCCCACCGTGCCCCACATCGCCTTTGCCATGTACCAGTGCATGTTCGCGGCCATCACCCCGGCGCTGATTACCGGGGCCGTGGCCGAGCGGATGCGCTTCGGGCCGTTTTTGATCTTTTCCCTGGCCTGGACCGTGCTCGTCTACAATCCGGTCTGCCACTGGGTCTGGGGCAACGGCGGGTGGCTGAGGGAAATGGGCGTGCTCGATTTCGCCGGCGGCATCGTGGTGCATTTGACCTGCGGCGCGGCCGCCCTGGCGGCGGTGCTCCTCACCGGTCCGCGCAAGGACCACGGCAAGCATCAGATCGTGCCCCACAACCTGCCCATGACGCTGCTCGGCACCGGCATGCTCTGGTTCGGCTGGTTCGGCTTCAACGCCGGCAGCGCCCTGGCCGCCGACGGCGTGGCCGCCGGAGCCTTTGCCGCCACCCATGTCGGCGGCATGGCCGGCATGGCCATGTGGTGCGCCATCGAGTGGTATCACCGGGGCAAGCCCACCACCCTGGGCGCGGCCTCGGGCGCGGTGGCCGGGCTGGCCACCATCACCCCGGGCGCGGGCTTTGTCTCGCCCGGCGCGGCGGTGGCCTTTGGCCTGTTGGCCGGCGGGGTGTGCTACGGCGCGGTGCTGCTCAAGGCCCGGCTGCGTTTCGACGACAGCCTGGACGTGGTCGGCATCCATGGCGTGGGCGGCGTGCTCGGATCGCTTCTCGTGGGCGTGTTCGCCTCCAAGCTGGTCAACCCGGCCGGAGCCGACGGCCTGCTTGCCGGCAACCCCGGCCAGCTCGGGGTGCAGCTCTTGGCCATCGCCGTGGTCGGCGTCTTCGCCTTCGTGGCCAGCTGGCTCATCCTGGCGGCGGTCAAGGCGGCCATGGGGCTGCGTCTGACGCAGCAGGCCGAAACCATCGGTCTGGATTTGTCGGAACACACCGAAGCGGCTTACGGCGAATAGCCGGACAAGCAACGACTGACAGGCCGGGGGGCGACCTTCGGCGGGCAAGGGGCGCGGCGGCCCTTTGGCGTCCCGGGCGTTGGCTCAGGGAGGCTCGATACACGCCGCATTGTCGCTGACGCTGGCGATCCGCGCGGGGGCGCGAGGCCAGGGCGCAATGCGACGACGCCGCAAGCCGGCCGGACGGGGAGAGACGTCCGGCCGGCTTTTTTTCAGCCTTCCCGCAAGGCCTCGACAATGCCCAGGCGCGAGGCCCGCAGCGCCGGCAAAAAGCCGCCCACCACGCCCATGAAGAGCGAAAAGGCCAGCGACAGCGCCACGATCCACGGGGCCAGGGTGAAGCGGAAGGCCAGCTCGGAAAACGTCTGGAAATTGGTGGTGGAGAAGGTGAGAAAGGACAGCCCGGCGGCCAGCCCCACGCCGGCCAGGCCGCCGATGAGGCCAAGAAGCGTGGATTCGGCCAGAAAGGCCAGCAGCACCGCCCCGCGCGTGAAGCCCAGGGCGCGCAGCGTGCCGATCTCGGCCACCCGGCCGGCCACCGAGGCGTACATGGTGATCATGGCCCCGATCATGGCCCCAAGCGAAAAAATGAGCGTCAGCGACACGCCAAGCACGGTCAAGAACTTGCGCATCATGTCCGACTGCTTCTCGTAATAGCGCGTCTCGCGCCAGACCTCGGCCTGAAGCCTCGGGTCGGCCTCCACCGCTTCTTTGAAGGCCTCGAAAAGTCCGGGTTCGCGCAGGCCGGCCACCACGATGGAATAGGCGTTGCGGCCAAAGGCCGGCATGAGCTGGTCGGCGTCGCCCCAGATCTCCGAGGAAAAGCCGGTGGAACCGGCGTCGAACACGCCGACGATGGGCCAGTCGCGTTTGCCGAAGCGCAGGCTTTGGCCGATTTCCGCGCCAGTAAATCCCTTGGCCACGGCCTTGCCCACCATGATCTCCGGCGTGCCCGGCTGGGGCGCGCGCCCGGAAATGACGTGCACCTGGCCGCGAAGGGCCAGCGAAGCCGGCTCGATGCCCCGGATGACCACGTTGGAGGTCTTGCCCGTGGATTTCTTGGTCAGGCCAATAAGCACCACCATCTCCCGGGCGGCCAGGGGCCGGCCGTCGCTGCCAGGAGCGATCTCGGCCCGCGCGGTTGCGGCCGAGGCCTGGACGCGCTCCAGCCCGCTTTGCACCTCGGTCTCGGAACCCTTGCGCAGCACGATGACGTTGCCGGGCGAACCGGTGGAGACAAGTGTTTGGCGCAGGCCCTCGGCCAGCATGAGCGTGGCCGTGAAGACGAAGACCACCAGCGCCATGCCGCCGGCGGTCAGCGTGGTGGTCAGCCGGCGGGTGACGAGGTTTCGCCAGGAATAGGACAAGGGCACGGCCATCAGCCGATCCTCCGAAACGCGTCGGCGATGCGCACGGCCGACACCCGCCAGGCCGGCACGGCCGCGGCCAGCACGCCCACGGCCAGCCCGAAGGCGGCCTGGAGCATGATGGTCGTTGGCGACACGAAAAAGATGGGGAAATACTGGGCCAAGCCCACGGCAAAGCCCTTGGCCAGGGGCGGCAGCACGGCCATGGCCAGGGCCGTGCCGGCCAGGGCCAAAAGCAGCGACTCGGCCAGGAGCATTCCGGCCAGGGCCGGCGCGCCAAAGCCCAGGGTTTTCAGGACCGCGAATTCGCCCAGGCGCTCGCGCGCCGACATGGCCATGGTGTTGGCGGCAACAGCCAGGATGATGGCGATGACCACGTAGGACACGGCGGTGATGGCGAGCAGGATGGCCTCGCTCATGGCCACGAACCCAAGCTGGAAGGCGCGCTCGGTTTCGGTGAGGGTCTCCGCCTGGGAGTTGCGGAACAGCGCGTCGATGTCTTTCGATATTTCCGCCGCCCGGGTGGCGTCGCGGATGCCGATCATGAAAAAGCCGGCCTGGCCGGCCCTGGTCGGGGCGCGCTTTTTCATGGTCTCGTCGAGATAGCCGTAGTGGAAATAGAGGACCGTCTCGTCGGTGTCCGGGCGCGCGCCTTTGTAGATGGCGCGGATGGTCATGGGCCACTGGCCGGGGTAGATGGTGCCGCGCAGGGTGACGGTGTCGCCGATGCGCCAGTGGAAACGCTCGGCCAGCTTGCGGCCGATGATGGCCGCCTTGCGGTCGGAGAGAAAAGCCTTTTGTTCCTCGGAGCTGACGATGAGCTCGGGGTAGAGCTTGAAGAAATCGTCGGCCTCGACCACGAAATTGGGGAAGAAGTTTTTCTCGTCCAGGTAGATGCCGCCGAACCAGCCGCCGGCGGCCACGATATCCACGCCCGTCACCTGGCGGATGCGGCCCTTGTAGGCAAAGGGCAGGGGCTGGGTCAGCGACACGGCGTTGCGGGTGACCAGCCGATTGGCCGAGGAGGCTTCCACCCCGGCGTGCCAGGCGTCCAGCACCGTACGCAAAAGGCCAAACGCGGTCAGGGCCACGGCCACGCCGACGATGGTCAGCACGGCGCGCAGGCGGTGGCGGAAGGCGTTTAAGAGGATGAGCCTAAGGAGCAACACGCAGTTCGCCCTTGTCGAGCTCGCGCACGAGGTGGGCGGCCTCGGCGGCCTTGTGGTCGTGGGTGACCATGACGATGGTCTTGCCCAGGTCGGCGTTTAGGCGTCTGAGCAGGGCCATGACGTCGGCGGCCGAGACCCGGTCCAGGTCGCCGGTGGGTTCGTCGGCCACGATGATGTCCGGGTCGGTGACGATGGCCCGGGCGATGGCCACGCGCTGCTGCTGGCCGCCGGAAAGCTGGTTGGGCTTGTGGTCGGTGCGGTCGGACAGGCCCACGGCAGCCAGGGCGGCCAGGGCGTGGTCGCGCCGGGCGGCGGCGGACAGGCTTGTGAGCAAAAGCGGCAGCTCGACGTTTTCCAGGGCGGTCAAGACCGGAATGAGGTTGTAGAACTGGAAGATGAAGCCCACATGGCGGCTTCGCCACACGGCCAGCTCGCTTTCCGACAAGGTGGCGATGTCCGTGCCGGCCACGGTGATGCTGCCGGCGTCCAGGGAATCGATGCCGGCGATGCAATTAAGGAGCGTCGATTTTCCGGACCCCGACGGGCCGATGAGCGCCAGGAATTCCCCGGCGGCGATGTCGAAGGTGATGTCGGAGAGCACCGGGATCACCTGATCGCCGCGCCGGTAGGACTTCGACAGGTGCGATATTTCGATAAGCGGGCGGTCCATGACGCGTTCCGATCTAACCTTCGGCCAGGGCCACGGCGTCGCCGTCGCGCAGTTCGGCCGGGGGCGAGAGGATCACTTTTTCGCCGGCCGTGAGTCCCTTGGCCACGGCCCGCATGTCGCCGAGTGGTTCGCCCAGGGTCACGGGCGTGAGCATGGCCTTGCCGTCGCGCATGACGAAGACGGCGTCGGCCTCGCCCCGGCGGATGACGGCCGCCGCCGGCACGGCCAGGCGCGGCTGGGTTTCGTCCGGGGTCAGCGGCCGGGAGAGAAAGGCCGTCTTGGCGCTCATCTCGGGCAGCACCCGGGGATCGAGGCTGGTGAAGCGCACCTTGACCAGCACCGTGGCCTTGGTGCGGTCGGCCGTGGGCACGATCATGTGGACCACGCCCGGGAAGCGTTCGCCCGGGATGGCGTCCAGGATGATCTCGCACGGGCCGCCCACCTTGACCTTCTCAATGCTTGATTCGCTGACGTCGACCTCGGCGGCCAGCGACCCCATGTCGGCGATGGTGACCACGGCGGCCTTGGAGGTGGACGACGCGCCCAGGGGCGAGATGATGTCGCCGATGTCGGCGTTTTTGGTGAGCACCACCGCGTCGAAGGGCGCTTCGAGTTCGGTGTAGCCGCGCTCGGCCTCGGCTTTTTTGAGCGCCTGCTCCCGGGCGGCCAGGCTGGCCTTGGCCTGGGACAGGGCGGCTTCGGCCTTGTCCAGCCGGGCCTTGGCCGCATCGTGCTCCGAGCGGGCCACGTAGTCGCCGGCCGAGAGCTTTTTCATGCGGTTGTACTGCAGCGTGGCGTCGGCGAGTTCGGCCTCGGCCGAGGCGATCTGAAATTTGGCGGCGGTCAGTTCATGGGCGGCCAGCTTCTTGGCCGCTTCCACGTCGGCGCTTTCCAGCCGGGCCAGGATGTCGCCCTTTTTGACCCGGCTGCCTTCCTCCACTCCGAGCCAGACGAGCTGGGCCGTGGCCTTGGTGGCCAGGGCGGCCTTGCGCTGGGCCACGATGTAGCCGCTGGCGGTCAGCTCCGTGACCGTGCGCGAGGGGTAGGCCAGGCCCACCGTGGCCGCCTGGACCACGTAGGTGCGCGGGCTCATGAACCAGCCGGCCAGGGCCAGGACGACCAGGGCGGCGACGATCCAGGGCCATTTCTTGCGGCGTCGGCGCGCGCCGGCCATCTTGTCGTCGCCGCTGATGCGGAGATTTTGCAGCGTGTCGCTCATGGGATTTCCTGTATCTATAATGATGACGCGTCAATACCGCGTTGTCCCGAAGAGTCAAGACGAAATAATTGCCTGGAAGTTTCGTCGGAAATGTTGCGCCGCCAGCGCACCCGTGGTTCCCGTCAAGCGCCGGCGACGACCTCTGAGACTTCCCGGCCAACAGAAAGACGCCTCACCGTACCCCCTTTAACCCTTTCTTCGGGTGGGGGGTCTGGGGGCCTCAGGCCCCCAGCCGCCGGAGGCTCTCCCCCGGAGGCTTTCCCCAAATTGCTCAATGAGCTTGCGGTGGCCGGCTGGAAAGGCGTAGCGCGACAGTTCGTCTGGCGCGGCCCACAGGCTTTCCTGGGCGGCGGTCAGGGTCGGCTCGGGGAGCGGCGCGGTCTCGGGCACGTCGGTGAGCCGCAACAGGCAGCAGTGCAGCGTCACTCTATAAGTGGTGTAGCCGTGGCGGATGACGGCCAGCTTGGTTTCGACTCGGGTGGCAAAGCCGGTTTCCTCGGCGAATTCGCGCACCACGGCCTGTTCCGGGGTCTCGCCGGCTTCGATGCGGCCGCCTGGAAATTCCCACAGATTGGCCCAGGCTCCCTTGGGCAGGCGCTTTTGAATGAAGATGCGGCCGGCGTGGACAAGGACGCCGGTGGCGACGTTAAGCGGCGTGATGTCCTTGGATTTGCTCAGGACCGGCCGGTCGGCCACGATGTTGAGGCGTCTGGCCGCGCAATGCTCAGCCAGGGGGCAGGCCGGGCAGTCCGGGTTTCGGGGACGGCAGAGAAGCGCCCCGAATTCCATGAGCGCCTCGCCATAGTCCCTGGCCCGGCCGGGGGGGAGCAGTTCCCGGGCCAGGGAGGTTGCCTGGGCCTTGCCGGCCGGTTCCTTGATGGGCGCGTCGATGTCGCAGACCCGGGCCAGCACCCGCAGCACGTTGGCGTCCACGGCCACGTGGTCCTGACCATGGGCGATGGCGGCCACGGCCCCGGCCGTGTAGTCGCCCACGCCCGGCAGGGCGCGCAGGGCGGCGAAATCGGCCGGCAGCCGGCCGTCGTGCTCGGCCATGACGCGCCGGGCGGCGGCCAGCAGATTCCTGGCCCGGCTGTAATAGCCCAGGCCCTCCCAAGCCTTGAGCACTTCGGTCTCGTCGGCCGAGGCCAGGGCGGCCACGGAGGGGAAGCGGGCCATGAAACGCTCGAAATAGACGGCCACGCGGTCCAGCTGGGTCTGCTGGGCCATGATTTCCGAAACCCAGACGCCGTAGGGATCATAGGTGCGCCGCCAGGGCAGGTCGCGGCGGTTTTGGGCGAACCAATCGAGCAGAAGCGGCACGAAATCGGCGTTCTCGGACATGCATACCTCGTTTGCCGGGGGTTGCCCCCCGGTCGGAAACTCGCGCTCTAGCCCATAATGCCGATTGGGCCGCCTGGGAAGGGCGCTCGGGGGGGCAGCCCTTGGGAAGCAGCCGGCGCGTTGCCATTGCCGCCATTTTGGCCCATAGCAAGATGACTGGCGGTCCGGCCGCCGGGGAGGAAAGCCATGTCCAAGTCCCTGTCGCGCCTTGTCGTCGTCCTCGCTCTGCTTCTTGTCCCGTGCCTGGCCCGGGCCGCCGGGCCGGACATTCCCCCGGCCCTGGCCCCGTGGGTCGGCTTTGCCCTGCACGAGGCCGGGCAACGCCTGTGCCCGCCGGTGGGCAATCGCCCGGAGGCGCGGATCTGCCGGTTTCCCACGAGCCTTGCCCTAGACGTCTGGCCTACCGGCGCGGACATGACCTATACGGTGCGGCTTTTTGACGACGGCCCGGTCCCCTTGCCCCATGCCGCCGGGGCCTGGATCGAGGGCGTGCGCGAGGGTGGGGCGGCCCTGCCCGTGCTTGGCGCGCCGGACGCGCCCTTTGTGCGGCTGCCGGCCGGGGAGCATGTCCTGACCGGCCGCCTGGGCTGGGCGGCAACACCCCAGGGGCTGGCCCTGCCGCCCGACGTCGGGCTGGTGCGGCTGTCCCGCCAGGGCGCGGCCTCGCCGGTGGTCGTTTCACCGGCCGGCGAACTGCGCCTGAGCCCTCCCGAGGCGGCCAAGGCCGCGCCCAACCGCGAGACGGTGCGCGTGTTTCGGCTCATTGCCGATGGCGTGCCCGTCACCGTCACCACGCTTTATCGCCTGGAAGTGTCCGGTCTGGCCCGGTCCGTGACCCTGGCCGGGGCCGTGCCGGCCGGAACCGTGCCGCTCGCCGTGCGCGCCCCGGTTCCGGCGAGCCTTGGCCCGGACGGGGGGCTTGTTCTCGACGCCGGCCCGGGGCGATACGAAATCGAGGTCGTGGCCCGCTATCCGGCCAAGGTGGACCGCATCGGGCCGGCCGTGTGCCCCTATGGCCGGGAGATCTGGAGCTTCAAATCCGGCGAGGTCCGGGAGGTCCGGCCCGAAGGGCTGCCCGGCATCGACCCCAAGACCGCCGACGTGCCCGGTCCCTGGCAGGCCTATCCGGCCTTTGCCGCCGAGTCTGGCGGCGTCCTGACCCTGGCCGAGCTTGGGCGCGGCGCGCCCACCGGCCGCGACGCGCTGACGCTGTCCCGCGAGATGTGGCTCGATTTCTCCGGGCAGGGCCTGTCCGTGCGCGATACGGTGACCGGCGAGAACCGGCGGGGCTGGACGCTGTCCCTGCTGCCGCCCGGGGAGCTGGGGCGGGTGACGATTTCCGGTCAGGACCAGCCCGTGGTGCGTCTGGGCCAGGACGGCAGGCCCGGGGTGGAGCTGCGCCAATCGCATCTCAATCTGACGGCCCGCTCGCGCTATCCCTCCGTGGACGCGGCCCTGCCGGCCGGCGGCTTCGACCGGGAGTTCGAGCGCGTCTCGGCCACGCTCAATCTGCCGCCGGGCTGGGCCCTGGCCTATGCCTCGGGGCCGGACACGGTGACGGGCGGGCTGCTGTCGGGCTGGACCCTGCTTGATCTATTCCTGGTGTTCGTCCTGGCCGTGGCCGCCTTCACCTTGCGCGGCCCTCTTGCCGGCGTGGCCCTGGGGCTGTTTCTGCTTTTGTCCTGGCATGAACCCCACGCCCCGACCACGGTCTGGATGTTCGTGCTGGCCGGGCTGGGGCTTTTGCGGGCGGCCGGCGACGTGGGACGGCTGGCCGGCTATCCGGCCTTTCGCCGCCTGTCCGTCACGCTCTTCGTCCTGGCCATGGCGTCGCTGGTGGTCCTGGCCGTGCCCTTTGTGGCCCGGGAATTGCGGCTGGCCGTGGCTCCCCAGATCGGCGGGGGCGGCGGCGGGGCTCCCGCGCCCGTGGCGGCCATGCGTCAGGCCGCCAATGAGGCGGCCCCGGCCGAACCCATGGTCGCCCCGGCCCCGGCCAAGCCGGCCGCTCCGGCCAGGGCCAAGGGCGGCAGCGATTCGTCGCGGGCCATGGCTCTTTACGGCGCGTATGACGCGGACAAGGCTCCGGAACGCCTGGAATTCGATCCCAATGCCCTGATGCAGACCGGCCCGGCCATGCCGTCCTGGCATTTCGCTGCGGTGGGCTTGTCCTGGCGCGGGCCGGTGGCCCCGGGCGAGACCTTGCGACTGACGCTGTTGCCGCCCCTGGCCACGGCGGCCCTGGGCTTTGCCCGGGTGATCCTGCTCGGGCTGGCCTTGGCCCTGCTGTTCGACCGCCAGCGCGTGCAACGTTTGGCCCGGCCGGCGGCCGTGGCCGGGGCGGCGGCCGCCCTTGCTGTCGTGTTGTCCCTTGGCCTGCCCGGGCGGGCCGTGGCCGCGGATTTTCCGCCCCGCGACCTCCTCGACGCCTTGCGCGAGCGCCTGACCCAGCCGCCGCGTTGCCTGCCGGACTGCCTGGGCGCGCCCGGGCTTGAGGTGCGCCTGGAGTCCGGAACGCTGACCATCGTCGCGTCCATCGACGCCGCCGCCCGGGTCGTCGCGCCGCTGCCGGCCGTGTCCGAGGGCTGGCGGCCGACGCTTGTCACCCTGGACGGCAAGCCGGTCGGGGGGCTTGCGCGTCTGGACGGCCAACCGGCCGTGCTGCTGGAACCCGGCGTCCATACCGTGGCCATGGCCGGCCCGGCCCCCGAGGCCGTGTCCTTTACCGTGTCCGCGCCCCTGGCCCCCGGGCGCGTCCAGGCCTTGGCCCCGGGCTACCGGGTGCGTGGGCTGGACGAGCGGGGAAACCTCGCCGGTCCCCTGGAATTCGTGCGGGCCGAGACCGGCGGCAAGGCGCAGGCGGCCAAGCCCGGAGCCACGGGCATCGACGTGCCGGCCTTTTTCGAGGTGCGCCGGGCCGTGGATTTCGGTCTGACCTTCGAGGTGGCGACCGAAGTCGCGCGCCGCTCGCCGACGACCGGCCCGGCCGTGGCCGTGGTGCCGCTTCTGGCCGGGGAACTGCCCGACGTGGCCGGGGTGAGCGTGGAAAGCGGCAAGGCCACGGTGCGCTTTGCCCCGGGGCAGGAGCGCGTGTCCTGGCGCTCTCGCCTGCCGGCCGCGCCGTCGCTGACCCTTGCCGCGCCGGCCGACGCCTCCCTGGTCGAGACCTGGACCGTCACTGCCGCCGCGCTCTACGACGTGTCCTACGCCGGGCCGCCGCCGGTTGCCTGGCTCACCCCCGAGGGCCGGCTGGCCCCGCGCTTCACGCCCTGGCCCGGCGAAAGTCTCACCGTGTCGGTGGCCCGGCCCGNNACCGCGCCCGGGGAGTTCCTGACCCTGGAGCGGGGGAACCTGTCCGTGCGCCAGGGCGGGCAGTACCGGGAGGCGACGCTGGTTCTGGTCTTTCGGGCGGCCAAGGGCGCGCGCCAGGCCGTGAAGCTGCCGGCCGGCGCCGAGGTCACGCGGCTGGCCGTGGCCGGGCGCGAGGTGTTGCCCACCGGCGGCCCGGACGAGGTCGGCTTTGCCCTGCCGCCGGGCGTCACCGAAGTGACCGTCAACTTCCGGGAGAAGCTCGGCCTGACGACCTTCACGCGCACCCCGGCCATTGACCTGGGCCTGCCCGGGGCCAACCTGGCCGTCAACCTGGAACTGCCGGCCGACCGCTGGCTGCTGGCCGTGGCCGGCGACACGCCCCTGGCTCCGGCCGTGCTCTACTGGGGCTGGCTGGCGGCCGTGGCCGCCCTGGGCCTGGGCTTGTCGTTTTTGCCGGACACGCCGCTGTCCCGCTTCTCCTGGCTGCTCTATGCCCTGGGCCTCAGCCAAGCCACGCCCGGCAACGCGCTGTTGGCCGTGGCCTGGATCGCCGCCCTGGCCTGGCGGCGGCGACATCCCATCGCCCAGGGCGCGGTGGCCTTCAACATCGTTCAGGTGTTGCTGGTTCTGTTGACCCTGGCCGGGCTGGAGGCCCTCTACGAAACCCTGGGCACGGGCCTTCTCGGTCTGCCGCGCATGCAGGTGGCCGGCAACGGCTCCACGGCCACGGCCCTGCGCTGGACCTTTGACCGGCTGGCCGGCGCGCTGCCGTCCTGCACGGCCGTGAGCCTGCCCATGGCCGCCTTCCGGGCCGTGATGCTGGCCTGGGCGGTCTGGCTGGCCTGGGCGCTCGTCAAGTGGCTGCGTTGGGGCTTTGACAGCCTGACGGCCGGCGGCGGCTGGCGCAAACCCGAACTGAAGCTGCGCCTGCCGGGCCTGGGGCGCGGCGGCCCGGGAAAGTCCGAGGAGCAAAAAACGACGGGGGAAAAATCGTCGTAGAGGAATGCCTCCGGCGGCCGGNNGATCCCCCCCGGACCCCCTCGATGGGAAAAAGGCTGAAGGGTGGTTTGTCTTTGGCAGACCACTGTTGCCGCGGCTTCCGAAGGCTGCATCCTGAGGAAGCTGCGGATAGCCATATGAGGTCGGTTTTGCGGCGGCGGACCGAACCGACGCCCGGCATCGTGGGCATTTCTTGTGTTCTGCCAGGGGGTGGGACCGGTTCCCCGGTTTGGGGCACGGGCGCGGGCTATTTGACCAGCCCGACGCTGTAGAGGGACACGGAGGCCGTGTCGCAGGCCCCGGCCGTGCGCTTTGCCTCGACGGCCATGCCGCGCATGAAACGACCGACCACTTCGCCCTTGGCGTTGGTGTTTTCGATGAAAACCGCTCCCAACTGATAGACATAAATGGAGTTTCTGCCGGAGTTTTGCGGACGGGAGGGGTCATAGAACGGAATGAGCGCCACCCGGGGACTCTTCATGGGATCGGCGTAGGCGCTGCCGGTGATGGAATTGGTGGCGCTGTCCCAGGACGCGCCCGGGTCCGTGGCGATCAGGTCGGCCAGCCCCTGGTTGGTGGGGCCGACCATGTTTCCGGGTTCGATGACCAGTTCGTCGCCCTCGCGGACCACGGTGTTGTTGGAGGCGGTGCAGCCGGCGATGTTGAGCCGGTAGACGGCGGCGCCGGATTCGGGATTGCCGGTGTTGGCCGGAGGATAGTCCACGGCTTGGAAGTGGCCGGGAACCACGGTGTCGTGGCTGTCGCTGAGCTTGAGCACGATGGGCGTGCCAAGGTCGCCGGCATCGTAGCCCAGGACGTTGACCGAGCCCAGCTCGCAATTGCTGGCAGGATCAAAGGCTCCGTTGTTCTTGAACTTCTTGTCCGTGTCGCAGGTGTCGTCCCAGGTGAACTTGGCCGGCGGCGAGAAGGGCTTGAGGCACTTGGTCTGGTCCGAGCAGAAAAGCGAGGCGCTGGCCGTGGCGGTCAGATCCTGGGTGTTCCAGCCGAGCACGGGGCCAAGGAACATGTCCACGGGGTTGCCGCGCTGGGCGGTGCGTCCGGCGGTCACCCGGACGGTGTCCGGGGTGGCTCCGGCAGCCGGGGTTTCGCCCTTGAGCAGTTCCACGTCGCCGGTGGTCACGGCGCTGGCGACCGTGTCCTGCTCACCCAGGTTGCGCTGGCCGAAATCCACGGCCGTGGCCCGGACCGCGTCGAAATCGTCGCCGTGGCGCAGCAAATCGGCCGCGCCGGCCAGGGCGGCGGCGTCGGCCGCAGTCTGCAGCTGGCTGCGCTTGTATTGCAAAAAGCCGTAGTCCACGGCCAGGGTGGCCAGTCCAGCCAGCACGATCATGATCAGAGCGGAGAAAACCACCACGGAACCGTTTTCGGCGTGGCGAGCGGCGCGGCCTTGATGGTCAGCCATGGCGGCCCCCTTAGAATTGTTGGGCCGTGGCCGTGGCCACGACCTGGGTCATGTTGGGGCTGATGCCCTGCCAGGGGATGATGACCATTGCCGAGGTGTCGTAGCGCACCGTGACCATGACTGGCTCGCCGGCAACCCGTGAGCCGGCCGTGGCGATATGGGCCAGGCTGGCGTCGTAGCCGGCGTTTTGGATGTAGGCGTCCACCGCTGTGGGAATGTCCTGATTCCTGGCTGCCGCCACCACGCCTTCCCTGGCGGCTCTTGTGACCACGCTCTGGGCATGCAGGATCTGGCCGAAATCGACGATGCCGATCAGCAGCGGCATGAAGAAAAAGACGAGCATCAAGGCGAATTCCACGCTGATCGAACCGTCTTGCCGGCCGATCAGGGTTCTGGGCTGCGGATTGTTCATGGTTCCACCACCATTGTCGCGGCAGCGTTGATGTTTGGGGGAAACAGCGTCATTCCCAGGAATTGGGGCAAAATGAGCGGGCTGAAGGGGAGGCTGGCTGTTACGGTCACCGGCTGCCCGGCGCTGCGCTGGGACGGGGTCACGCTGACGTTTGGGTGTTGTCCGGTGGCCTGATTGAGGGGATCAATCAGCGCCTGAGTGACGGCGGCGGCGATCATGGCGTCGGTCGTTCCTGGCAGGACGGCCAGACGCGTCGCGTCGGCCACGGCGGCCGTGACCGTGGAGCGGATGAAGAAAAAACGGCTGTAATCAATGATGGCGAAAACCACGGTCAGCAGCAGGGGCAAAATGAGCGCCATTTCCACTGCGCTGGCTCCGCGCTGGTCTGGGGAAGATGTGGGGACGGGCATGGGCGTTCCTGGTGTTTGGACGGCGGGCAGGGGCCGGCCTTGTGTCCAATTTCCAGGTAACGCCAAGTCGGGAGAGGGTCGATGGGATTGATTCCGCAGGGCATGGGGGAAAACCCCTAAGACGTCCCCTTTTCCAGACGTCCGGGCCGTCATCGCTGGCGGGGCATCCCCCGTCGCCGCGCCTTTGGCGGCGTCTTATGCCGATTATAAAACATAACAACAGTTATTATTTATAATTATACAATTAAATCAATTTGTTGCTTGCAATATGCTTTCGCTTGAGAAATGAAATTGGAATTAATCGATGAGTCCCAGCTTGGTGGCGTAGCGGACCAATTCCACGGAATTTTGCAGCCCAAGCTTGCGCATGAGGCTGCCCCGGTGATGCTCGGCGGTCTTGACGCTGATCTCCAAGGCCCCGGCCACTTCCTTGTTGGACAGGCCCTCCACCACCAGCCGCATCACTTCGCGCTCGCGGGGGGTCAGGGAGTCGTAGGCCGAATGGGACGCCTCGTCGGCCCGGGGAGTCCGGGCCAACAGCGAGCGGGAGATTTCCACGGACAAGGTCGGATCGAGCCAGGGCTGGCCTGCGGCCACGGCGCGCAGGCCCGACAGCAGGTTGTCGGTGGCGGCGTCCTTGGTCAGATAGCCCAGCGCCCCGACTTTCAGGGCCTCGGCCACGTAGTCCACCTTGGCGTGCATGCTCACCATGAGGATGCCAAGGCCAGGGAGCATCTGGCGAAGTTCCCGGGCGAGCTGGATGCCGGAACGATCGGGCAGGGAGATGTCCAGCAGGGCCAGGTCGGGGCGGCAGGCCTTGGCCGCGCGCAGGGCCTCGGCGTGGCTGCCGGCTTCGCCGACCACGGCAAAGGCGGGGTCGCGGCGCAGGATGGCTTTGAGGCCTTCGCGAAACAGCGGATGGTCGTCAACGATGAGCAGGCGTTTGCTGGGCATGGCTCCGTTCTCCGGCATAAGGAATTTCCGCCACCACGGTCGTGCCGTGTCCCGGGGATGCAATGACGCGCAGGCTGCCGCCCAAAAGTCCGGCCCGCTCCCGCATGTTGACCAGCCCCATGCAGGGCTGCTTGGCGTCGCCCGGGCAGTCGCCATGGTTCCGGCCGGCGTCGAAACCGCGCCCGTCGTCGCGAATTCGCAAGATGAGCTTGGGATAGGACTCGATCAGGCGCAGGTCGACGCTTGCGGCTCCGGCGTGCTTGCGGACGTTGGCCAAGGCTTCCTGGGCGATGCGGTAGAGGTTTATGGCCACCTCAGGATCAATGTCCAGTCCCTCCAGCCCGACCCCTGCATAGGAGACTTCCAGTCCCGAGGGCTGGCCCATTTCCTGGCACAGCCGCCGTAGGGCCAGATCCAGGCCCAGGTGCTCCAGATTGGGCGGACGCAGGCCGTAGGCCAGTTCCCGCACCGAGGCGATGGTACGGGCCAAAAGCCCCGAGGCGGCTTCCAGGCGTTGGCGCAGGGTTGCGTCGACGTCGGGCAAGCCGTCGAGCAGGGTTTCATAGGCGATTTTGAGCGAGGACAGGTCCTGGGCCACATTGTCGTGAAGATCTCGGGCAATGCTCGCCCGTTCCGACTCCTGGGCCTGCATGAGCCGGCCCGAGAGCGCCCGGATGCTTTCAGCGGCCTGTTTGAGTTCGGTGATGTCCACCGCCGTTGCCGCCAGCCGGCGGGGCGAACCGTCTGCCTCGGGCACGAGCTGGCCCCGGCACAAAAAGCACAGAATGCCGCCGTGGGCCGTCTCCACCCGCAGCTCGCGCTCCAGGGGAGAACTGTCCAGCAGGGCCGGCCCCTGGCGCATGAGGCTGTCGCGGTCCTCGGGGACAAGCCGGTCCAGCCACAAGGCCAAAGGCTCCGGCCGCCCCGGACTGTCGTAGCCGAGCAGATCGGCAATGACCGGATCGACCACGACCAGCCCGTCATCGGGCAGCAGCTCCCACACCCCGACCTTGGCCGCCCGTGTCGCCATCACATAGTGGGCCCGGGCGGCGTCGAGTTCGTCCAGCATGACGTTGATGGTCCGGGAGAGGGCCGAGACTTCGTCGTTGCCGGCAAAGGCCGTGACCCGTTTGCGGTTGCCCTGGCCCAATTGGGCGATCTCCTGGCCAAGGCCCGTCACCCGCGACAGGATGAAGCGTTCCACGAAATAGAGCATGGCCAGGCCGAAGATGAGGCCGATGGTCGTGAGGCTGCCGACCATGGCCCGTTCGAGCAGGCGTCCCTGCTTGTGGATGCTGCGCGGCATGTCCACGGCCAGGATCAGGGCCGGTTCTCCTGCGATGTCGCGCAGCAGGGCGTAGCCGCTCACTGTGGCGTTGTCGCGGATTCGAATGGCGTAGCCGCCGTCCGCGCCGGAGGCGAGGGTATCGGCCAGTCCGGGAGGCAGCTCCGGGCTGGCGGGGGCAAGCAGCTGCACGTCCAGGAGCGTGAGCTCCGCGATGGCGGCGACCTTGGCGGCGTCGAGCATCTGGGCCATGATCAGGGTGCCGGCCGCCGGCCCTTTCCGGGCGCTGGTCAACACGGTCTGGGCCACGATCAGACACGGTTGTCCTTCGAAAAAGGCGATTCCGGATTTGCGTCCCTCGAAGGCGTCGAGGCGCAGGAGGCCGGGGGTGGCTTGCGCCATGTCGGCCACCGGCTCCGAGGCGTCAAACAAGACGCCTTCGGCGGCGTCGTAGCGTCTGGCCGCCGCCAGCCGTCCGGCGACGTCATAGAGGGCCAGCATGTCGAGACGCAATTCGCCAAAGCTTTGGGCCGTGAGGTTGGCCTCCACATAGGCCTCGTCCCCGGTCTGGAGGTAGTGGTAGGTGTCGTCCCACAGTCCCCAATCCGCCGCCATGCCCTCCAGGTTTTTGAGGTCGCGGCCCAGGGCGTTTTGCACACGGTGGAGATTTTCCGTCACGGCCTGACGTTCCAGGCCGTCGAAGCCGCTCTGGATATTGCCCCGGAACATGGCGTAGAGCAGGAGCAACAAGCCGAAAAAGACGGCGCAGACGATGACGGCGGCGGTTTTGCGAAGGCTCATGACGACAAAACAGGCAAGGGCGGTTTGACCTGACTGTGTCAGGCGTACTGGAAACAGCCTGTTCTCCCCAGTTTGCTGGTAGCCCGAGAGGGGGCAAAACGCAAGGATGGGCTGGCCAGAGAGCGCTTCAGAGACGCCCTCTGGCGGTGGTGTCGGCGGGCGTATTGCCTGCCCCCGCTCCCACGCTCGGCACGAAACTTGATGCTGCCCCCCCGCCCGGCACGTTTGGCCGGGCGGGAGGTTCTCATGGACGCCGGACACTGCGCGGTTTGCGGCAACCCCATCGAATACATGGACGTCTACATCCTGCGTGCCCAGGGCAAGATCTGCAGCCGGTGCGTGCTCTCCCGGGGCATCCCGGTCTCGGGCCGGGTGTCGCGCCAAGCCCTTTGGCGCGGCGAATGGGCGGGAAAGGACTGTCGGCCGCAGCTGGTTTTTTCCCAGGGATGATTTCACCCCCCGGGCAGACCGGTTTTGCCATTTGTTTTCGAATTTGCTAGAGTCCCCTTGTTCCGTTTTGCACATACTTCGGCACAAGGGGTACCCGGCTCATGCAACTCACCACGCGAAGCCGCTATGGCTTGCGCATGCTCCTCGACATCGCCCTGCACGGCGAAGAGGGGCCGGTCCGCATCCAGGACATCGCCAAGCGGCGCGGCATTTCGGTCAAGTACCTGGAACAGCTGATCCGGGCGCTCAAGAAAGCGGGATTCATCAACAGCAAGCGCGGCCCCAAGGGCGGCCACGTGCTGGCCACGCCGGCCGAGGCCATCCGCGTCGGCGACGTGGTGCGGGCCTTGGAAAGCCGGCCCGAACTCACCGAGTGCGTGGGCAATCCCGAGGTCTGCATGATCTCCACGGATTGCGTCACCCGCCAGATCTGGGCCCGGGCCACCGAGAGCATCTTCCGAGAGCTCGACGCCATCCATCTCTCCGATCTGCTCGTCCAGGCCCGCCGCTCCGAGATTCTCGGCTTGCCCTGCTGCTGAGACGCCCGCCGCCCGTCCGGCCACGCCGACCGGTCTTGTTGTTCGCCCGGTTCCACCGCCTGGTCGCGTCGCCGCTTGGCCGCGCCTTGGCCCATGGCCGGACAAGGAAAACGCCGCCGCCTTCCAACGAAGGCGGCGGCGTTTGCGTGTCCGGGCGTGGCTTGCCTGAAGGGCCCCGGATTACAGGGCGTAGCGCAAGGCCGGCACGGCCGGGATGAGGCCAAGCTCCCGGCAGTGGTGGGCGAAAAGCACGAGGCTCGCGGCGGCGGCCGCGTCGAAGTCGTAGTTGACCACCCGGAAGTAGTCGAGCAGCGCGGACGGGCTGATCCAGTCGGGCAGTTCCGGGGCTTGCACAAGCTCGGGCAGGCGGTTTGGCAGGTCGCGGTTGACCTCGCGCAGGAACCGCCGGACCCGGTCCAGGGCGGCCAGGGGCCGGCCGCCAAGGTCTTGCCGCACGATCCACAGGGCGAAGAC
>DLGG01000199.1:66207-66398 GCA_002482565.1 Solidesulfovibrio magneticus
CCCAGGTCCGTGACGTGCCAGCCCGGGGGCGGGGACACGTACTTGGACAGGGCCAGGTCGCCGATCTCCACGAACGGCATGGGCCGGTCGATGCCCGTGCCCGGGGCGGCCACGGTGAAACGCGGCTCGGGGAAACGCCAGGCGAACGTCCACAGCACGCGCAACAGCGCGTTGGAGCTGGCCGAGGCCCC
>DLGG01000199.1:66427-77688 GCA_002482565.1 Solidesulfovibrio magneticus
GGCAGCTCGGCCAGGGGCACGGGGGAAAAGAGCAGCACGCTCTGGATGGGGCCCCTGGATGCCCGGATGCACAGATCCGGTAGCAGGGTGAAGGCCTCGGGCCGGGCCAGGTAGGCGAAGGCCGAGGCCGGGGCGGCGTCGATNNCCCGGCGGCCAGGGCGGCGTTGAGCTCGGAGGGATGCCCGGACACGTAGGCGATGTCGCCGCCCTCGGGAAAAGCCGGCCTGAGAGCCTGGTACAGCGGCCAGACATTGAGATAGGCGATGCGGCCAAGCCGCAAGGGATCATCCGCCATGGGCACTCCTTTCGCGCGCAAAAAACGCGGCCCCGAGGGTATTCCCCCCGGGGCCGTCAGGCAAGGCGAATTCCGGTGGACTAGTCGAGCTGGGACAGCAGCGTTTCCTTGATGGAATCGATGGAGCCGGAGCCTTCGAGCTCAATGTACTTGGTCTTCCCTTCGCCGGCCAGCTTCTTGTAGAAGTAGNNNGTAGTAGATGTCGTGGCGCTTGTTGATGGCGTCCTCGTCCTGGTCGTCGGACCGGGTCTTGAGGTCGCCGCCGCACACCCGGCACTTGTCGCCGTTGGGCTTGATGGCGTCGATGAAGATGTTGTTGGGGTGGTTGGGATCGTTGACGCACAGGCGACGGCCCATGATGCGATCCTTGGCGATCTGGCGGTCAAGCAGGATCTCGATGACGTAATCGAGCTTCATGCCTTCCTTCTGCAGGGCTTCCCACAGCTTCTCGGCCTGGACCATGTTGCGGGGGAAGCCGTCGAGCAGCCAACCGTTGCCGCCCTTGGCCTTGAGGGTCTCCAGGATCATGGGGATGGTGATCTCGTCCGGGACCAGCTCGCCCTTGTCGATGTAGCCCTTGGCTTTCATGCCGAGTTCGGTGCCGCCGCCGATGTGCTCGCGGAAGATAGCCCCGGACTCGATGTGGGCCAGGTTGTACTTCTTTTTCACCAGGGAACCCTGGGTGCCCTTGCCGCTGCCGTTGGGACCAAAAGTGAGAATATTCACCGGGACTGCCTCCATGTTTGATTTTTCACAATCGGCCTCATTACCCCCGCCGCCAAGCTCTGTCAATGGCGTTTCCGGGTTTGGCGGGGCGGGCCGGACAGGGCGTTACGGCAAAAGACCAGACCCTCCCGGGCCACCCGGGCCGTTTTGCCGCCCGGAAATTGGAACACGCGGCCGGTGTCGCGCCGCGCGTAAGCCGCCTCCAGGGCGGCCAGGCTATCGGCCAGGGCCTGGCCCGGCCCCAGGGCGTCGAGAGCGCGGGCGTAAAGGCGCGCCCGCAGGGCCGGGTGCAGGCCAGAAAGCCGCGCCCGGGGCAGCCGGACCGCGCCGTCCTCGTCCGGAACGGGGACGGGCAGGACTTCGTCGAAATAGGCGGCGTCCAGGCGGGCTTGCCGCCACAGCCGGGCGGCCGCGTCCAGGGCTCGGGGATTTTCCTGCAGCACCAGGGGCAAAAGCCCATGGCGCACCCGGTTGCGAAGGTAGGCCGGATCGGCGTTGGACGGATCGTCTATGGTCGGCAGGCCCAGGGCGGTCGTGAAATCCGTGATGGCGCGGCGGGGGGTGAGCAGCAGCGGCCGCAGCAGCCGGCGGCCCGGGTCCATGGCCGCCATGCCGCCCAGGGCCGGCCAGCCCGCGCCGCGTGTGACGCGCATGAGCTGGTCTTCGGCCAGGTCGTTGAGCTGATGGCCGGTGAGCACCCAGGCGTTGTCCCGGCCGGCCAGACAGTCGGTGAAAAAGGCCTGCCGGGCCTGCCGGCCGGCGTCCTCGACGCCGAGGCGGCGCTGCCGGGCCAGGGCGGCCACGTCGACCCGGTCGGACAGACAGACGATGCCGAGTTCGCGGCAAAGCGCCCCCACGGCCTCGGCCTCGGCCCCGGATTCGGGCCGCAGCCCATGGTCGAGGTGGGCGGCCAAAAGTCCGGCCAGCCCCAGGCGATGGCGCAGGATGGCGGCCATGGCCAGCAGGGCCACGGAATCCGGGCCGCCGGAACAGGCCACGATCCAGGTCGCCCCGGCCGGTTCATGACCGCACGGGCCGGTGACAAAAGAGGCCACGCCCAGGCACAGCCGGGCCAGACGGTAGGGCAGGGCGCTTAAGCCCGGTAGTCCGTCGCCGGGCGGGAAAAGATGGTCCGAAGGGGGCGTCGGCATGGGGGGGCCTTGCCGCTACGGCGGCGTCGGTTCCGGTCCGGCGGCCGGGCCGGACATAGGGGCATCCCGGGCGCGGCCGGGACGCCCAGAATGCGAAAGTGGACGACGTGGCGTTGGGCTAGATCGGAATGTCGAGTTCCCGAATGAAATTGTCCAGGAAGTCGATCATTTGCTGCCGTTGTTCCGGGGTGCAGTAGCTTATGCAGGAACAGCGCAGCTTCCCACGTCCGCGCACGAGCAGTTCGAGCTTGAGCCAGTTGCGCCCGGTTTCCAGCACGAGCATGTACGGGCCGCACTCGCCGTAGTGCTGCTGCTGCTCGTCGTTGAGCATCTCCTGGGGAAAGGGGATGTAGTAGATGTGGTCCAGGGGACCCTTGAAGCCTTTTTCCGTCAAGTGCCGCTCGATCTGCTCCATGTTCTCGGCGGACACTTCGTCGATCAAATAGGATCGCATGGGTTACTCGCTTGCATCCGTCACGTCGAAGTCGTCGGACGTCTCCGCGAACTTCGGCGGTTTGCGGTCCGCGTGAGCGTCCGTCGGGACTTTCTCGCGGTCCAGATTGTACATGCGCCGGGTGAGGTCCACGAACCGCTCGCCGTGCTCCTCCTTGGCCCGCCGCTTGAGAAAGGCGATGGGTTCGTGGAGCATTTTACGGCTGATGGACAGGGCCATGGTTTCCAGGGCGGCCCGGGTTTCCTCGGGCACCTCCGGCCCCAGTCGTCGCAAGGTCTTTTGCAACTCCTGACGGGCCAGCCCGGCGCCGACGTCCAGCAGGTCCACGATGGTGGGTTTCACGTCCAGCGATTTCACCCATTCGCCGAAGCGTTCCACCTGAAGGCCGATGATGTCCCTCGCCCGGGCGGCCTCCTCCCGGCGCTGGGCCAGGTTTTCCTCCACCACTTCCTGCAGGTCGTCGATGTCGTAAAGATAGACGTTGTCCAGGCTGTTGATGTCCGGATCGATGTCGCGAGGCACCGCGATGTCGATGAAAAACATGGGCTTGTGGCGTCTGGCCTTGAGCACGGCCCGCACGTCCTTGGCCCGTATGACCACATGGGGCGCGCCGGTGGAGCTGATGACGATGTCCACCTCGTGCAGGCGGGAGACGAACTCCTCGAAAGCCACGGCCCGGCCCTTGAAGCGTCCGGCCAGTTCCTCGGCCCGGGCGTAGGTGCGGTTGGCCACCAAAATTTCCGACACCCCGGAGGTGAGCAGATGCATGGCGGCCAGCTCCGCCATCTCGCCGGCCCCGACCAGCATGGCCTTTTTGCCGGCCATCTCGCCGAAGATGCGCTTGGCCAGCTCCACGGCGGCGTAGCTGATGGACACCGCGCTGGCCCCGATGCCGGTGGCCGTGCGCACCTTCTTGGCCACGGAAAAGGCCTTGTGGCACAGCCGGTTGATGATGACCCCGGCGGTGCGCCCGGCCACGGCGTGGCGGTAGGCGGCCTTGAGCTGCCCCAGGATCTGCGGTTCGCCGAGCACCAGGGAATCAAGCCCCGAGGCCACGCAAAACAGGTGGTCCACGGCGGCCAGACCCTCATGGGCGTAAAGATGCGGGGCCAGAAGGGCCGGGTCCTGGCCGCACTGGGCGGCCCAGGCCGTAAGCACCGCCGCCTTGGGGTCGCGGCCCACGGGATCGACCACCAGCACTTCCACCCGGTTGCAGGTGGAAAGGACCAGGGCCTCGCGCACGCGGGCCTCGCCGCCAACCAAAAGCTCGCCGAGTTTCGGCCGCTCGCCCAGGGCGAACGCTTCCCGAACCTCTACCCCGGCGGTCTTATGGTTGAGGCCAAACAGGTAAATCTGCTGCTCCATCGATATATCGCGCAAAGCTATGGTGAGTGGGCATGAAGAAATTGATGACCAGCATGGACACAAGGGTAAGACCGAACAGCCAGATGGCCATACGGGCGGGCTTGCGCCCCTGCCAGCCCAGCACCAGACGCTGGTGGAACAGGAAGGCGAAGAGCAGCCAGATGCAAATAGCTGTTACTTCCTTGGGATCATAGGAGAAAATGCGGTTCCAGGTGAGCTTGGCCCACACGAAGCCGGACAGCAGTCCCAGGGTGTAGAGGGGAAAACCGGCGGCCACCGCCCACCGGTTGACCGTATCGCAGGTGGAAAGGGCCGGCAGGGCCTTGGCGAACCCGCCGAGCTTCTCCTTGGTCTTGATCTTGCGTTCCAGGTACAAATAGGCCGCCCCGGCCCCGCAGGCCATGGCCAAGAGACTGATGGCCAAAAAGAGCGAGCCGATGTGCAGCCCGAAAAAGAGCCCGCCCAAGGCCTTGGGCAGGGGCACCCGGGCCGCGGTCACGGCCTGGGAGGACAGAAACAGGAACAGGGCCAGCGGCGAGGCCAGAAGCCCGAGCATCCCCAGGCGAAGCCGCCACCAGAGAAAGAGGCAGATGGCCAGGGCGCTCCAGGCCAGCAGATTGAAATAGAATTCCCCGGACAAAAAGGCCAGGCCGCCCTCGATGCCAAGAAGCATGACCAGATCAAGGGTGTGGCAGGCAAACCCGATAAGGGTCAGCCAGCGTCCGGCCCGCCGCAGCGGCTGCCTGGCCGTGACCACGCCCAGGAGATAGGCCGCCGCGCCGAGCAGATAGCCGGCCACGACCAGCAGGAAAACGATGTTAAGCGCCGGCATGGGCAAGGGCTCCCGCAACGAGTCCGGCCGCCTCGCCGTGAAGCGTGGCGGGCAAGATGTCCCGGAGGATGGTTTCGGCCCGGGCGGCGTCGGCCTGTTCCAGGGCTTCGAGCAGGGGGGAGTTGACCAGCTCCCGGAAAAGCTTGGAATTGGCCGGCGATCCCAGTCCCAGCCCCAACACCATGGGCCGCAGCCGGCTCATGAGGATGAGCAGCGCTCCGTATTCCGAACCGAGAAACTCGCCCAGGCCCTGGCGGATCTTGCGGGCCAGGGCCGGCGACGAGCCGCCCGTGGAGATGGCCACGGTCAGGTCGCCCTGGGTAAAAAGCGCCGGCACGATGAAGCTGCATTTTTCCGGCTGATCGACGATGTTGCAGGGAATGCCGCGCTCGGCGCACTCCCGGCTGATGCGCCAGTTGAGCGCCTCGTCGTCGGTGGAGGCGATGACCAAAAAACGGCCGTCGAGGTCCGCCGTCTCATAGGGCCGGCAGGCGAAGACCACGGCCGGATGCGACAAAAGCTCGGCGCAGGCCTCGGCCGCAGCCAGGTCGATGACCAGGATTTCTTCCGCGCCGCACTCGGCCAGGGTGGCGATCTTGCGCCGTCCGACCTGGCCCGCGCCCACCACCAGGCAGCGCTTGCCGCGCAGATTGACGTAAATGGGATAATACCGCATGGAAGGCTCCTATAGCAGAAGAACACTTGGACCGAAAAGGGCTTTTTTTCACATGAATCCTTCGGATTCGTGACCACACGGCGAAACGACCATGGCGCGATTTCTCGTCTTGCAACTGGCCCGTTTGGGCGATCTGCTCCAGACCCGGCGGCTTCTGGCCGGCCTTTTCGCCCAGATCGAGGCCGGCGGCGGGGGCGGCGAGGTCCATCTGGCCGTGGACGCCTCCCTGGCCGCCCTGGCCGGCCGGCTCTACCCGCATGTCCGCGTCCATGCCCTGCCGGCCCATGCCGGGCCGGGCCGCGACCCGGCCGCCGTGGCCCTGGCCGCGCGCCAAGCCTGCGGCGAGCTTGCGGCCATGCCCTTCGACAAGGTCTTTTGCCTGAATTTCTCGCCCCTTGGCATGGCGATTTCGGCCCTGTATCCGCCCGAGGTCCAGCGCGGCTACCGCCAGTTTTCCGGCCAGCCCGACAAGGACCGGCTCCTGCGCCTGGTCTTTCGTCTGACCCGCGAACGCCGGGCGGCCGGACTCAACCTGGCCGACATCTGGGCCCATCTGGACGACGTCCCTTTGCCCCCCGCCCAGGTCAACCCGCCGGCCGCGCCGCGCGGGGGCGGGCTGGGCGTGGCCCTGGCCGGCCGCATGGCCCGGCGTTCCCTGCCGCCGGAGATCCTGGCCCCCATCGTGCGCACGGCCTTTCGGGCCAGCGGGGGGGCGCGGCTGACGCTGCTTGGCACCGCCGCTCAAGCCTCCGAGGCCAGGGCGCTTGTCAAACAGCTCGACTCGGCCACGGCTTCGGCCTGCCAGGACCTGACCGGCCAGACCGGGCTGGGCGAACTGTGCGAGGTGGTCGCCAGCCTGGACCGGCTGCTGACGCCCGACACCGGGGCCATGCACCTGGCCGCCTTTTTCGGCGTGCCGGTGACGGCCTTTTTCCTGTCCTCGGCCTGGTGCCATGAGACCGGCCCCTATGGAATCGGTCACGAGGTCTGGCAGTCGGTGGTTCCCTGCGCCCCCTGCCTGGAGTCGGTTCCCTGCGACAAGGGCCATGTCTGCCGGCTGCCCTTTGCCGATCCTGCCCTGCTGCGCCTGCTCGGCGGCTCGGCCAAGGCCGAGCCGCCGGCCGGGCTGGCCCTTTTTCGCACCGACTGCGACGGCCTGGGGGCGGTGTGCCGCCTGGAGCGCGGCGAGGACCCGTCCGAGGCGGGCCGCCGGGCGTTTCGGGCCTTTGCCGCCCGGCATCTGGCCGGGCAGGACGCGGCCCTGGTCGACGGGACGCCCGAGGCGGCCCTGGCCGAACGCTTTTTTCTGGAAACGGACTGGACGCTGCCGCCTCCCGGGCGGGACGCGACCGGAGAGGAGTAGGGGCTATGGCTGGTCACGGCGTGCTGCGGATTCTGGTCGTGCTGCCCATGTACGGCGGCTCGCTGCCGGTGGGGCGGTTTTGCCTGTCGGCCCTGCGGGAGCTTGGCCATGTGGCCGAGGCCTTCGAGGCCCCGGAGTTTTACGGCGCGTTCTCGGCCCTCAAGGACCTGCGGGTCACGGCCGACCGCCTGGAATATCTGGAAAACAGCTTCCTGCAGGTGGTCTCCCAGGCGATTTGCGCCAAGGTCGAGACCTTCGAGCCTGATCTGGTCCTGGCCCTGGCCCAGGCCCCGCTGTCGCGCCAGGCCTTGAAGCGTCTTCGCCGCGACGGCGTGAAAACGGCCATGTGGTTCGTGGAGGACTTTCGCCTCTTCACCTATTGGGAAGCCTTTGCCCCGTACTACGACGCCTTCGCGGTCATCCAGAAGGAGCCTTTCCCCGAACGCCTGGCCGCCGTGGGCCAAGAGAACGTCCTCTATCTGCCCATGGCCGCCGATCCGGCCGTGCATCGCCCCTTGGATTTGTCTGCCGTGGAGCGGCGCACGTTCGGCGCGGGCGTGTCGTTCATGGGCGCGGGCTATCCCAACCGCCGGCTGGCCTTTGCCCAACTGCTCGATTTCGATCTTGGCATCTTCGGCAGCGACTGGGACGGCGACCCGGCCCTGTCGGACAGGGTGCGCCTTGGCGGGCGGCGCGTCACCACCGAGGAGTCGGTCAAGATTTTCAACGCCGCCGCGGTCAACCTCAACCTGCACTCCAGCATCAACCCTCGCGAACTGGTGCCGACCGGGGATTTCGTCAATCCGCGCACCTTCGAGCTGGCCCTGTGCGGGGCGTTCCAGCTCGTCAGCGACCGTACGCTCCTGTCGGAACTCTTCGCCGAGGACGAGCTGGCCCGGTTCTCCACCATGGCGGAGCTTCGGGAAAAGCTGGCCTATTACCTTAATAGGCCCGAGGAGCGCGCCGCCTTGGCAAAGCGCGCCCGGACCCGGGCTCTGGCCGAGCACACCTATGCCCTGCGCATGGAACATCTGCTGGAATTTGTGGCCGAGCGTTTTCCGGGCTGGCCTGTGGGGCGGGCGGGCGCCGAGGCGGCCCTGGCCGTGCTTCCCGAACCGCTTCGCGGCGAGACGGCGGCGCTGCTTGGCGAACTGTCGCTGCCGGCCGACGTGGGCTTTGCCGATCTTATCGCCGCCGTGCGCCTGCGTCAGGGGCGACTGACGCCGCTGGAGACGTCGCTGCTGTTTCTGGACGAGTGGAAACGCCAGTACGGGGGGTAGGGACGCGCTGCCACGATTCGACGCCGTGAGAGGCGAGGAGGGCGGCTTGTCGGCCGCGCCGCTGTCATGCCCGGGTGCTCTGCGCCTGACGGTTTTGGGCCACGCCTCGCCAACCGGCCGACCGCGCCCTCCCTTGCCGCCCGGCGTAAGGCCGGGCCGCTCCCGAAGCTACTTCTTGATCTGCAAGGCCGTCTCCATGAGGGACTCGGCCGTGGTCACCACCTTGGAGTTGGCCTGGAAGGCTCGCTGATTGATGATGAGGTTGACCATCTCCGAGGCCATGTCCACGTTGGAGGATTCCAGGGTGTTGCCGGCGATGCTGTCGAAGACCCCGGAATTGGCCCGGCCGACGGTCGCCTTGCCGGATTCGGTCGTGGGCGAAAGCAGATTGTTGCCGTTGCGGTAGAGGTCGGTGGGGTTGGTGAAGTCGGCCAGGGCCAGGACGTAAAGGGCCTTGGTCTGGCCATTGGTGAAGCTTCCCCACAAAACGCCGTTTTCGTCCACGTTGGTGGCGGTCATCTCGCCCTTGGCGTAGCCGTCCTGGCTTGATGTCTGGGTATAAGACGAGGTGGCGTAGTTGGTGGTGCAGTAGACCGCGTTGAGGGTCGAAGAAGGGTTGTAGCCGATGTTGAGGGCGGCGTTTGTGCCGATGGCTCCGGCATTGGCGGCGCTGCCCGAATTCCAGCTGCCGTCGGTGGCGGACAGTCCGGTCTTGAAGGCGATGGTCTGGGAGGGCAGGGCCGCACCGTTGGAAGCGGACTTGAACGTGGCCGAAAACTCCGGCACGCCCGAGGACGTCAGGCTGGCCTGGGTCCAGTTGGACAGGCTCGTGGGGTCACTGCCGTTTGGCGTGAACGCGGTTTGGTTCTCCAGCACGCCCTGGGCGGAGAAGGTCAGGGTGCCGACCATGAGCACGCCGGCCTTGGTCGTGCCCGAGGTCGTGGCGCTGCCGTCCTCTTCGGGAGGCACGGTCACCATGTATTCCCAGTACTCCTTGCCGGAGTTGTCGCTGGTCTTGGAGTAGTAGACCGTGGCCGTGTGGGCCACGCCATCGGAATCGTAAATCTTGATGGTCGCCTGATAGTCGGAGTCGGCCACGGGCGTGTCGTTGGTGGCGTCGTAGTTCTTGAACATGGTGAAATACGGATCAGTGGCGTCAAGTTCCCCAACGCTGCTTTGGCTGTCGAGGTTGGTGACGACCTCCATGGTTCCCGTGGCTTGCGGATCTATAGTAAAGTCTTTGATAGTAATGTCGGTAACAGTACCCGTTGTTGGCACTTCAGATAAAATAACATTGTTGCGCTTGGCCTTGAGAATGGCGTCCTGGTCCACGGCCCAGCCCTGGACATTGCAGCCTGTGGCGGACATGAGGTTGCCGTTCTTGTCGAAATTGAAGTCGCCGGCCCGGGTATAATACGTCTTGTCGTTGGCGGCGTCCTTGACGATGAAATAACCGCGCTCGCCGGTAATGGCGAGGTCGGTGGAATTGCTGGCGTCTTCGAGGCTGCCGACAGATGTCTGCATGGCGATGGAGCCGACCTGGACGCCAGTGCCGATCTGGCTGCCGTCGGAAGTGCCGCCGGCCATGGTGCTGATCATGTCGGCAAAAAGCATCCGCGAGGACTTGTAGCCCACGGTATTGACGTTAGCCAGGTTGTTGCCGGTGGTGGCGATGCCCTGGCTGTAGGTGAGCAGTCCGCTCACGCCTGTCCAGATCGCGCTCATAGTCTTCCTTCCTTGCTGCCGTGGCGGCAGGAATTGCCGGTCGGGGCCGGGGCGCATGTCGAGGGTTGGCCTCTCGGGGTTCCCAAGAAGGCCGGCCAAAGCCGTTTGGTCCCTCGTCTCAAGCGCGGCAAGGGGCAAACCTTGCCGCTTGCCGGCGGAAGTTGCACATGCCGGGCCAACTGGCGCTGCGCCATTTGCGGCAAATGGGTGAAAGGCAGTTGACAATCAGGGGGCAGGGCGAGTAATCCTGAAAGTCCGCGCTGCGGGAAACCGCGCCGGGCCCGACCAGGGGTCGCAAGAAACCTGGGCGGGACTTGAAAAAAAGCGTTGACGGGCCGGGTGGGCGAGCGTAGACACGCTCCTCCGCGCCGAGGCAAACCGGCGACGCGGACCGAGGGACAGCGGTTCCTCGGGGCGAGTGAAAAAAAGTGTTGACGGGCCGCGCGGGGATGCGTAGAAGCTCCCTCCGCGCTGCGAAAAACGGCAACGCGGCCGGATCGCCAAACGGGCGAAACGGTGATTGAAAAAAAAAGTGCTTGACGGGCCGGACGGGGACGCGTAGATACGCCCTCCGCTTCGGGGAACCGGAAAGCGGCCGCCGGCAAACGAGTCGGCGGGGTTTGAAAAAAAGTGCTTGACACGGGAACGCGGGCAGCGTAGGTTGCCGCTTCCTGCTGACCGCCGGCAACGGCGGGCGAAGCAACGCGGTCTTTGACAATTAAATAGCGAGTTGGGTGATTTCTGTAAGCCATGCTTAAGATGCGGCAACGCAATCTTAGGTTTCAGCTCATAAGGATTTAAACTGGAGAGTTTGATCCTGGCTCAGATTGAACGCTGGCGGCGTGCTTAACACATGCAAGTCGTGCGAGAAAGGGGACTTCGGTCCCTGAGTAGAGCGGCGCACGGGTGAGTAACGCGTGGATTATCTACCCAGATATTCGGGATAACGGCGGGAAACTGCCGCTAATACCGGATACGCTCCAATTTCGGTTGGGGGAAAGGCGGCCTCTGCTTGCAAGCTGTCGTATCTGGATGAGTCCGCGTCCCATTAGCTTGTTGGCGGGGTAATGGCCCACCAAGGCTACGATGGGTAGCTGGTCTGAGAGGATGATCAGCCACACTGGAACTGAAACACGGTCCAGACTCCTACGGGAGGCAGCAGTGGGGAATATTGCGCAATGGGGGAAACCCTGACGCAGCGACGCCGTGTGAGGGAAGAAGGCTTTCGGGTCGTAAACCTCTGTCGGGAGGGAAGAACCTTCCAGGTCTGAACAAGCCCTGGAACTGACGGTACCTCCAAAGGAAGCACCGGCTAACTCCGTGCCAGCAGCCGCGGTAATACGGAGGGTGCAAGCGTTAATCGGAATCACTGGGCGTAAAGCGCGCGTAGGCCG
>DLGG01000199.1:77733-77972 GCA_002482565.1 Solidesulfovibrio magneticus
CTTGAGTCCTGGAGAGGGTGGCGGAATTCCGGGTGTAGGAGTGAAATCCGTAGATATCCGGAGGAACACCGGTGGCGAAGGCGGCCACCTGGACAGGTACTGACGCTGAGGCGCGAAAGCGTGGGGAGCAAACAGGATTAGATACCCTGGTAGTCCACGCTGTAAACGATGGATGCTAGGTGTCGGGGAGCGATCTTCGGTGCCGCAGTTAACGCATTAAGCATCCCGCCTGGGGAGTA
>DLGG01000185.1 GCA_002482565.1 Solidesulfovibrio magneticus
GGCGGCTCGGGCACGGCGGCCGAGGACGTGCTGGGCTGTCCGTCGCCGGCGGTCATGGCCGCGGCCGCCCTGCAATCGGCCGAGGTCGTGCGCCTGCTGGCCGGCCGGCCCGGGGCGCTGTGCGGCAAGGTGCTCATCGCCGATCTCGAAACCATGCGCTTCGACGTCGTCTCCTTGTGACGCCCGGATGACAGACGGCGCGGCCCGCGCTATGCTGCGCCTATCCGACCCCGTGCCCGCGCCCAAGGAAGCGACATGACCCTCAAAGCCGACTGCTGCCCCATTGCCACGCCGCTTCTGCTGACGGCAAGCGATCCCCGCGAACACCTGCTCAACATCATCGGCTCGGCCCCGGAAGCCGTGCGCCGGGCCGTGTGCGACCTGCTCACGTCCCTCAAGACGTCGCTGGACGTGCTGCCGCTCACGCCGCAGCTCGAGGACCCGGATCGGCCGGTGACGGACTGGGAATCGCTGCTTGGCGTGCTGACCGCCATCCGCCTGGAGCTTGACCGGCTCAAGGTCACCAAGATCGAGGGCCTGCGCAAGGCCAACCCCGGCCTGGTCCAGCTGGAGCACCGCTTCGGCCTGGCCAAGAAGGCTCATGAAAAAGCCAAGCTCATGCTGGAAATTTTCTACGAGCTGATAAACGCCGGCCAGGACTTCCAGACCGCCGCCGAAATCCTGGAGCAAAGCGCCGAGGTGCTGCTCAAGGAACTCAAGGCCGACCTCTACGTCTGCCGCCTGCACGACGAGTCCGGCCACTGGGTCAACATCGCGGCCAACACCCACACCGGCCGGGCCACGCCCATCTTCGTCAAATTCATGGAAGAGGCCCTGCCCCACCATCCGGTCATGCGCTCGGTGGCCAATCCGCGCATGCTGTTCGTGCGCTCCAACAACCTCCTTGGCCCGGAGCGCGGCGGCGAGTCCATCGACTGCGTGCCCTATCTCGAAGGCTACCGCTGCCGGCTGTCGTTTTTCCTGCGCGGCCCGGACGACAAGGCCTTTGGCCTGATCATGCTCTATTCCAAGAAGGCCAACTATTTCGATCGCTTCGAGACCGACTTTTTGGCCGACTGCGCCCGCATCGTGTCGCTGACCGTCGGCCGCCAACTGGAAGTGGGCCGCGACGCCCTGGCCAAGGCGGCCGGCGGCATGGCCCATGTGGGCAACAACGTGCTGGCCATCATGAAAAACGGGGCCGAGCTGATTCTGGAAGATTACGAGGACTTTCTCGACCACGAAGACGAGATCGGCACGGCGCTCATCAGCGAGGCCATGCAGCTGGTGCCCGGCCCCTGGCCGCTGCACGCCGAGGCCGCCATGCGGCATCTCATCGGACTGACCATCGAGCGCATGGAAGTCGAGAAAAAGATGCAGTACGTGAATTTGATCGTGGAAAACGTCAACCGCCTGAAGGGGGCCATCGCCAATCTGCTCAAGGCCGTGGAAAACCCCATCCTCATGCCCTACATCGGCGGCGAGGAAGTGCTCGACCTCGAACCCGAGGACCACCCGGACTACAATCAGACGTCGTAGGAAAGCGCGTCGAGGCTATGCGCCAAGCGTCGCGCAACGTTCGCCGGCGCTTGGGCTGGGACATGCGGTTCCAAACGCGTCATGGCCGTCGCAAGCCGCTCAAGCCTGCTCTGTAAAAACACACCCGGCCCAGGCCGAAGCTCGCGACGGACAAAAGCTCCCTATTTGGCGATACAATGCCCCACCTTTCATCTGAACAACAAGCAAAGGCAGAGAAGCTCGCCTCTGTCTTCACGGCTTTTCTGATCTTAGGCCTACTCTTTATATGGCATTATTACTTGACACGATACTGGGGACGATGGGGAAGCATCAACGTTGACTTTGGCCGAGAGCTCTACATCCCATGGCAAATCACCCAAGGCAAGCTGCTCTACAAAGACATCGCCCACATAAATGGCCCCCTTTCACAGTATGTCAATGCGCTCGTTTTTTTTGTTTTCGGAGCCAGCATCGACACGCTTGAAATCGCCAACCTCACGATTGCAGCTTTTGTCTCGATTGCAATATGGAAAATAGTTTCGACTCTGACAAACAATGCCGTCGCCATCCTTTCGGTAATTGTTTTTTCTCTTATGTCGGTTTTCAGCCACGACTATGACGGCGGCATATTCTCCTTTATTGCTCCATACTCACATGAAATAACCCACGGAATCCTGATTGGCCTGCTGGGGATTCTTCAGGCGTATCGATACGCACGCCGACCTTCGCTTGTCGCAGCTTTCGTGCTGGGTGGCATCGCAGGGCTCTCCTTCCTCACAAAACCAGAAATAGCCTTGGCGGTTTTTGCCAGCACCAGCCTAGGGTTTATCCTGACAATAAAATACAACGTTTCGCGTTCGCAAGATCGTCTTCACCACTGCTTGGCAATGGGGATCGGCTTGGCCTTGCCGTTCAGCCTCGCGTTGGCGGGCCTTTCCTTCTTTATGCCCATCCAAGAGGCCTGGGCGGGCGTGACACGCATGTGGCGCATGACTTTTCACCCGGGCATAACCGGGAACTACTTCTACAAAAATGTCACAGGGACATTACACCTGTGGCACAATATTCGAACCATGTCCCTGGCCGGCGTATTCTTCTTCGCGGCCTTGCTGTATATCATCGGAGGTTCTTTTGTCGCAAAGAAATTGCCTCGTTGCGGCGGCGCACTTTCCGTCCTGTTGATCTCTATTGTTAGCTTATATGTCATATCGCTTGTGCCATTTGGGGAACAAACAACCATCAGCATCTACTGGACAACGGCGCTCCCACCTCTTTCCCTAGCTACTTCACTCTACATCATAACTGTTCACACAAACTTCACAAACGCAATAAATCATATTCTACTATGTTCGCTATGCATATTCTCGACATTTTTAAGTTTAAAAATATTCTTAAACGCCAGACCTTTTCACTATGGAAATTTCTTGTTAGTTCCATCACTCATTTTATTTTGCATGGCCTTGTTATATTACATTCCGTCATCCTTCAAAGGCAAACATATCAAACGAACAGTTTCTTGCTGCGCACTTATAACTTTATTTTTCTTCATCTACCCTCGCGTATTTGCCTCTGAGCTGCAGATGAAAAACAAGAACACCCCCATAGAAAGCACAGATGGATCAATTTATTGGGACAACAGGGCTGAAGCTGTCAACGAATTGATCGCTGCCTTAACCCGCCAGCCGAGAGAACTGCAATCCCTTGCTGTATTGCCGGAAGGCGCTATGATTAACTTCATTACCCGAAAGCCTAACCCTACGCCATTTATCAACTTGATGCCTCCCGAGTGGACGATATTTGGCAAGGACAATATTTTGGCATCATACCGCTCGAACCCGCCAGATTTGATTTGTTTTATAAACACCTCAATAATATCATACGGAATCGAATCTTTTGAAGAGAGCTACGGACTCCCCATTGTTGCATTCACAGAAGAGCATTATGAAGAAATTGCCCACGGCCGACGCGACCAATTTTACTACAAATTATACAAGCACAAGAATTTGCAGTAATTGTTCGCGACAGCTTCCAATGTCCAAAGAAATGGCTCAAGTTGCAGCCGGCTTGCTTCATGAGTCATTTCTTTCAATTGCTTGAGGAGAAGGAAATCCAGAGCTCTTGACGCACTCCCTGGGCAGGATGACAATGTCCCGCGCGCAAAAACGAGGCATGCCCCGGCAGACGCGCACTACTTGCGCAGCGCCGGATGCTCCACCACGATTTCGCCGTCCTGGTAGCGGATCACGGCGTCGCGGGTGTCCTCGGGGATGAAGGCGTGGGCCTCGCCGATGGAGATTTCCACGTTGGCCCCGATGCGGCCCGGCACGATGACCCGGCAGCTGGAAAAACGCCGGGTGGCCGCCGGACTCTCCCACAAGCGCTTGAGCTGGCGGCGGAAGGTCTCGACGCGCTGTTCGCCCTGGGCCAGCGCCTCGGCGCAATCCTTGGCGGCTTCCCCGCCGCGCCCCAGATCCACCCGGCAGGCCTCGACGTCGAGCAGGGCCTGGCGCAGCCCGGCCTTGATGTGCTGGTCCTTGTGGATGCGCTCGGGGTCGTAGCCGAGCAGGATGCGCGTCTGGCTCTGGCCGCCGCCGCCGAGCTGCTCGCCCACGTAGACCGCCTCGCCGCAGTAGGCTTCGCCCCCGGCCAGCCGGCCCTTGACCGCCAGCTTCTCCCCGGCGAAAAGCCGGCAATGCATGGCCGAACCGTCGATGAGGATGTTTTGGGCGGCATGGAGCACCGCGTTTTCGCAAAACCTGGCCCGCAGGCTGCGCCCGGCCCGCAGGGTGGCCTTGCCGCCGCCCTGGATGCCGCCGTTGCAGGTGACGTTGCCCATGGCCCGCACCCGGGCGGCCAGCACCAGCCCGGTCACCGTGACGTGGCGGCCCATGACCGTGAATCCCGGCCGGATGTCGCCGCCGATGATGACGTCGCCCAGGGCCACGATGTTGCCGGTGTGGAAATCGATGTCGCGGCCGATGGCCAGGGTCTCGCGCACGGTGACGCGGCCGTCGATGCGGGCCACATGGCCGTTGACGGCGGCCAAAAGCCGCAGCGGGTCGTCCGGATCGACCTTGCAGCCCTCGCCGTGGGGAAAGGCGGTGTTCTCCGAGACGATGGCCCCGTCCGGCGCGTCCTCGTCCGGGGCCAGGGGCGTCCATTCAGCCAGGAGCTGGCCGGCGGCGACGTTTTGCACGTAGCCCAGGTCGAACTGGTCCACGCTGCCGTCCTCCCGATTCTTCGGGCGCAGCCGGCGCTGTTCGAAGTCCGGGTCGAAATGGTGCGTCAGGACATACGGCATGGCCGCCCGCCGAGTCGGAGGTTGCGGGGGACACGCCCCCTGCCTGGATTCGTATCGAACCACGACCATTTGCACAAGTCCGGCCGGACAGGAATCCGCCACGATGCCGGCCTGTTCCACGCCTCGGGGCAGCCGCTGTCGCGGCGCGCCCCGGATTGACGCGTGGAGCCGAATATTTTAGCTTCCCCTACTTTATAATCAGCGCACACTTGCGCTCCCGCGCCAGCAACCACGAACCAGGCGAGACCTATGGAAACCCTACGCACTCTCCCGGGCGACGACGTCCGGCAAATCATGTGGCGCTACGCCGACCGCTTCGATCTCCAGATGGCCGTGCAGTCGGCCCGTTCCGTGGCCCGGGGCGTCGTGGCCCGCATGGTGGCCGACGGCGTGCGCCATTCCCATGAATGGACCGAGCAGAAGGATTCGCTGCTGAAGACCTTCGACGAAGCCGGCATCACCGCCGTCTTCCTCGATCCCCACCAGGGCGGCTTCATCGAGGGACCCAAGAACATGGCCCTGTCCCTGGTCGCTTTCGAACTTTCCTGGGTCGACGCCGGCGCGGCCACCTGCTCCCTGGCCAACAACCTGGCCCTGTCGCCCATCCACGAGCGCGGCACCACCGAGCAGCGCGACCACTACATGTCCCTGTGCGCCCCGGCCCCGGACCGCGCCCCCTGGCGCGGCGCGTTCGCGCTCACCGAGCCCATCCCCTACGTCGGCGTGGACACCGGCGTGCTGACCGGCAAGGTGCGCGTCGATTCCTGGGATGACGGCCAGGAACCCATCCTGCACGTCGAAAAGCGCGGCCGCTTCATCACCGGCATGGATTTCGCCAACTACGCCACCGCCGCCGTGGACACCGCTGACCCGCGCATCAAATCCTCCTGCATCATCATCCTGGAAGAGACCGACCCGGGCCTGTTCGACCGCGGCGCGCCCACGCTCAAAATGGTGCACCAGCTGTCCTCCACCCGCGACCCGGTCTTCAACCTCAAGGTGCCGGCCAGCCGCATCATCGGCGGCTACACCGTCAAAGACGGCTGCATCGTCCCCAACTATTCCCACTCCGAGGTCATCGCCGCCGTGTTCCACCGCACCCGCGTGCCGGTGGCGCTCATGACCACGGCCAAGCTGCTCTCGGCCGTGGAGCCGGTCATCCGCTACCAGCGCGGCCGGTTCCGGGGCGGCGACGCCTGCGAGGCCGGTTCGGCGAAATTCGAACTCGGCCTGCAGCAGAAGCAGGACGCCGTCATCCGTCTGGCCGAAGTCTGGGCCGCCGGCGAGGCCGGAGCTTCGCTGGGGTTCGCCACGGCGCGGCTTTTCGACCAGCTCGATCCCACGGAAAAGGCCAAGGACGCGGCCCTGGCCGCCAAGGGCGTGTCCGGGGCGCGCGGCCAGATGTCGGCGCTCAAAAAGGTCCAGCCCGAGGCCATCGAATACGTCAATCTGCTGTTTACCCCCGAAGCCGGCCGCGACGCTGCCCGTTTCGAGGCCCTGGACGCCGATCCTGTCGTCAAGTACCAGGCGCTGGAAGCCGAAGCCGGCGTGCTCTGCCCGGCCTGCAAGCTGTGGAACACCGGCCACGGCGCCACGGTCATGCGCGAGGCCGTGGCCATGATGGGCGGCTATGGCATCACCGAGGACTGCCCTGGGTTCCTCTTCCACAAATGGAACGACAGCCAGCTCGAAGCCACCTACGAAGGCCCCGAGTGCGTCCAGCGCCGCCAGATGGGCATCACCATGGCCAGCGACATCTTCCTGGCCTACGTCAATAATTACATCGCCGAGATGGAGCGCGTGGCCGCCGCCAATCCCGAGACCGGCGCGGCCTCGGTGGCCGCCGGCCTTACGCTGTGGAAGCACACCTTCGACTTCCTGTCCGCCAACAAGGACGCCGACGGCAAGAAGCTCTACCACAGCAACCGGCAAGCCGTGACCTTCCCCCTGGCCGACGCCCTGTGTCCGCTCATCGCCACGCGCCTGCAGATCCTCGACGTGCTGGAACTGGCCGCCAAGGGGCCGGAAAATCCGGTGGTGGCCGAGGGTCTGGAAGGCTACGTCACCTTCTTTAGCGATCTGGCCCGGGTCCAGGCGGCCAAGGCCGCCGGCGAGGCCGCCAAGGTCTGCGCCAGCCTGGTCTACGGCTACGCCCCGGCCGGAGCCGATCTGACCGCGTTTGCCGGCCTGCGCGCCGCCGTGGACGCCACCCTGGCCGGCTGCGGCGCGGCCCGCGAACGGGCCGGACAGGCGCTCACCCAGGTCATGATCCCGGAAGCGCTCGATTACCCGATGTAACAAAACGCGGGGGCTTGCCCCCGCTCCCCCGCCGGGGGGAGACAATCCCCCCGGCGGTTTTCATGGCGTGAAGGCGTGATGCTCGAAACGAACCGACTTGAAGCCTTTTTCAAGGCGCTATCCGACCAAGCCCGGGCCGCCCAGGTCAGGGAACGCCACGCCTTGGACGCTTTTTTCTCGCACTACCAGTATCGAAAGAACATTTGGGCGAAGTACAAGCGGGAAACGGATTACGTCATCGCCTCCGACTTCAACGTCTTTTCCGTCTTGAGCCGGACACATGACGAGAACGCCATTTCCGCGACTATCGCCGAACTGCTGCGCCCGTCCGGCGCGCATGGGCAGCAGGAAACCTTTCTGCGTCTTTTCCTGGAACACCTGCGGCACTATGTCGACAAGGCCCATCCCGACCATGACCTGTTGCACGCCAACCTGAGTCTCGATGCTTTCGACAAGTTTCATGTCAAGACTGAGCACGTCACGGACATGGGACGTAGAATCGATTTGTGGATTGAAACAGACACGAAATTCATCATCGCTATTGAGAATAAGATTTTCGCCCAGGATCAGCAAAACCAGCTGCATGATTACTGGCGCTATCTGGAAACCTTGAAACGGGATTTTATATTAATCTATTTGACGTTGGACGGGAAAGACCCGTCCGAGGAATCCTTGCCGAACGATCTTGCCCAAGAGGTGATCGGCAATAGAGTGATCCTTTTGTCTCATGCTGAATTTGTCGTTCCCTGGCTTCAGGATTGCGTTACGGAATGCAAGGCGATGCGAGTGCGCTTTTTTCTTGAAGATTTGATCGGCAGCCTGGGTCAATCCATTCTGACAAGAGAGACGTTAAATGGACACGACGCAGTTTCTTGTTGATTTCATCCTGGACAATCAAAATGAGTCCGACAGAATTGAAAAACTTGGCTTTATGTGTGACATAAACGCAAACTTCGGAGCAATAAAGAACATACTCCTTAAAGACTTCTACAAAGATCTTGGGCTATTTTTACGACCCTATTTCCCGGAGGATATTTACAGCATAGCCTACTCTTCGAATGCCTCTGTGCAATACAGCCAGCTCTGCATTTGGAAAAAAGACTGGGAGAACCAACCCAGCGCGCCAGACATCATCCTAACCCAAGAGAATACAACCGCCGGCAAAGGACTCGTCAACTACTGCCTAGAATCAGGGAAAAGTTCTCTTAACAATTTTTATATTGGCATAATAACGCTAAATAGAAACATAATTTTGAACAATTTTAAAGACACGACCAGCATAACAATTCCAGACGAAAGAAAAGACGCAACTCTGTGGCTCAAATACAAATATCTTGAAAAGTACGACAATTCCTGGAGAAAGGACTATTTACTCAGATACATGACGACAACAGGAAAACACGAAATTTTTGAATACTATCGAGACCAGTTTTTAACACTCAAAAAAACTTTTGAGACTGCGTGGGACAATGATGTCGCGCGCTATACGTCGTTGGTGTAACGACTTCAAAAACATCCGGTTTTCGCAAAGGGGCACTGCCAATGAGTGATCGTCAAACCATGGAAACGGACATTGTCTGCGTCGGCTTCGGGCCGGCCATGGGCGGGTTTCTGACCACGCTCGCCCGGGGCATCGTCAACGAGGACGGCTCCCCGGTCATGGAAAGCGACCTCATGCCCGGCATGCCGCCCCAGGTCATCTGCTACGAGCGCGCCGACGACATCGGCGTCGGCGTCTCGGGCGTGGTCTCCAAGGCCCGGGCCATCCGCGAAACCCTGCCCGACCTCGACCCGGCTTGCCTGCCCATGTGCACGCCCATCACCGAGGAAAAGGTCGTTTATCTCCTTGATCCCCACGGAGCCAGCCGCCGGCCGCTGCCCCTAAAAGCCGCCGACGCCGCGTTTAAGCTCCTGGGCGGGCGCTTCCCGGGCTGCACCTACAAGGATTTCTCCTGGCAGCTGCCCTACATCCCGCCGTTTCTCAACAAACACGGCGGCCTGACCTTCTCCATCGGCCAGTTCAACCAGTGGGTCGGCAACAACGTCATGGCCACCGGCGCGGCCCAGATCTGGCCTTCCTCGCCGGTTGCCGCGCCCATCATCGAACACCGCAAGGTCAAGGGCGTGCGTCTGGCCGACCAGGGCGTGGACAAGGCCGGCAACCCCGACGCCGCCTACATGCCCGGCATGGACGTGCGCGCCAAGCTGACCGTGGTCGGCGACGGCCCGGTCGGTCCCGTCGGCCGCGCCATCGACGACGCCCGGGGACTGCCCATCGGCCACCACCAGCGCGACTACGCCGTGGGCATGAAGGTCGTGGTGGACCTGCCCGGCCATTGCCCGCTCAAACCCGGCACGGTCATCCACACCATCGGCTACCCCGAACCGGAAATTTTCGGCTTCCTCTACGTCCTGCCCGACCGCAAGGCGTCGCTTGGCATCTTCGTGCCCAGCTGGTTCGACAACCCCGTGCGCACCGCCTACCGCTACCTCCAGCACTGGATGCAGCATCCCTATCTCTGGAAGTACTTGAAAGGCGGCACGCTGACCTCCTTCGGGGCCAAGACGCTC
The DNA here is from genome assembly GCA_002482565.1 of Solidesulfovibrio magneticus. Classification (GTDB taxonomy): domain Bacteria; phylum Desulfobacterota; class Desulfovibrionia; order Desulfovibrionales; family Desulfovibrionaceae; genus Solidesulfovibrio; species Solidesulfovibrio magneticus_B. The sequence continues at coordinate 9,689 of DLGG01000185.1, forward strand.
CAGGAATCCGGCCAAAACGGCGAACCCTACCTCGTCGGCGACGGCTACGCCCGCATCGGCGAAGGTTCCGGCACCACCAACGTGCTCACCGGCTCCGGCGTGGACGAAGCCTGGGCCTCGGGCGTCATGCTCGGCCAGGCCGTGGTGCAGCTCCTCGAACAGGGCCTGCCCTTTACCAGCGAAAACCTCGAAAAGACCTACCTGGCCCGCCGCCGCGACTCCTGGCTGGAGACCGAAGCCAAGCAAGCCCGCCGCTCCCGCGAGGCCTTTGCCTCGGGCTTTATCCCGGGCATCGTCGGCATGGCGATTTCCGGGCTGACCAAGGGCGCGCTGTGCTGGCCGGCCGGCTCCGAGCCGGTCCACAAGCGCATCCCGTCCATCGAGGAATACTACCGGGGCCGCATCTCCTGCGAGGAGATCGCGCGCATCCGCAAGGACTGCACCGCCAAGGGCCTGGCCCTGCACGACGCGCTTATGGACCGCGTGGGCTGGCCGGCCATCGAATACGACGGCAAGCTGCTCATATCCCACCAGGACGCGCTGCTTATCGGCGGCAAGGTCCAGGCCGCCCCGGGCTACGCCGACCACGTCACCTTCGAGGACCACGACACCTGTCGGGCCTGCCGCGAAAAGACCTGCATCGAAGCCTGCTCCGGCCAGGCCATCACCACCAACCCCGACGACGGCGTGCCGCTTTTCGACCGCGAGAAATGCCTGCATTGCGGCGCCTGCCTGTGGAACTGCTCCAAGCCGTCCAAGACCGACCCCGAGCGCACCAACGTCCGCTTCGCCGCCGGAGCTGGCGGTTTGCATTCTGCTGAAAACTAAGAACTGGAGAGGCGCTGCCTCTCCAGACCTCTCCGGCAGGGCTCTGCCCTGCACCCGCCNNGGGATAATCCCCCCGGACCCCCTATCGGGGGCAGCCCAGGGACGGTTTGGCGTCCCTGGACCGCCCCCGATAAGGGAATTAGCGGCAACTAATTTAGACTATTGAGAGTTTTTTGGGAGGGAGGGGGTCTGGGGGAGGGAACCCTTTTTGGCAAAAAAGGGTTCCCTCCCCCG
>DLGG01000052.1 GCA_002482565.1 Solidesulfovibrio magneticus
GCCGTCGGTTCGGCGGCTACGGCCGCAGGCGCGGGCTCCTCCGCCTTTTCCGGCTCGGGGCGCTCGATGATGCGGGCCGTTTGGGCCGGGCGCACGATGCGCGCGCCGCCCGTGCGGGGAGCGGGAGCGGGGGGAGCGGACTCCTCGGCGGGGGCTTCGGCAAAGGCCTCGAAATCTTCGGCCTGGGGCTGGTACTGCACTTCGACGGGTTCCTCGTGTTCCGGTTCGGCCGGGGCCGCCGCCGCCACGGGTTCGACGGCGGTCGCCGGCGATTCGGGTTCGAAGTCCCGGGAGGCTGGCGCGGCGTCGGCCGGGGGGGTGGGGGCGGCCTTGCGGCGGCGGACGATGACGCCGGGCGAAACCTCGGTGTCGATGACCTGGGTGCGGCCGGAGCTGCCCTGGCGCACGCGGGCGCGCAGTTGGGCGGCTTCCTCGTCGGTCAGCGTGGCCATCTGGCTTTTAACCTGGATACCGAGTTCGCGCAGGAGATGCAGCATGTCCTTGCTGGACAGGGCAAGCTCCTTGGCAATGTCCTTCATTTTAATCTTGTTCACCTTGACCCCCCCCTCCGTCGCCTGGGCCGACCGGAGTATTTCAAAAATTTCTCGGCGCATGCGGGGTTGGCGCAGAGATAGTGCCCGCGTCCGGGCAGGACGGCCCGGGGATCGGGCGCAAGGCCCGCTTCGCCCTCGGCCGCCGCGACGTGTCTGACCAGCTCGCTTTTCGGAAAGCGCTCCCGGCAGATCACGCACATCCGCACCGGCCACGGCGGCCGGGCATGGGACTTGCCGCGCGTCATTTGGCCTCGTCCGCGTTGGTTTCTTCCGTGCCGGCCGCGGCGTCGCCGCTGGCCGGGGCTTCGCCTTCGGCTGCCTCGGCGTCTTCAACCGGCGTCTCCCCATCAACCGGAGCATCCTCTTCGGTCGGGGCGTCCGCCGAAACCGGGGCATCGTCGTCTTCGGCCGGCGCGGGCTTGTCGAAGGCGCCCATCAGCTTGAGGGCGGCGCGCAGATCGTCGCGCTTGGACGGCGTCATGCCGGCGATGGCGTCGATGGCCTCGTCGTCGGCCTCGGCCAGCTGCTCCATGGAGACAAATCCGGCGGCGATGATGTTGTCCACGTGGATCTCGGCCACGCTGGCCAGCTGCTCCAGGAACTTCTTGGACGCGTTGGCCTCGCGGAACCGGGATTCGGTGACGATGTCGATCTTCCAGCCGAGCAGCTTGGCGGCCAGCTTGACGTTTTGTCCCTTGCGGCCGATGGCCAGGTTGAGCTGGTCGTCGGTGACCACCACTTCCAGGGACTTTTCGTCCTCGTCGACGGAAATGCGGGTGACCCGGGACGGCGACAGGGCGTTGGCGGCGTAGCTGGCGATCTCGGGGTTCCAGACCACGATGTCGATGCGTTCGCCGCGCAGTTCCTGCACGATGTTCTGGATGCGCGAGCCCCGGATGCCGACGCAGGCGCCGACCGGATCGACGTCGCGGTCCTTGGAGATGACGGCCACCTTGGCCCGGGAGCCGGGATCGCGCGCCACGGCCACGATCTTGACCGTGCCGTCGGAAACTTCCGGCACTTCGCGGGCGAAAAGGGCCTTCATGTAGTCGCCGTGGGTGCGCGACACGATGATCTGGGGTCCGCGCCCGGAAGGCAGGACTTCGATGATAAACGCCTGGACCCGGTCGCCGCGCTTGTAGCGCTCGCGGGGAATCTGCTCTTCCTTGGGCAAAAGCGCCTCGGTGCGGCCGAGGTTGATGATCCAACCGGCCCGGTCGCGGCGCTGGATGATGCCGGAAATGATCTCGCCCTTGCGGTCCTTGTACTCCTCGTAGATGATCTCCTGCTCGGCGTCGCGCATGCGCTGGATGATCACCTGCTTGGCGGACTGGGCGGCGATGCGGCCGAGGTCCTCGACGGCGAGCTTAAAGCCCATCTCGTCTTCCAGGGCGACGTTGGGGTCGATGGCCTTGGCGTCGGACAGGCAGATCTCGGCGGCCGGGTCGGCCACGTCGTCGTCTTCCACCACGACCTTGAACTGGTAGACCTCGATCTCGCCCTGCTCGTCGTTGTAGCTGACCTCCACGTCGAGGTTCTCGCCGTACTTGCGGATCACCGACGAACGGACGGCTTCTTCCAGGGTGTCCACCAGCAGATCGCGGTCAATGCCGCGATCCTTGCTGATCTGATCGATGGCTTTTTTCAGTTCGGTCATGAGGTTGCCTCCGAGTTGCCGTACGGCCCGCCGTCGCCGTCGGCCTCTCCTTCGGGTGTGGCGTCAAAAGCGTGGATGAGGCGGATTTTGTCCGCCTCGGCAAAATCAAACGAAATCGAAAATTGTTTGGGTCCGGGGTCCGCGGTCATGGACACGGTCTGGCCGTCCACGCCCGACAGCAGGCCCCTGAAGCGCTTGCGCCCGTCGCGGGGCACGGCCAGCTTGGCCTCGATCTCCCGGCCGACGTAGGCGGACAGTTGGCCGGCTTCGAAAAACCGGCGCGACAACCCCGGCGAGGAGACTTCCAGCACGTAGGGGTTGTGGAAAATTTCGTCGACCTCAAGCAGCGCGCCGAGATGGCGGCTGACTCTGGCGCATTCGTCGATGGTCACGCCCAGGCGTTCGGGCGTGCGCGGCGTGTCGGCGGCCAGGTCGAGATACAGGCGCACGAGCTGGCGATGGCCGGCCGAAGCCAGCTCCACCCCCCAGACCGCAAGGCCCAGGGTGGCGACGTAAGGGGCGATAAGATCCCGGACGGCATCGGCCACGGCGTTTTTCTGAAGCATGATTTCCTTGTCAGCAAAAAAAAAGTGGACCGATCGTCAGGCCCACCTCGTCACGTCAACCATTCGGTTGGGAGACTCAGGTTTGGAGCGGGCGACGAGGATCGAACTCGCGACACCAAGCTTGGGAAGCTTGTACTCTACCAGCTGAGCTACGCCCGCTCGAATGGGAGGAAATACCACTTCGCCGAGGTTTGTCAAGCTGCACGGGGCCGGCCCGCGAAAAAAGACGACTGCTCGGCCGTGTTCCGCCCGGCCGGGGCGGCCCAGGCTGGCCCGCATGTTGCAAAGCACTGCGCCGAGGAGGACCGCTTCCATGGAAATGAGCATGTACAGCGCGGTTTTCGGCGCACTCTCAACGGAAACGCGTCTCAATATCTCCGCCAATAATTTGGCGAACGTCAACACCACGGGCTACAAGCGCGACCGGGTCTCCTTTGAGGACACCTTTTTCCGCTACGCCCACGACTATCATATGGACCCCCGGGGCGACATCCGTCAGAAGCAGCTCTTGCCACGGGCCGACCTCATTGCCAAGCCCCGCCTGGCCATGCAGCAGATCGACTTCGCCCAGGGGGCGCTGACGGCCACCGGCAATCCGCTGGATCTGGCCATTCAGGGGCCGGGCTTTTTCAAGGTCTCGGCCGGCCAGGGCAATTCCTATTACACCCGAAACGGGGCGTTTCACCGCTCGGCCGAAGGGATGCTCGTCAACGACCAGGACATGCCCGTCCTTGGCGGCGGCGGCCCCATCCAGCTGCCCGAAGGCCGCATCTCCGTGGGCGGCGACGGCGCGGTCTACGTCGACGGGGCCCAGGTCGGCCAGGTGGACGTGGTCACCGTGCAAAATCCCGACGCCCTCATGAAATACGGGGCCAACCTCTACATGCCCCAGACCGGGGCCACCATCCAGGAAGGGGTCATGCGGGCCGGAACCACCGAAGTGGCCCAGGGCTTTCTCGAAAAGCCCAACGTCGAGGTGGTGGAAGAGATGGTCTCCATGATCGAGACCCAGCGCACCTTCGAAGCCTATCAGAAGGTCATGAGCAGCTCCAACGAACTTGACACCAAGGCCATCCGCGTCGGCACCGACAAGACGTAAGGCCAAGGATCCGGAGGGATACTGTTATGATGCGATCACTGTGGACGGCCTCCACCGGCATGGTGGCCATGCAGATGCAAATCGACACCATGTCCAACAACCTGGCCAACGTGAACACCGTGGGCTTTAAAAAGAGCCGGGCCGAGTTCGAGGACCTCATGTACCAGACCTTGCAGGTGGCCGGCACCGAGACCGTGGGCGGCAACCGCCTGCCCACCGGCCTCCAGGTCGGCCTGGGCGTCAAGCCGACGACGGTGCACAAGTTCTTCACCCAGGGCGACATGCAAAACACCGGCAACCAGCTCGACATCGCCATCCAGGGCGAGGGCTTTTTCAAGGTCGACGTCAACGGCCGCGAACTCTACACCCGGGCCGGTTCGTTCAAGCTCAACCAGGACGGCACCATCGTCACGGCCAACGGCTATCCGCTCCAGCCGGCCTTTTCCGTGCCCACGGAAACCAAGACCATCACCATCACGGAAAACGGCCACCTGTCCTGCCTCGACGCCGACAGCGCCGAGCTGGCCGCCACCGATATCCCGCTCTACACCTTCATCAATAATGCCGGCCTGACCGCTGAAGGCCGCAACCTCTATTCCACCAGCCAGGCCTCGGGCGCGGCCAACGAGGTCACCCCCGGCAACCAGAACGCCGGCACCCTGGCCCAGGGGTTCCTGGAAATGTCCAACGTGGAGCTCGTGGACGAAATGGTTGGGCTTATCGTCGGCCAGCGCGCCTACGAGGCCAACTCCAAGTCCATCACCACGGCTGACGGCATGTTGCAGACCGCCGTCAACATCAAGCGTTAAGCGGGCGTCCGCCGCCCGGATCCGTGTTTACGGGGCTCGTCCCGACGCCGCCGCCCGCAAGGGCGGACGGCGGCGTCGGGGAGGGCCCGCCAGCCAAGGAGGTCGCCATGAAACGCCGCGCCATCACCATTCTCGCCGTCGCCGCCCTGGCCGCCGCCTGGCTCCTGGCCGCCCTGCCGGCCGGGGCCGGACTGTGGCGGATCACCGTGCGCGAGGCGGCCACGGCCGCCGGCGAGCGGGTGCTGTTGTCCGAAATCGCCGAACCTTCCGGCGAATTTCCGGCCGACGCCTGGGCCGTGCTCGGGGCCACGCCCCTGTGGTACGCCCCGGAGGCCGTGGGCCGCGTCGCTGTCATTCCCTCGGCCAAGGTCATGGAAGGGCTGCGCTATTACCTGCGCGACGCACCGGTGGAATACGCCCTGCCCAACCAGTTGACCGTGCGGCGCGGGGGCAGGGTGGTTTCCGGCCAGGAGCTTCGGGCCATGGCCGTCGAAACCTTGACGCCCAAGGTGGCGGCCCTGGGCGACGAAGCCAAGCTCTTGTCGGTTTCCGCTCCGGACCATCTGTTCGTGGACGAGGCCGCCAGCGTCGGCGTTGAAGTCGCCGAGGTCCAGCCCGGCCGCACGACCTTTCGCTACGTGGTGACCGGACCCGGGGCAAGGATCTTGCATCAAGCCCCGGCAGAGGCCGTGGTCGAACATTTCGGCCGGGTGCCGGTGGCCATCAAGAACATTTTGCCCAAGGACGGAGCCGCCATGGAACAGATCGCCTACGTCTACGAACGCCGCAACCTGGCCGGGATCAAGGGCCGGGTGTTCGAGCCGGGCGACGGACAGTGGCGGGCCCGCAAGGGCGTGGGCGCGGGCCAGGTCCTCATGGCCGACGACATGGAGCCCATGCCGCTCATTGTCCGGGGAGATCAGGTCAAGCTCATCTACCAGGGCCGGGCCGTGCGCCTGACCATGCTGGCCGAGGCCATGACCGACGGCGCGCCAGGCGGCAAGATCACCGTCAAAAACAACAAGTTCGCCAAGGAAATCACCGGCCTCGTCAAGGACAAGACGACGGTGGTGGTGCAGTAGGAAGCTTCTGCAAGCCCTTCGCACGGACCGCGAAACGCAAAGGAACACGCGCCATGAGACGCACACCGCTTATCCCCCTGGCCCTTATCGCCGCCGCCGTCGTCGGCTGCGCGCCGGCCACCAAGCAGGCCGCCCCGGCTCCCCAGATGACGCCGCCCGCGGCCAAGGCCCCGCCGCCGGCCGACAACCCCGGCTCCATCTACAGCCAAAGCCAGCCCACCTTCCTTTTCGACGACACCCGGGCCCGGCGCATCGGCGACATCCTCACCGTCAACATCGTGGACACCTCCAAGTCCGACCTCAAGGCCGAGACCAAAAACGACCGCACGGCCAGCAACGAACTCGGGGTGCAGAACTATTTCAGCAACAAAAACGTGGCCGGCAACCTGTCCGGCCAGCTCGGCGGCCCCAACTTCGGCATGAACGGGCTTATCGGCAGCGATCCCATCGTCAAGACCAACACGGCCCAGAAGTTCCAGAGCAAGGGCGAGACCAAGCGCGAATCGGCCGTCACCGCCTCCATCGGCGCGCGCATCGTCAACATCCTGCCCGGCGGGGTGATGCAGGTCGAAGGGGCGCGCCAGACGCGGGTCAACGACGAAAACCAGATCATCGTCATCAAGGGGTTGGTGCGGCCCATCGACATCGGCCCCAACAACACCGTGCTGTCGACCATGCTGGCCGACTGCCAGATCGAATACTACGGCGAGGGCGACCTGGCCGACCGCCAGAAGAGCGGCTGGCTCACCCGCATCCTGGACAACGTCTGGCCGTTCTAGCCGGCGCGACACAAACACAGCCTCGGCCGTCCCTGCCGCCTGACTCAGGCCGCACGGGGCACGACAGGAAGGATCACCAAGGGGAGCGTATGGACATGCAACCCAATGCACACGCCCGGAGGGCGAAAACGCGACAAAAGGCCCGGGCCGTCATGGCGGCGGCGCTGCCGGACAGCCTGCCGGCCATGCTGGCCGTGCTCATCCTGGCCGCCCTGGTGCTCGGCGTGGTCCACACGGCCCACAGCGCCCGCATCAAGGACATCGCCACGGTGTCGGGCATGCGCAAGAACCAGCTCGTGGGCTACGGCCTGGTGGTCGGCCTTTCCGGCACCGGCGACCAGCGCGGCTCGGATTTCACGGTCCAGTCCATCTACAACATGCTCGACAAGATGGGCGTGCGGGTGGACAAGGCCACGCTCAAGCCCAAAAACGTGGCCGCGGTCATGGTCACGGCCCAGATGCCGGTGTCGTCCAAGGCCGGCAGCCGGCTCGACGTCACGGTGTCCTCCATCGGCGACTCCACGAGCCTGCTTGGCGGCGTGCTGCTGGTGACGCCCCTTAAGGGCATTGACGGCAACATCTACGCCATCGCCCAGGGGTCGGTCCTGGTCGGCGGCGTGTCGGCCCAGGGGGCCGGGGCGTCGGTATCCAAAAACATCACCACTGTGGGCATCGTGCCCGGCGGCGGCAATATCGAACGCAGCGTGCCCTTTGCCTTCAACGATCAGCCCGATCTGACGCTGTCCCTGCGCAATCCCGATTTTTCCACGGCCACCCGGTTGGCCAAGCGGGTCAACGAATCCCTGGGCCAGGCCATGGCCACGGCCATCGACGCCGGCACGATACGGCTGGCCGTGCCGCCGGAAAACCAGGGTAACCTGGCCATGCTCATGGCCTCCATCGAAAATCTCGACGTCACCCCGGACCACCGGGCCAGGGTGGTGGTGGACGAAAAGACCGGCACCGTGGTGCTTGGCCAAAACGTCCAGATTTCCCCGGTGGCCGTCACCCACGGCAACCTCCAGATCCAGATACAGGAATCGGCCGACGTGTCCCAGCCGTTGCCCTTCTCCGACGGCCGCACCGTGGTCACGCCCGAGACCAACATCGCGGTCAACGAGGAGAACCGCAAACTCAAGATGATCGAGGGCGCGACCCTGCAAGAGCTGGTCGAGGGGTTAAACGCCCTGGGGGCCACGCCGCGCGACCTCATCAGCGTCCTGCGCACCCTGGAAGCCTCGGGGGCGCTCTCGGCCGACCTCGAAGTCAACTAGTCCGGCCGCTGCCGGGCCGGCGCGCGCCGCGCCGTTCGCCAGAAAAGTCATCGCCGCCCCGGCGTCCGTCACGGACCGCCGGGGCGTTTTGTTGGGCAACCGGCAGGCAGGGGAGGGGGGAGACCCCTTCGTCCATACGGGGATCGGGAGCCCCAGTCCCCGGCAGAGTGTGTGAGGCAGAGGCGGCGCTGCTTCTGGCCGCCGGAGCAACGTGGGTTCCGTCAAGAGCAATCGACGGCTCCTTGCCTTCCCAACCCATCCGGGAAGCAACCTGCGCCGAAAACCCTTTACCCCTTTTTCCCATTGCAGGGGTCCGGGGGGATCATCCCCCCGGCCGCCGGAGGCTCTGCCCTCCGCCTCCCCCACAAAACTGGCCCGCAATTTGCGTTACCAGGGGCGTCGGGGCCGAATGGCCAAAAAACCGACGCAGCAACGCGAGGATGATTGCCATGAGCGTTCCCGAGGGCGTGGCCGATGTGGCCGCCACCGCCTCTTTGCACAGCGACGTCGCGCAGAAGCTCGAGATCGACGCCCTGCGCCAGACGCTTTCCGGCGGCAAGGACAAGGAAGCCAAGCTGCGCGAGGCCTGCCAGGGCTTCGAATCGGTGTTCATCTCCAAGCTCTTTTCCCAGATGCGGGCCACGGTCCCCAAGGACGGGCTTTTGCGCGGCCAGTACGAAGACCAGTATTATTCCATGTTCGACAAGGCCATGTGCGACAAGATGGCCGAAGCCGGCGGCATTGGGCTGGCCGACATGATGTACCGCCAGCTCAAGGGCAAGGTGCTCGGCGGCGGCGACAAGGCCGGCATCGGCGACGTGTTGCCGGCCAACCGGCCGACGGGAACCCATGGCCTGGGCGTGGCCTCGTCCAATCTGACCGTCACGGACGCGACCCTGCCGCGTCAGGGCCGGCCGATCCAGGCGCAACAACTTTCGCCGGCCGTGGCGGCGGCTCTGGCCCGGCCCGGGGCGGCGGCCCATGGCCAGTCGGCCATGCCGGCGCTAAGCCCTGCCCACGATCCGGCCGAGGGCAGCCGTCAAAACGATGACGGGTTGGCCGAGGCCCAGGCGGCCCGGCCCATGGCCGCGCCGACCCGGGGCGACATCACCTCCGATTACGGCTGGCGCACCGATCCCTTCAAGGGCGGCAAGGCCTGGCACGCCGGCATGGACATCGCTGCGGCCGAGGGCGACCCCGTGGCCGCCTGCTGGGACGGGGTGGTCACCTATGCCGGAACCAAGGGCGGCTACGGCAACGTGGTGGAGGTGGAGCACCCTGGCGGCTGGAAGAGCGTGTACGGCCATTTGCGCGGTTACGCGGTGCGGCCGGGCGACAGCGTCCAGGCTGGCGGAAAAATTGCAGAGGTAGGAAGCACCGGACGCTCCACCGGGCCGCATTTGCACTTCGAACTGCGCCGGGGCGGCGAGACGGTGGACCCGCATGGCCTGCTGGCCGCTTCGGGAGTCCTGTATGGGCCACTGTAATTGGCTGGAATAGCAAGTAAAAATCGAGGAACGCCATGAAGGGTCAGCTACTTTCGAACCTGCGCCGGCAGCTTGGGGCCGTCACTCTCCTGGAAAGCCTTCTGGCGGAAGAATTTTCCCATCTTTCCACGCGCCAGCCCGCGGCGGTAGCCTCGGTGGAGTTTTCCATCCAGGAGCTGCTGCGCCAGATCACGGCGGAGCGCCACAGCCTCCACGCCCTGTACGCCGCCCTGGACCCCCAGGCCAAGCGGCTGGCCGATCTGGCCGGACAGCTCGACCCCCAGACCCGGGAGGCGGCCCAGGGCCTTTATGAGGCCATCGAAAAGACCGAGCAGCGCTCGGCGAAGCAGGCCTCGCGCAACTACGCCATGGCCCTTGGGCTTTATGACGTGACCAAGTCGAGCCTGGACAATCTGCAAAAGCTCATGACCCCGAAAAAGGGCGTCTACGGGGCCAGGGGCCGCATGGCCTCGGCCACGCCGCCTCCGGGCATGATCAGCGGGAGGCTCTGATGTCCGGCATCACTTCCCTGCTGTCCATGGGGGCAGGGGCCCTTCGCGCCAACCAGGCGGCCTTGCAGGTCACCGGCAACAACATTTCCAATGTTGACACCGAGGGCTACAGCCGCCAGTCGGTGGTGCTGAAAGACGGCCAGTACGTCAACACGTTCACCGGCCAGGTCGGCACCGGCGTGGTGGCCCAGGAAGTGGTGCGCGCCCACGACAAGTTCGTCGAGGCCCAATACCTGACCAAGGTGTCGGCCCGGGACCGCTACCAGACCCTCTACAACGGCCTGCAAAGCGTGCAGAACCTCGTCAACGAGTCCAACACCGACGGGCTCAACACCTCGCTGAACAAATTTTTCGACGACTGGGGCGACTTGACCACCAATCCGGAAAGCGCCGCCGTGCGCCAGACCCTGGTGGACGACACCGAGACCCTGCTCAGCACCTTGCGCTCCCAGGCCGACTCCATGCGGCAGCTCGAAGACCAGGCCGATCAGAGCATCGCCGCCGGCGTCGATCAGCTCAACGAACTGGCCAAGGACATCGCCGACCTCAACAACCAGATCAACCAGACCCAGATCGACGGCAAGAGCAATCCCAATAATCTCTACGACCTGCGCGACGTCAAGCTGCGCGAGATGGCGGGCCTTGTCGACATCAACGTCGTTGACAACGGCAAAGGCAACATCACGGTCTACACCTCGGCCGGCCAGACCGTGGTGGACGGGGTGGTGGCCTTTGATTTCAAGTTCGAGCAGGGCCAGACCGTGCGCCAGCTTTCGCCGACCTCCCTTGGCCCTCCCGTCAGCGACGTCCAGGCCTACTACGACGGCGCCGACAACGACGAATACACCCTCAAGGTGGTTTCGGGCGGGGCCGTGGGCGGCGGCGCGGCCTTCCAGGTGTCCCTGGACGGCGGCCGCACCTGGCTGACCAACGACGACGGCACGACGGCGGTCTATCAGGCCGAGGCCGCAGGTTCCAAGGTCCGGGTCGGCGACCTCGACATCTGGTTCGCCAACGTTGACGATCCGACCACGCCGGCCGCCGACAACCTCAATGTCGGCGACACCTTCACCCTGGTCCCGAAAAAGGCCCTGTACTGGTACACCACGGCCGGCACGGCCGAGAACATCACCCCCCAGCAGTACGCCGACGGCACGGACAACACCCGGCGTCTCACCGGGGGGGCGCTGGCCGGCGCGTTCCTGTTCCGCGACGAGGAGCTTGGCGAGTTTCAGGACACCCTCGACGCCTTTGCCAAGAGCATGGTCTGGGAGGTCAACCGCATCCATTCCCAGGGCGCGGGCCTGACGAATTTCGCTTCGGTCCTGGGGACCAACGCCGTTTCGTTGACCAACGTGGCGCTTGATTCCCGGTCTTCGGGCCTGGATTATGGCGACAGGCTCCAGTCCGGCGCGTTCATGCTGTATGCCTACGACGCCAACGGCAATCTCGCCGTGGACGGCAGCGGCAACCCGGTCCAGGCGTCCATCGCCTTCACCCCCGGGACCACGACCCTGGATGATCTTGTCACGGCGATAGACAACGCGTTTTCGCCGCCGGCCTTTACCGACACCTATCTCGACGCGTCCATCAGCAACAACCGCCTGTCCATCAGCGGCGTCAACGGATACACTTTCCAGTTCGGCGACGATTCGTCGGGTGTTTTGGCCGCCCTTGGCGTCAACACGTTTCTCACCGGCTCCCAGGCTTCGGACGTGGCCGTCAACGATGTCATCGGCACCGACCTCAACCGGATCAACGCCGGCCACGTGGGCGCGGACGGGTTGGTGGCCGTGGGCGACAACCTCACGGCCAAGGCCATGACCGAACTGGAAAACACCGATATTCCCTTTTATGTCGCCGGCAAGACCACCGTGAACCAGACGCTTACCGACTATTACGCCTCCCTGGTGTCCAAGGTCGGTTCGGACACCGCCGCCGCCTCCTACCAGGCCACCTACCAGGCGGCCCTGGCCGCCGAGCTCAACGAGCAGCAGCTCTCGACTTCCGGCGTCAATCTCGATGAGGAACTGACCAACATGATCAAGTTCCAGCATTCCTACCAGGCCGCGGCCAAGCTCGTCAGCACCGCCAATTCGATGTTCGAGACAGTCCTGGGGCTCAAGAACTAGGCTCCCGGAGGTTCACCATGGTCATGCGCGTCGCCCAGCAAAGCATCTACGGCTCCATCGTCCGGCAAAACAACGCCGCCTTAAGCAAGCTCATGGAGACCAATCTCCAGTCGTCCACCCAAAAGCGCATCAACGCGCCCTCCGACGATCCCAACGGCGCGGCCTTGGTGCTCCAGACGCGCTGCGACATCAGCCAGCTCACCCAGTACAAGCGCAACATCACCAGCGCCGAAGGCTGGCTGACCCAGTCCGACAGCGCGCTCACCTCGGTCAGCACGCTCATCACCTCCATCAAGGGCTATGCCGAGCAGGGGGCCACAGGCTCCGTCACCGAGGAGAACCGGGGTGAGATCGCTTCGGCCGTGCGCCAGTATTTCCAGCAGCTCATTTCCCTGGCCAACACCGAGTACAGCGGCCAGTCCCTGTTCGCCGGCCAGAAGGTGGATACCGAAGCCTTCTCCGAGGCCCTGTGGATGAACTCCAACGACGAGACCTTCAATGCGGCGGTGGCCGCTTCCAACGGCGGCCTCACCCTCGCCGGTTCCAGCAATTCCACGCTGCTGGTGCAGTTCATGGGCACCGACACCGCCGGACACCAGCCGGCGTTTTCCTACTCCGCCGACGGCGGGACCACCTGGACCACCGGCTCCTACAATACCGCCACCACCGACGATCCCCAGGAACTCAACCTCGGCGGCGTGACCATGACCCTGGGCAACGACGCCCTGGACACGGTCACGGCCTGCGCCGACCACGAGGACGAAAACGGCACCTGGATGTGGATCCGGCCCACGGCGGTCTACAACGGCAACACCAACGACGGCGTGACCGTCATCGACGCGACCAACTCCGGGGCCACGGCCTCGGCGGCCGGGGTGTTTTCCGGCAACGTCGCCGTGCGCCTGGACGAGGACTGCGATTTCAGCGCACCCTTTGCCTATTCCTACAGCACCGACGGCGGCCGCTCCTGGGTGTCGGGCAACACCTCGGGCACGCCCAGCGGCACGACGGTGAGCCTGCCCGTGCCCGGCGGCTCGCTGACCCTCGACAGCGGCGGCACCGTGGTTTCCGGCAGCCAGTTTTTCATCCAGCCCAGCACCGCCAACATCAACATGGCCATTTCCCCCACGGACTCGGTCACGGTCAACGGCGTGGGCAAGGACATCTTCGGCGGCGTCTACAACGGCCAGGCCGTGACCTTCGAAGGGTCGGTCGACGCCAACCTGTTCGAGACCGTGGGCAAGCTCGTGGGCTACCTCGAAACCAACAACCAGCAGGGGTGCCAGGAAGCCCTGGACCAGCTGACGGCGTCCCAGGAGCAGGTGCTCACCGTGGCCGCCTCGGTGGGCGCCCGGGAAAACCGGGTGACGGCGGCCGGCGTCATGGTCGACACCCTGGCCGAGAACGCCGGGGATACACTGAGCAAGACCGAGGACGCCGACTTGACCGAGCTCATCACCAAGCTGGCCCAGCAGGAACTGGCCTATCAGGCTGTGCTCAAGTCCTCGAGCACGGTGATGAACCTGTCCCTGGTCAGCTATATTTAGCGGCTGCGGCCCCAGGCGTTGACAAAGGCCGGCCCACACGGCTAGAAGGGTCGATAACCGGGCGCGAAGACGGCATTTTTCGCGTCCAGAAACACAAGTGGGGGCGTGGGCGTTCATGCTCATCTTGACCCGGAGGCCGGGCGAAAGCCTGCACCTCGGAGACCATATCAAGATCACCGTCCTGGGAGTCCAGGGCAAGCAGATCAAGATCGGGCTGGAAGTGCCCGACGACATGCAGGTGTATCGGGAAGAGGTTTATCTGCGGGTGCTTGAACAGAATCGGCAGGCGCTTTGCGCCATGGATTCCGATGTCCTGGCGGCGGCGAAGTTATGGCCAAAAAAAACGAACGAATAGTGGAAACGCGCCTTGGGCGCTTGACGTTGCCGGAAGAACGGGTGCTGCAATTCCCCAGGGGCCTCATCGGCTTCGGGGACCAGCGGGAATTCACCCTCATCCAGGTGCGTGACGACTCCCCGTTTCTGGTGCTGCAAAGCCTCGACAATCCGTCGCTGGGGTTGCTCGTGGCCGATCCCTACTCGTTTATGACCGAATACGAAGTGGTCATCGGCGAGGCGGACCGGCGGCTTTTGGGCATCGACTCCCGGGAGCAGGCCACCGTCCTGGTCACCGTGACCATTCCCCAAGGAATGCCCGAGCGCACGACCCTTAATCTCAGCGGCCCCATCGTGGTCAACAACGAGGCCCGCATAGGCCTGCAGATTCCTCAGACCGACTCCCGCTACCCGGCCCATTATACGCCGGGCATGGCGACTCCCAAAAAAGGCTGACGCCTTCCCGGACCCGCCGAGGCGGTCCGAAAAGGCGTCAGGAAATACTTGTTTGTTGTTCGCGTCGCCGCGTTGCCCAAGGGCTGCGCGGCGCGTTTTTTGGGGCGCGCGCGGCCTAGCCGAACAGTTCCGACTCCATGGTCAGCATTTTTTCGGCGATTTTCTTGGAGTCCGGCTGGTAGGTGCCGGCCTCCACCTGGGCCTTGAGGGCGGCCACCTTGTCGGCCCGTGATTCCGGGGCCTCCTGGGCCGTTCTGGTGGCCACGGACACAAGCCTAGCTCCGTCGGAAAGCGTCACCCGGTCGGCCGAGGAACCGGACGAGCCGCCGGAACTTCCCGCCTTGCCCCGCGAAACGCTTGAAGATTCGCCAGAGTCGCTGCGCCCGACACGATTTTGCCCGTAGGGCTGATTGATTCCGAAGATGTTCTTGATGTCCATGGCGACCCCCCTCCCGCGTTATCCGCACTGTACTTATCGGCAGCGGGGGGACCGATGATTAGAGCATGGTTGCGTCAACTTTTTCCAGGGCCAATTCCCACAGCCGCCGCATGGCGGCCGCCTTGGCCTCGCCGACGAGAGGTTCGGCCTCTTTTCCCGGAGCCTTGCGAAAAATCTGCATTTCCTGTTCTTCAGGAGGATAGGCGAACACCACGGGGAAGCCGAGTTCCTCTTCCAGTTCGGCCTTGAGCTCCTCGACCACCGGCGTTTCGCTGCCGGCCACGATGCAGTTCTCCACGATCTCTGCCGCCACCCGCCCCACCAGCTCCCGGCGCTTGGCCTCCCGGGAAATCTGGGTTTCCTCGTCGTCGACGGGCTGCAGGGACCGACGGAACCGGGCCAGCCGCCGGGCCGTGGTCACCTGCCTTCCGTAGGTGCGCAGCATGGCGCTGACCTGATAAGGGATGGCGGTCACGGCGAATGGCTCCTTCTCTGGGGTCTTATCGGACGCTTCGCCCTAACCTTTAGAGGGAGCGGCAAAAAAAATCCATGCCCAATCGCCCGGAAACCCCGGGCCGCCTTCCTTGTATCGCTTGCCCCTTTGCCTTATAACACGCTTCCCCCGGCCTGATCGGGGCAACAACAACCGGACACACGCCATGTCGCGCCCCATACGCACCGTTCTCGTCATCTACAAAGCCGACCACGACCAGGCCCGGGCCATGGCCTGGACCGTGGCCCAATGGCTTGCCGCCCGGGACGTCGTGTGCCTGGTGCGGGAAAACCTGCCCGACGCCGCCCACGCGGTCCTGCCGGCCGGGGCCGTGGTGGCCGCGCCGCCGGATCTGGCCCTGGTCCTTGGCGGCGACGGCACCATGCTCTCGGCTGCCCGCAAGCGCGTGGTCGATGGCGTGCCGCTACTGGGCATCAACCTCGGCCGGGTGGGATTCATGACCTCGGCCGGGCTTGCCGACTGGGAAGACGTGCTCGGCGACATCCTGCGAAACGGCTTTGTCGAGACTCGCCGCCTCATGATCGAGGTGGCCGTCATCCGTCGGGGCGAGACGGTCTTTTCCACCATCTCGGTCAACGACGCCGTGATCAGCCGGGGAGCCATGGCCCGGCTGGCCGCCTTTGACGTGACCCTTGGCGACACCGACGTCTGCACGCTGCGGGCCGACGGCGTGGTCATCTCCACCCCCACCGGTTCCACCGCCTACTGCGTCTCAGCCGGCGGACCGCTCATCTACCCGGGCCTGGACGTCCTGTGCGTGGTGCCCATCTGCCCGTTTTTAAGCGACTTCAAGCCCGTGGTCGTGCCGGCCGACGCACCGGTGCGCCTGGCCCTGTCGGCCCCGGAAACCAACATGTACCTGACCTGCGACGGCCAGGAACTCTTTGCCCTGGACGACCACGACGTGGTGCTGGTCACCAAGGCCGACCGCTGCCTGCGTCTGGCCAAGCGCCCGGGGGAGAGCTATTTCGAGCGCCTGCGGCTCAAGGGATTTATTAACCGCCCATGATCCAGGAAGTCCCCTCCGTCCTGCCTGTCCCCGGCCAGGCCCCGCGCTACGGCGTCGATCCCATCCTCGACGCCTGGCTTTTGCATTTCATGACCGAGAACAATCTCGAACACTCCATCGACCCGGAGAAAAACGCCTCCCCCGAGCAGCTGCGCTTCATGGTGGCCCTGGCCCCGGACCAGATCTACGTGCCCTGCACCGACGCCATGTTCGGCCATCTGCTCACCGAGCAGGCCGACCCGCTGGTGGTGGCCGAGTACGACGCCCGTCTGGCCCGCATCGACGGGCTCATCGACGCCTTTGTCCCCGACGACTACACCCGGCGCAAGATCCGCACCCTGTGCCAGCTCAAATACCGCCAGGCCCTGGTCAAGCCTACGCTCATTCCCTCGCGCCTGGGCAAGCGCCTCAACACCATTTTCCTCACCCAGTCGGGCCTGGACGACCCCTACCGGGAGCGCCGCCGGGCCGCCAACCGCCGGGCCTTCGCCTTCATCCAAAGCGAGACCTTTCGCGGCATGCTCCACGCCTGTCCGACGGATCTGCCCGGTTGCGGCTCCATTCCCGAACTGCGCCACGTCCTGGATCTGCTGGAGCTCAAGCGGCTGTTCGCCATGTCCGTCATGCCCGAGGTCTGGGAGGGCGACGGGGCCTGCCCCGGCCCGGAAGCCCTGGACGCGGTCATGGAGAGCTTCCCGCCGGAATTTTCCCGGCTGGAGACCATGCTCGACCCCCGGCGCGGGGCCAGGCTCAAGATCCTCTACCTTGTGGACACCGCCGGCGGGGTCATGTTCGACCTGCTCGCCGTGCGCACGCTGTTGCGCATGGGCCACCGGGTCATGCTGGCCTTCAAGGAGGGCTTCTACTTCGAGGCCCCGACCATCTGGGACACCGACGGCGACCCCATCCTGGACACGGCCCTGGCCGACGCCCATTTTCTCACCGACCAGCGCATCACCAAAAACGAACTGCTGCAGGTCATCCGCGAAAATCCCCTCACCGTCATCTCCGACGGCACCCGCGAACGGCTCAATCTCTACCGCGTGTCCGTGACCTTCGCCCGGGCTTGGAAGGAAGCCGACCTCGTGGTGGCCAAGGGCGAGCGCAACCATCGCCGGCTCATCCTCACCAGCCACCAGTTCACCCGGGACGTGGCCGCCTTCTACCGCCTGCCCGGCGACGGGCTGCGTTTCGACTTCAAGCCCCGCGCCCCGGGAGCGGTGTCCTTTACCGAGGCCGAGATCACGGCCAAGGCCGAGGAGATCATCCTCGGCATGCGCCAGGCCAAGACGGCCGGCCGGTCGGTGATGTTCTACAGCGCCATCATCGGCTCGGTCCCGGGCCAGACCAAGGTGGCCATCGAACTGGTCACGGCCTTTGTGGCCTACCTGCGCCGCAAGCTGCCCGGGGTCTACATCATCAATCCGGCCGAGCACTTCGAAGAGGGTATGGACGCCGACGATTTGATGTTCATGTGGGAAAAGGTGCAGCGCAGCGGCCTTATTGATGTGTGGCGGTTCCAGACCCACTTCGACATCGAAAAGAGCTTCGAGCTCATCGGCCGCAAGGCGCCGCCGGTCTGGGCCGGCAAGGACGCCACCTTCTCCACCGGCTGCACCAAGGAGATGCGCATCGCCCTGTCCATGCAGCAGCGCCACCGGGAAATGCAGATCATCGGCCCGGACCCGGAAAAGTTCTTCCGCCGCCGCGAATACGGCGTGGGACGGTTCTGCGACGCGGGGATCGACTGCGGGTAGGGGAGAGAAGAATGCCTCCGGCGGCCGGGAGGGGGTAACCCCCTCCCGGACCCTCCCTGAAAGGGGGATGGCGGTTGGAGGCGTGAGAGAGAAAACGGGGCGGCGAGTAAGCCGTGACCCGAGAAAAAGCCCCCTGGCGCGGTTGCGGCAGGGGGCTTTTTCTCGGGCGGGCGGATTTCCTACCGCTCGTCCTTGGGCTTGTGGCTGGCCCGGCAGACGACCTTGACCGGGGCCGTGGCGATGCCAAAGAGCTTGCGCAGGCTGTTTTCCAAGTATTTGATGTAGGAATCGCGCACCCGCTCGGTGTCGCTGACGAAAAAGACGAAAGTCGGCGGCGCGTCGGCGGCCTGGGTCAGATAGTAGAACTTCGCCCGCCGGCCGTTGACCAGGGGCGGCTGGTGCTTGTCCAGCGAGGCCCGCATGGCCCGGTTGAGCTCGCCCGTGCCGATGCGGATCTGGCACTCGGCCCAGATGGCCTCGGCCTGGGGCAGCACCTTGCCGACGCCCTTGCCCTTGGCCGCCGACATGTACAGCACCGGCACGTGGGAACACATGCGCAGTTCCCGGGCGATGTCCTTTTGCAGGGCCAGCATGTCCTTTTGGGGCACGAGGTCGGTCTTGTTGACGGCCACCAGAAACGCCTTGCGCTCGCTGTCCAAAAACGAAATGAGCCGCTTGTCCTGGACGCCCACGCCGCCGGTGGCGTCGATGACGACCACGGCCACGTCGGCCCGCTTGGCGCTGGACAGGGCCTTGGCCACGCTGTAGCGCTCCAGGCCGTCGGTGATGCGGGTGCGCTTGCGCACGCCGGCCGTATCGACAAACAGGTAGCGCTTGCCTTTTTGGTGGACCACCACGTCCACGGCGTCGCGGGTGGTGCCGGCGATGTCGCTGACGATAAGGCGCGATTCGCCGACCAGGGCGTTAATCAGCGACGACTTGCCGGCGTTGGGCCGGCCGAGCACGGCCAGACGCAGCACGGTCTGGATGAGCGGCGCGTCGGGATCGTAGGGTTCGGCTTCGGGCAGGCGCTCGGTAATGGCCTCGGCCAGCTCGGCCATGCCCTGGCCGTGGGCGGCGGAAATGGCCAGAAGCGGCAGGCCCCAGGCGTGGAAGTCGGCGGTCATGGCGGCCACGCGCTCCAAACCGTCGACCTTGTTGACGGCCACGATGACGGGCTTGCCAAGCCGGCGCAGGCGCTCGGCCAGATCGTCTTCCAGGGCGGTGCGGCCGGCTTTGCCGTCCACGAGAAAAATGACCACATCGGCCGTGACCAGGGCGGCCTCGGCCTGTTCGACGATCTGCTTGGCCAAGCTTTCCTCGGCCTCGTAGTCCATGCCGCCGGTGTCGACCAGGGTGACGAAGCGGCCTTCGATGTCGGCCGGGGCCTCCAGCCGGTCGCGGGTGACGCCGGGAAGGTCATGGGTGATGGCCCGGCGACCACGGGTCAGCCGGTTGAAAAGCGTGGACTTGCCTACGTTTGGCCGTCCGACGATGGCCACGATAGGGGGCATGGGATCTCCTTGGGGGACTGGGGGGCGGCCTGATATGGGGGAAGGTCCCCGGCCGCTGGAGCGAACCCGGCCTGGGCCAGGGCGCGGCAAAGACGGTTCAGTTCATCGACGCGAACCAGTCTCTTCATCACGGCTTGGGGGGACATGTCAACAGCCATTATGCAATGCGCCGCACCCGGTCAAGGAATCCGCAGACATCGACAAAGCGGTCGGTGCAGGGAACGCAGCCCGGCCCATGGCCGCAACGCCGCGTCCCCTTTACACCATTTGGGGGGTCCGGGGGCCTCAGGCCCCCGGCGGAGAGGTCCAGGAGAGGCAGAGCCTCTCCTGGCCGCCGGAGGCAATGCTTATCCCTTCAACTTCGCCGCGATGTCGGCGGCGACTTTTTCGCCGGACAGCAGCATGCCGCCGAAGATCGGCCCCATGCGGTAGGAGCCGTAGCTGGCGTTGGCGGCCATGCCGGCCACGTACAGCCCGGGGAAGATCTCGCGGGTGTTCTTGACGGTGTTGATCTCGGCCGTGTCGGCCCACATGGACTGCTCGCCCTCGATGCCGCCCGAGGGCGTGTTGAGGCGTACGTCGTTTTTGCGCACCAGGGTTTGCAGCACTTCCACGGCGTGGCCGGTGGCCTCGACGAGGTATTTGGAACCCAACACCACGGGATCGACGTGCAGGCCGGCGATCTCCACGGGCGAGGAGTTGATGACGATGCCGGTGACGCGTTTGACGCCGTTTTCCTCGCGCAGCATGACGTCCTCGACGCTCATGCAGTTGAAGATCTTCGCGCCGGCCAGGCAGGCGGCCGAGGCCAGGGTGGTGGTGGCGGCCACGGCGTCGGCGGTGAAGTAGTTGTCCTTGTAGCGTTTGACCGGCACGCCCACGTCGGTGAGCAGGTGCACGCTCTCTTCCTGCACGACGATCATGTTAAACGTCATGCCGCCGCCCCACATGCCGCCGCCAAGGGACAGCTTGCGTTCGAACAGGGCGACGTTGAAGCCGTCGGCGGCCAAAAGCCGGGCGGCAGTCATGCCCGAGGGGCCGCCGCCGACGATGGCGACGTCGAGATCAAGGCTCGATTTGAACTTCTCGAAATAGGTCTCCAGGATGGCCTGGGTGATGATCCGTTCGTCGAGAGACATGTGTTGGGTCCTTGTCGCTTCGGGTTGATGCTACTTCCCGCCGATGACGGCGCGAATGGACTCGACATAGGGCGCGGTCAACACGCCGCGCTCGGTGATGATGCCGGCGATGAGTTCGGCCGGGGTGACGTCGAAGGCATAGTTGTAGACCGGGACGTTTTCCGGGGTGATGCGGTGTTCGCCCACGTGGGTGACTTCGCGCGGGGTGCGGTCCTCGATGGGGATCTCGTCTCCGGTGGCGATGCGCAGGTCGAAGGTGGAGGCCGGGGCGGCCACGTAGAAGGGCACGCCGTGGGCCTTGGCGGCCAGGGCCACGGTGTAGGTGCCGATCTTGTTGGCGGCGTCGCCGTTGGCGGCGATGCGGTCGGCGCCGACCACGACCTTTTGGACCATGCCGCGCTTCATGAGATGGCCCACGGCGTTGTCGCAGGCGACGGTCACCGGGATGCCTTCCTTGGCCAGCTCATAGGCGGTCAGGCGCGCGCCCTGCAAAAACGGCCGGGTCTCGTCGGCGATGACCTGGATGCGCTTGCCCTGCTCGAAGGCGGCCCGGATGACGCCCAGGGCCGTGCCGTAGCCGGCCGTGGCCAGAGCGCCGGCGTTGCAGTGGGTGAGCACGGTGTCGCCGTCGGCGATGAGGTCGGCCCCGTTTCTGCCCATGGCCTTGTTGATCTCGATGTCCTCGCTGTGCATGTCCTGGGCCAGTCCCAGCCAGGTCGACAGCAGCGTGTCCAGCGGGACGTCGCCCAGGGCGGCCCATTTCTCCCGCATGCGTTCCACGGCCCAACGCAGGTTGACGGCGGTGGGGCGAGCCTGTTCCAGTTCGACGAGGAGTTCCCGCAGGCGGTCCTTCCAGGCGTCTCCGGCCTCGGCCGCCTCGCGTCCGGCCAGCCAGCAGCCGTAGGCGGCGGTGACGCCGATGGCCGGCGCGCCGCGAACCACCATGGTCTGCAGGGCGTAGACGGTGTCGGCGGTGTTGCGCACCACGAAGCATTCCTCGCGGTCGGGCAGGAAACGCTGGTCAAGGAGGAGCAGGGCCTGTTTGTCGGCGGAAAAGGCGATATGGTCGGTCATGGCGGCTTCCGGGATAGAGAGTGTCCAAAACGCGCCCCGCGCCGCCGTCCGGGCGGTCGGGCAGGCCCTGGCGGCCAGGGCGGCATCAGTCGCAAATTTGGCGTGTTGCGTTTCACCCCGGCCTGGGCGGCCGCCGCAACACGGCGTCGCCTCAGGCCACGCGCAACACCTGTCCGCTCAACGCTCCGGGCGGTTCGCCGCGTGCTGCTGCTTTGCCGCTTCCGAGAAAAAAAGAAGCCAGACCGCGTCCGCCGCGGCCGGGAGTCTTTTGGGTTTTCGGAGCGCAGCCCTAGCCGAGCTTTTTTTGGAGCAGTTCGTTGACCAGTCCCGGGTTGGCTTGCCCCTTGGTCGCCTTCATGATCTGCCCCACGAAAAAGCCCATGAGCTTGGTCTTGCCGCCCCGGAAGGCTTCCACCTCGGCCGGGTTGGCGGCCAGCACGGCCTCGACGGCGGATTCCAGAGCGCTGGAATCGGAAATCTGCGACAGGCCCTTTTGACGCACGTAATCGGCCGGGTCAAGGCCCTGGGCAAACAGATCGGGGAAGATCTGCTTGGCGATCTTGCCGGAGATTTCGCCGGAGTCGATGAGCTTAATCAGCGCGGCCAGTTTTTCGGCGGTGAGCTTGGCCTCACGGGCGGCGACGCCGGCCTGGTTGAGTTCGCGCAAAAGTTCGCTTTGCATCCAGTTGGCGGCTTTTTTGGGGTCGGCCCCGGCGGCCACGGCGGCTTCGAAGTATTCGGCCATGTCGCGCTCGGCGGTGAGCACTTCGGCGTCGTAGTCGGACAGGCCGAAGGCGGCGACAAAGCGGGCGCGTCGGGCTTCGGGCAGCTCGGGCAGCTCGGCGCGCCATTTTTCCAGGGTGGCCGCTTCGATGCGCACGGGCACGAGGTCGGGGTCCGGGAAATAACGGTAGTCGTGGGCCTCTTCCTTGCCGCGCATGGAGGCGGTGATGTTTTTGGCGGCGTCGTAGAGGCGCGTTTCCTGGATGACGGTCCCGCCGTCGTCGAGGATGTCGGCCTGGCGCTCCACCTCGTATTCGATGGCTTTCTGAACGTGGCGGAAGCTGTTTAAGTTTTTGAGTTCCGCCCGGGTGCCGAACTCGGCCTGGCCCACCGGGCGCAGGCTCACGTTGGCGTCGCAGCGAAAGGAGCCTTCCTCCATGTTGCCGTCGCACACGTCGAGGTAGACGAGGATGGCGCGCAGGGCTTTAAGATAGGCCACGACTTCCTCGGGGCTTCTCATGTCCGGCTCGGAGACGATTTCAATCAGCGGCACGCAGGCCCGGTTGAGGTCCACGTAGCTTAAGTTGTCGGCGGCGGAGTGGATGTTCTTGCCGGCGTCCTCTTCCATGTGGATGCGGGTGATGCCGATGCGTTTGGCCACGCCGTCGACCGTGATGTCCACGTGGCCGTGCTCGCAGATGGGCTGTTCGAACTGGGAGGTCTGGTAGCCCTTGGGCAGATCGGGATAGAAGTAGTTCTTGCGGGCAAACACCGAGACCGGATTGACGGCGCAGCCCGTGGCCAGGCCCATCTTGGCGGCATATTCGACGACCGTGGCGTTTAGGACCGGCAACACGCCGGGCATGCCCGAGCAGACCGGGCAGACGTTTTCGTTGGGATCGACGCCAAAGCGGGTGGAACAGGAGCAAAAGATTTTGCTTTTGGTTTTGAGCTGGGCGTGGACCTCGACGCCGATGACCGTTTCGTACCTGGCCATGAAAGGGGCTCCTTGCGGCGGCCGCGCAAGCCTGCGCGGCGCGAAATTTCGCTGGCGGGTGTACCCCGCTTCCGGCAAGCCGGTCAATGGCGCGGCAAGGCGCAACTTGGGCCGGCAAACGGTTGTAATTTTGGAGCGGCGGGCCTACAACGGGCATGGACGCGCCCGCGCGCGCCGGCTGGCGGCGGGGATGTCCCACCATATTACAGGACGCGAGGCATGCCATGGGTCGAATCGACATGTTGACGGGACGCGGCGGACGCGTTGCCGGTTTTGTTGCGGCAGTTTGCTGTTTGGTCGTGTTGGCGCTTTTTGCCCCGGGGCAGGCGGCGGCCCAGGACTATGACTCCATGATGCCGGAGCAGCTGGCCAAGGAACTGCGCAAGGCCGAGACCGAGTACCGCAAGGTGATGGAAGAGGTCCGGGCGGCGGAGAACGAGCGCATCGCCCGAAAGGCGGCCGGCACGGCCGACGCGGCCCTGGCCGAGGCTGACGCGGCGCTCAAGGAGCTGCTCCACAAGGCCGAGGCGCTCAAGGTCAAGGCCGACTACATCGACGAGCTCTACGAAACAAAGCGCAAGGAATACAAGAACAAGTAGTCCTGATGCCTTGTCTTGGCAAACGGCCGCCGCCGGAGTCGCGCACTCTGGCGGCGGCCGTTTATTTTTGCGGGTTTGTGACAGGATTGTAAAGAACTGTTGCGCTACTGACTTGCCAAGATCATGAGCATTGTCTATGACGGCATTGTGGGAGTTGTTTTATTGCTGCACAAACCAAGGAGGAGGAGCATGAAAAAGTGGATTTCCGCTGCGTTGTTGGCCTTGACTCTGGGGATGTGTCTGGCTCCGACCGCCGCCATGGCGGCTGATCCGGCTTCGACCCTGTATCAGAATATCGTCGATGCCCTCGGCAACAACAACGGCAAGTTCGAAACCGTCGATTTCTTCCTGATCTGGCTCGACTAGTCCAGTCACTGCATCGCGTTTACGGGGCCGCCTGGGCGGCCCTTTTTTGTTGCCTGGAGAGTACTGCTGTTGGAAATCCATTGTGGTGAAGACGCGACGGGCCGGCGTCGCACCCCTCCCGGACGCGATGCCGGGGGCAGACATCTCGCGCTGGATGAAACGTCACGGCCGTCATATTAGCAACATCGACCACTACATCAGACTTTATGCATTGCCCCGTCCGGCTTGAGAAGCGGAAACGGCCTCAGGCCGAAGAGGCGGCCAGCGCGGCGGGCGAGCCGGCCATGAGCGCCTTGGACGTCCCCAGCGTCGTTTCCACGGCATTGGTCGCGTAGCGCGCAAGCATCCCCAAGGTCGCATCCTGGGGAACAAGCGCCTTGCCGGCCAGCCCGGCGTAATCCTCGGGATACCAGGTGGCGTAGAAAACCGACGTCTCCGAGCCCGGGGCCGCGCCTTCAAGGATCGTGCGGTCGGCGTCGTAGACCCAGGCCGTGCCGCCCTCGGGGGTTACTTCCACCAGGGTGCCGGCGTCGCCCACGGTGGTGAGCGTGTTGCCGTCGGGCAGGCGCTGGGCGCCGCTCATGCGGGCGGAATAATACGTGGACGGCATCTGGGCCGTGTAGGACCAGCTCGCTTCGGTCGGGCCGTAGGTTCCGTCGGCGGACAAATAATAGACCCCGTCTCCGGCCGTGGGCACGGCCAGTTCCAGCACCCGGGAATACTTGCCGCCCAGGCGCTCGGCCCCGTTGTCGAAAACCAGGATATTGCCGGCCCCGGGCAGGCCGTCGTCGATCCACTTGGCGTCGTGCTGGCCGTTAAGCTCCCGATCAGCCCGGGTTCCGGCCCGGTAGGCCTCGGGATTGCCCCAACGGTAGAGCAGGTCGCCGCCGTGGCCCCAGTCCCCGCCCGTGTGGCCGGCGGCCTCGGCCGTGGTGGTCGTGTGGTCGATGATCCAGATTTCATTGTAGTTGCGCACGCTGACGAGCACCTGGCCGGTGTCCTCGTCGTAGTCCACGCTGTTCATATGGGTCCAGCCGTCGGGGAAGGACGGGCGGCCCTCGTAATTGAAGTCCACGAGTTCCGGGTGGGCGGCCACGTTGCCGTAGGTGGCGCTGTCGGGGTTCACATCCTGGACGATGTGGTCGATGGCCCGCCACTCCCAGACCACCTCGCCGCCGGAAAGGCCGTCCGGCTTCACTTCCACGAGCTTGTCGGCCACGAGATAGCCGTCGCGCAGCTTGGCCGGATCGCGGCCCAGGGCCAGGGCTTCGTCGGCGGTGATGATCTCGGCGGCGATAAACAGCACGTTGCCGTTTGGCAGGACGGTGAAATCGTGGTGCTGGAACTCCTCGGCGTCGTTGTAGAAATACTGCCAAACCAGATTGCCGTCCCAGTCGTATTCCTCGATGACGCCGCCGGAACCATGGATGTAATGGTCGTTGGCCACCTTGCCGGCCCGCAGCAGATGGCCGTCCTCGGTGAGGGTGGCCGTGAGTCCGGCGTTGAAGTCGCTCTTCCAGGTATGGACCACCGCGCCGTCCCGGTCGACGAGATAGGTGAACGTCGATTCCTGGGGGGCGACAAGGACGTAGCCGGACAGCGCGGACTCGCTCATAAGGCCTCGCCGAAAGTGGTTGTGGTCAAACGGCCCGGGCCAAGCGCCGCATCATGATTTTGCCACAGTCGCCGGTTTTTCGGAAGCCCGGTGGCCGCGCCAGGCGGCGGCGAAGTCGAGATAGCCTACTACCCGGTTTTGCCGGTCATAGGCCGGGGATTCCTCGGGGCGCGGGGCAATGGCCCAGGTCCAGGTTCGGTCCGGCGGCGGAAGGGCCACGCCTTCCAGGGCGTCGCGGCGTTCGAGCACCTTGTCGCCGTCCACGCGCTCCCAGGCCGTGTCGCAGCACAGGCAGACCCGGCCGGGCAGCCTGGCCAGCCAATCGCCGTGGGCCGTGACAATCCCCGTATAAAAGGCCTGCCGGGCCTCGTCGGACAGGCGGCGGCCCAGGCGCGAATAAAACGGGATGGGCAGTTGGGAAGCCAGATTGACCGAGGCCGTGAAGTCCGGGACAATTCCCGGCAGCGGATCGGGCAGGGGCACGGGGCAGGGCAGGGCAGCCCGGCCCTTGGCGACGTCGCGGACGATCCCGGCCAGCCCTGTCACGTCGGCGGCGACAAGGCACACGTTGGGGATCTCCTTGGCCAGCTTGCGGGCCTGCCAGGGGTGGTGGGCGTCGACCAGCACCACCTGGGCGAACTGTCCGGCCAGCTCGGCCACGGGCACGTCCAGGCAGGCCCCCGAGCCCAGGACCACGGCGGTGCCGCGACCCGAGGCTAAAGCGGCGGCGTCGAGAACCAGCCGTCTGGCGGCGGCCAGATGCGGTTCCCAGGCCGCCCGGCAACGGCGGTGGCGGGCGTCGATGGACACGGCCTCCCGGTCCTGGCCAAGGCTGCGGGCCAGACGCGAACCCCGGTCCCGCCACAAGGCGAACAGTTCCCGAAGCATGTTCCCTCCGTCTCGGCCGTGCCCATGCAAATACTACTTCCTGAGCCTGCTCTTCGCGAAACGCCAAAGGCGCTTTTAGCGCGCGCAACAAGAGGGGCTGTAAACCAACCCGGCAAGGCCCGGCAAGAGGGGTGGAACCGTGCCCGCCGCCTCGCTTTTCTTGACACCCCCCGGGCCGGCTCCTAGTGTCGGAAAATGCCCAATCGGTTCGCCCGAAACGCGGCGGGCCGGCAACCCGAGGAGGTATCCATGCGACGCATCCTGTGGACGGCGGTCCTGTGCGCCTGGCTGGCCGCCGTGCCGGCCGGCCGGGCAGCCGCCCAAACCGCCCCGGCCGAACCGGCCAAGGCCGCGGACATCACCCCCGAGGCCAAGGCCCCGGTGGAGGCCATGTGCGCCTTTCTGGCCGGCAAGAAAACCTTCACCTTCTCCGTGGAAATAAACGAGGAACAGGTCTACCCCAGCGGCCAGACCGTGCAGCTCACCCGGTTTGCCGACGTGGCCGTCAAACGCCCGGACAAGCTGTATTCCCGGGTCACCGGCGACGAACGCGACCGGGAAATGGTCTACGACGGCAAGACCGTGACCATGGCCGACTACGACCGGGGCGTCTACGCCGTGGTGGACGCGCCGCCGACCATCGACGCGGCCATGGAAATGCTGGCCGACACGTACGGCATCGTCGCGCCGCTGTCCGATCTGCTCTACGCCGACCCGTGCAAGGCAATCCTGGCCCACGTGCGCACCGGCGACTGCGTGGGCGCGCACACCGCCGGCGGGGCGGTTTGCGACCATCTGGCCTTCACCCAGAAAAACGCTGACTGGCAGTTGTGGGTGGAAAAGGACAAGACCCCGTTGCCGCGCAAGGTGGTCATCACCGACAAGAACGTCATGGGCTGGCCCCAATATGCCGCCGTCTTCTCCGACTGGGACATGACCCCCAAGCTGCCGGCCGACCTTTTCACCTTCAAGCCGGGCACGGAATTGCGGCGCATTGAACTCAAACCCCTGGCCGAGGGCCAGGCGGCCCAGGGAGGCGGCCATGAATAACCCCGCCCGACGCGCCCGGCTGGCCGGGACCGTCCTGGCCCTGGCCGTGGCCC
>DLGG01000036.1 GCA_002482565.1 Solidesulfovibrio magneticus
GGCACAACGGCCTTGATCCCACCGCCATCAATCGCGGCGGCGGGGCGCTGGCGCGCGGCCATCCCATCGGCGCGTCTGGAGCTATTCTCGCCGTGCGCCAGTTCCATGAGATGGCCCGGGAGGCGCCGGGCGCGCTTGGCCTTTCCGCTATCGCGGCGGCGGGCGGGCTCGCCAGCGTGCTTATGTTGCAGCGCCTCTAAACAGGCGTTTGCGGCGCCGGGCCTCCTTGTGCAGGATGCGGTTCGAATCGTCCGCAGAAGACGGTCGTCCATTTCGGGAGAAAGGCCGTTGGCCGCATGAACGCGATCTCCTCACGCCAGCAGGACATTCTCGGCCTCGCGCGCGCCCAGGGCCGCGTGAGCGTGGAAGACCTCGCCGGCCGTTTCGATGTCTCGCCCCAGACCATCCGCAAGGATCTCAACGATCTGTGCGTGCGCCGGCTGATGTCGCGCGTGCATGGCGGCGCCGTCGTTGCCTCCGGCGTCGAGAACCTCGCCTATGAGGCCCGCCGCGCCATGGCGCAGGGCGCTAAGCGCGCCATCGCCGAGGCCGCCGCCAGCATGGTNNCCTCGCCGGCCGCTTCGACGTGACGCCGCAGACGATCCGCAAGGACCTCAACGACCTCTGCGACCGCCGGCTGCTGTCGCGCGTCCACGGCGGCGCCATCGTCACCATGGGGGTGCGCAACCTCACCTACGAGGCGCGCCGCTTCGTCGCCGCCGAGGAGAAGAAGGCCATCGGCCGCGCCGCCGCCGCCCTGATCCCGTCGGGCTCGTCGCTGTTCATCAATATCGGCACCACCACGGAAGAGGTCGCCCGCGCGCTGTCCGACCATGAGGACCTCCTGGTCATCACCAACAACCTCAATGTGGCGACGTTGCTCTACCGCCATCCCCGTATCGAGCTGATCATGGCCGGCGGCCCGGTGCGTCAGGCCGACGGGGCTGTGATCGGCTCGGCGGCGGTGGATTTCGTCCGCCAGTTCCGCGTCGACTACGCCGTCATCGGCGCGTCCGCCATCGAGGAAGACGGCACGCTGCTGGATTTCGACTATCGCGAGGTGCAGGTCGCCCGCGCCATCATTGACAATGCCCGCCAGATCATTCTGGTGGCCGACCGCTCCAAGCTGGAGCGTACGGCGCCGGTCCGCATCGGCTCCATGTCGGAGGTCGACACCTTCGTCACCGACACCGTATCATCGCCCGAACTGCGCAATGTGTGCCAGCGCGAGCAGGTGGAACTGATCGAGGTCGGTTCGCTTGACGAGGACGGGTTTTAGAGCACGCGCCGATCAGCTTGCATCGCAAGCTGATCGGATAACGCGTTCTCTATCTTAGAGTTAGAGGGCGATTTACCGATCAGATTGTTTCAATCTGATCGGATCGCACTCTAAAGCTCCGTGCGCCGATAGGCATAGTCGAGCCCGCCCATGCGGAACCAGCGATAGCCATAGGGTTCCAGGGTGAGCTCGTAGCGGCCCTTGGCGTCGCCCTGGGCGTGGTCTTCCGAGAGCAGGTTGACGAGCCGGTTCGGCTCGCCTTCCGGCGCCACCAGGGAGAAGCGGACGGTCACCCCCTCGGGGTGGAAATTGTGCAGGAACACGGCGACGTTGTTGCGCCACTCATAGCGCAGGCACAGCACGGCGTCGTGGCCGACATCCACCACCTCGAACGCGCCCCAGCCGATTTCCTGCGTCTCCTGCCGGGTGCGGATCATCCGCTCCATCCAGTTGAGGAAGGAATCCGGGTCGCGCCGCTGGTCGGCGACATTGACCTGTTCCCAGCCATAGACGCCCTCGGAAATGACCGGCAGATAGGTCTTTTCCGCCGAGCTGAAGCCGCCCTGCTTCTCGTTCGACCATTGCATGGGCGTGCGGGCGCAGTAGCGCTCGGGCAGGCTGAGATCGTCGCCCATGCCGATCTCGTCGCCGTAGTAGAGGATGGGCGTGCCCGGAAAGGACAGCAGCAGGATGTTTATGAGCTCCATGCGGCGACGGTCGTTTTGCATCAGCGGAGCCAGCCGGCGGCGGATGCCCAGGTTGATGCGGGCCTGGGCGTCGCGGGCATAGGCCCGGTACATGGCGTCGCGTTCCTCGTCGCTGACCATCTCCAGGGTCAACTCGTCGTGGTTGCGCAAAAACAGCGCCCACTGACAGCTCTCCGGGATGGCCGGGGTCTGCTCCATGATGTCGATGACCGGATAGCGGTCCTCGGACCACAGGGCCATGAAGATGCGCGGCATGACCGGGAAGTGGAAGGCCATGTGGCATTCGTCGCCGTCGCCGAAATAGGCCACGGCGTCCTCGGGCCACTGGTTGGCCTCGGCCAGGAGCATCCGGCCGGGAAAACGCTCGTCCACGTGGGCGCGCAGATCCTTCAGGAAGGCGTGGGTTTCGGGGAGGTTTTCGCAGTTGGTGCCGGGGCGCTCGAAGAGGTAGGGCACGGCGTCCAGGCGCAGGCCGTCCACGCCCATGGTGAGCCAAAAGTCCACCACCTTGAGCATGGCCTGGCGCACGGCCGGATTGTCGTAGTTGAGGTCGGGCTGGTGGGCGTAGAAGCGGTGCCAGTAGTAGGCCTTGGCCACGGGATCGAAGGCCCAGTTGGAGTTTTCGAAATCCTTGAAAATGACGCGGGCCTGGCGGTACTTCTCGGGCGTGTCGCTCCAGACGTAGAAGTCCCTGGCCGGCGAGCCGGGCTTGGCCTGCCGGGCGCGCTGGAACCAGGGATGCTGGTCCGAGGTGTGGTTGAGGACCAGTTCGGTGATGACGCGCAGGCCGCGCTTGTGGGCCTCGCGCAAAAAACGCCGGAAATCGCGCAGGTCGCCGTAGGCCGGGTTGATGCCGCAATAATCGGCGATGTCGTAGCCGTCGTCGCGAAGCGGCGAGGGATAAAACGGCTGCAGCCACAACGCGCCCACGCCCAGGCGTTCCAGATAGTCGAGACGGTCGATGAGTCCGGCGAAATCGCCGACGCCGTCGCCGTCGCCATCGGCGAACGAGCGGACGTGCAGTTCATAGACAAGGGTTTCCTTATACCACATGCGGTTCCTTGCGGGTCTGCGCCGCCTGCCGCTGCGCCGTCGTTGGCCGTCCTTTGCTGGCGGCGGGTTGTCCGGGCAGGCGCGGGCGCGGTTGGCGAAACGCCCCGGCCGGCCGTTATGGGACCAGGGCCGAGGCGGGCGCGCCGGGGCGGAAGGTTGTCCTTCGCCGGGAATTGGACGACAGTGGAGGTCCGGGCAAGGCGGCTGCCTTGAAACGTCGGCGCGCCGGGAATGGCAGCTTGGACCATAAGACGGCGCGCGCGCGGCCGCCATGATATTGGGGAGGAAAAAATCTCATGCCTCACGGCATCACCGAGGTCATCGCCCAGATGGTGCGGGAGTCGGACAGGCCGGCCAAGGCCCTGGCCAGGGAACTTGGCAAGCCCTATTCCACGTTCATGCGGGAACTCAGCGGCAACGACAGCGGGGCCAAATTCGGCGTGGAGCAGCTGTTGCCGCTCATGCAGGCCTGCGAGTCGGTCCTGCCGCTGCGCTATCTGGCCGCGCGCATGGGCTGCCGGGTGGCGGCCCTGGAAAACGCCGCTCCGGGGAGGGCCACGCTGCATGAGGAGCTGCTCGACTCCTACGACGCCATGACCCGCTACCACCGGGCCATCCGGGACGAGGAGCCCCTGGAGCGGGTGGCCGAGCTGCGCGAACGGGTCATCGGCCAGGTGCAGGAGGATTTCTTGGCCTACCGCCGCAAGAAAGCGGGCGGCGAGAGCTAGGGCGGAGCCACGAAAAAGCCCCCGGCCGTCGGACCGAGGGCTTTGTCATCGCGCGTCGGAAAGAACCTACTGCCCCGGGGCGCGGCCGGGCGACTGGGACACGCCGTCGTCGTAGGGCGAATAGCCCTTGGGCGCGGGCTTGCCCGGCAGGGAGACGGCCTTGGTCAGCTTGTCCTTGTCGTAGAGCCGGGCCAGGGCGTCGACGTCCAGGCTGTCGGCTTCCAGGAGCCGGGCCGCCGGGCCGGTCTGCTCGGTGGAATAATAGCCGAGCTTGAGCGAGCCCGTGGCCGGGTTGGACTTGAGCTTGATCTTGGTCTTGCCGGCGCGCCAGCGCAGGGTTTCCACGCCGCCCTCGGTGGAAGCGGACGGCTTGCCGTGGCGGGCCGAAAGCTCCTTGGCCATGGCGTCGCGGCTGGTCAGGCCGTCCAGGCGCACGTAAGCGGCGAAAAGGCGGCCGCCGGCGAAACCGTAAACGACCACCGGCGACTTGCCGCCGATGCGGTAGCCTTCCTGAAGATTGACGGCATAGGTCGCGTCGCCGTCGGACTTGAGAATCATGAACGCCGGAAGCGACGTCAAAGGCGTGCCGAACGCCGTTCCCGAAAATCCGTCGGCCTTGCCGGCCAACGCTTCGGCCCCCGTCGCAACACAGGCCGCCAGCACCATGAAAACGATCCACCCGCGCATATCCCCTCCTTGCCATTCTTTCTGAATGGTACGTACCGTCTCCGGGGGCTTTAGCGCAAGGCGGCGGCGTCGCAAAAACAGATCATGGCCGGCCCGACTGCGCCGGTCATGTCCAATCTCCTGGTTTGCGGAGGCGCGACACCCAATCCCGCATAGCCGCCGGCCGCCCGGGGCGCCGCGCGACGGCGCGGAGCGTTGCCAAGAACAGATGGTGTTGGCATCATGCCAGGGGTGTGGCGGACGACGGTCTTTCATCGTCCGCCGGAGCAGGCACGGCCTGATTCCGCGTGCATTTTCGGACGCCTCAAGGAATGGTGGCTGCATGAGTTCGATTTCCGTCGTCGTCGCCGTCTATAACGCCCAGCCCTGGCTGGCGCGTTTCGCGGCTTCCCTGCAAGCGCAGACATTCAAGGATTTCGAAGTCCTTATGGTCGATGACGCCTCCAGCGACGACAGCGTCGGCGTCATTGGGGCCATCGCTTCGGCCGATCCCCGCTTCAAGCTCGTGGCGCTGCCGGAGAACCGGGGGGCCGGAGCGGCGCGCAACATCGGCATCCGCCAAGCCGTCGGCGACACGCTGTGCTTTGCCGACCCCGACGATTTGTTGCCGGCCCGTTCGCTGGAAGCGCGCTACGCCGCCTACAAGACGCACAAGACCATCGTGCGCGGCTGCCATGACGAGATTTTCGCCGACGGAACCGTGATCCACCATGAAAAACGGCCGGCCGGCGTGCCCGAGGTTTGCCAGCCGCTGGAAGAAAGCTGGCGTGTCGGGGTCGGCCCTTTTTGCAGCGCCCATTGGACCTGGCTGATGCCGACGGGGTTGTTGCGGCGCAACGGCATCGGGCACGGCGAAGGGATGCGCACGGCCGAAGACATCCTCCTGCTGGCGCGCCTGTTTTTCCACGTCAAGCGTCTGGCCTGGATAAACGACGTCGTCTATTACTGGGTCAAGCGGGAAAACTCGCTTTCCACGACCGCCTACACGGCCGAGCATTACGCCGATTATTTCCGGTGCTGCGACGAATTTTACACGCAGGCCAAAAAACATGGGAAAATCAGGCTGGCCGACAGGTTTTTCGACGACTATCTGACCGTCTATCCCGCCCATCTGCTCAAACAGGTCGGCGACGGGAAAAGCGGCGAGGAAGATGTCCGGGAGGTCATCAAGCACATGGCCCGGGTGGCCGAGAGCCACGGGGCGATCCCCCGCTGCCTGGAGGACATCAAGCGCAATCCCCTGCGCAACGTCGGCTTGCAGCGTCTGATGCGCATTTTGGGCGGCAAGAATCCGTCGGCGATCTGGCGTTTGGCCGAGTCCCAGGATTTCCTGGCCCGCCTGTCCCGCGAGGCCGAGTACGCCGCGGTGCGGGCCAGGGGCTGGAGCCAGGAAGTGCTCGTCGACAAGTTCGACCGCGACCAGGGGCTGCTGCGGGCGCGCTACCTGTTTTGCGGCCAACCGCCCCAGGAAACCGTCTTTTGGGGCGACGCCGCGGTCAAACCGGCCTACGCCAAAAATCGCAAGGTCCACGACGGCGACGGTTTCACCGTCTCCGAACGCATCCTCTGGTTGCCCCTGCCGCCCGACGACGACATCCGCCTGGGGCTGGCCGTGGCCGGGCAAAAGACCTCCATCGACCACCTCGGACGGGATATCCGCGCGGCCTTCGCCCCCACGCCCCTAAGCGACGCCGGCTTCCCGCCGCAGGCCCGGGCGCTGCGGCGGCTGGCCGCCTCGGCGGCCATCCAGGCCAAATTCAAGGGAGCCTGGATGTTCATCGACAAGGACACCGAGGCCGACGACAATGCCGAGCACCTCTACCGCTGGGTGCTGCGGCATCATCCGGAAATCAACGCCTGGTTCGTGCTGGCCGAGGATTCCCACGACTGGGCGCGACTGGCCGCCGAGGGGTTCCGCCTCGTGCCCCACGGCGGGCTGGAGCACGGGGCGCTGTTTCTGACCTGCGACAAGCTGATCTCCAGCCAGATGGACCGCTACATTTTCGCGCCCCTTGAGGAACAGCACTACCGCGATTTCCCCAGGCCGAAGTTTGTCTGCCTGCCCCACGGCGTCACCAAGGACGACGTGTCCCAGTGGTTCAACAGCATCCCCTTCGATCTGTTCATCACGGCCACCCGCCCCGAAACCGCCTCCCTGATCGAGGACGGCACGCCCTACGTCATGACGGCCAAGGAGGTGCGCCTGGGCGGTTTTCCCCGCTACGACAAATGGCTCGAACCCGGGGGCCAGCCGGACAACGTGCTGTTCGTCATGCCGACCTGGCGGGCCGACCTGGTCGGGGCCTGGGACGGCAAGGGGCAGCGCCGGGAGAGAAATCCCCGCTTCGGCCAGTCGCTTTACGCAACCATGTGGCGGGAGTTTTTCGTCGATCCGCGCATCGAAGGGCTGCTTGCCGCCCATGGCTGGCGGGCCGTGTTTTTCGCCCACCCCGGCTTCGAGGACTATCTCGACGCCTTCGCCTTCCCCGCCTACGTGGAAGCGCGTTCCAAACGCCACGGCTCCATCGTCGAGGTCATGCGCACGAGCAAGGCCATGGTCACGGATTTTTCCTCCGTGGCCTTCGACATGGCCTACATGCGGCGTCCCATCCTGTATTACCAGTACGAGCCCAAGGCGGCGTTCACCCGCAGCCAGCGCTGGGTCAGCGGCTACATCGACTACGAAACCATGGGGTTTGGGCCGGTGTGCCGCACCATGGACGAGGTCGCGGCCGCCCTTGAGCAGGCTGTCCTGGCCGACGGCGTCATGCCCGAACCCTACGCCTCCCGGGCCGAGGCGACCTTCGCCTTCCACGACGCCCAGTGCTGCCGGCGCGCCTACGAGTTCATCGTCGCGGACGGCCAGCCGTATGCCGGGCGCTAGCCGCCGACGGCGAACCTCCGCCCGGGCCGGGCGCTTCCCGGCCTAACGCCCCTTGGCGATCACATTGGCCCAGGCGGCCAGGAACCGGTCCACGCCCAGGATGTCCGAGGCCGTGGCCCGCGCCCGGCGGGCCATGGCCTCGCGGCGCGGCGCATGGGCCAGCAGCCAGGCGATCTGTTCGGCCATCTCCTCGACGCATTCGGCGTGAAAGCCGTTGTCCCCGTTTTGGATGAACATCGCGACATCGTGGTTGCGAAGCGTCACCGGGATCGCGCCGACGACCATGGCCTGGGCCCGGTCCAGCGGCATGGGCGCGTGCCGGGTGGGGCTGACGTAGACGGCGTACTCCCCG
The DNA here is from genome assembly GCA_002482565.1 of Solidesulfovibrio magneticus. Taxonomy (GTDB): domain Bacteria; phylum Desulfobacterota; class Desulfovibrionia; order Desulfovibrionales; family Desulfovibrionaceae; genus Solidesulfovibrio; species Solidesulfovibrio magneticus_B. The sequence continues at coordinate 7,691 of DLGG01000036.1, forward strand.
ATGGCCCGGACACGCTGTTGGAAGGCGGCGACGCTCCATTCCGGGGTGTTGGGCCGGTAGCCGGAAGGCGGCTGGGGCGGCGCGAAGCGCGTCATGGGGCCGTGGCCGCCCAAAAGATGGTCCAGGCGGGCAATGGCCGTCTCGACGGCCCGGTCCGAGGCGGTGCGGCAAGGCCCGGGCGGCAGGGTCAGGCAGGCCTTGGCCTGGGTTCCCGGAGGCAGCTCCAGGGGCGAGACCCCGGGCCAGATCACCGAAGCCCCGGCAAATCCCCATTCCTGGCGGGCCTGGTGGGACGAACAGACCACATGGACGTCGGCGAGCAGCTCGCCCAGGGCTTTTGTCCGGGCCTGGCCGCCGTCTTCGGGCGGGGGCGGGGCGTCGAGGCAGACCGCCGCCCGGGCCATGCCGGCGGTGGCCTCCAGAAGAGCCAGGAAAAGGGCTTTTTGCTCCCGGGGCAGGTCGGTTTCGCCAGCGGCGGCCACGACGCGGGAATCGCAGGGGAGTATGGCGAAGTCGTAATCCCGGGGATCGATGTCGGCCAGGGGCAGGAAAGCGACGTTGCGCGGCAGGGGGCGTTGTCCCAGGTCCCATTGGCCGGCGGCGGTCGCCCCGGAGGGGACGGCCAGGGTGAATTGGTGGTGGTGCAGCTTGAACAGCTCGTGCTGGTAGGGGACATCCCAGGCGTAGGTCAGGATGTTCAGGGGCCGCAAGGGGCGGATGGCGACCTGGAGGCGGGACAGTGAGGCGAAACGCTCCCTGGCCTCCCGGACTTCCGGGGCGTCGTCCAGGCCGGCGGCGCTGTGGAGCAGTTTGCGCGTGCGCCATTGCCAATGCTGCCGGTCGACCAGGGGCAGGTCGGGATGCTTGCGCAAAAGCCTGTTCCAGTTGCGAAGCGCGGCCAGCGTCCGGCTGGCGGCCTGGGACTTGTCGGCGTGGCGCATGTGCACGGCCACGGACGACTCCAGGTAGCGGACGTTTTTTCCGGCGAAGTACAAGCGCGCCCCGAGTTCGAAGTCCTCATGGCCGTAGCCCGAATCCGGGGCGCTGGAATAGCCGAAGTCCTCGTCGAAACAGGGTTGGCCGCAGGCCGATTTCTGGAATGAGGCGTTGCGGGTGATGCAATTGTAGAGGCTGTTGAGCGGGGCGCGGATGCAGGTCAGCGAAGCCAGGATGGGCTGGGCCAGGCGTTTGCGCACGATGTCGGGGTGGGCTTCGCAGGCGGCCAGCCAGTCGGCGGCGATCTCCTGGTTCATGTCGAACAGGGAAAAGCCGATGACGGCGTCGCAGTCGCCGCAGCGGTAGGCCCAGACGTGCTCGCCAAGGCTCGACGCGCCAAGGACCACGTCGCCGTCGGCCACCAGCACGATGTCCGAGGCGGCGGCGGCCACGCCCCGGTTGCGGGAGACGCAGTTGCCGCTGTTGGCCGCGTTGGTCAGCAGCCGGACCCGCATGTGGCGGTTGAGCCGGCCGGCGGCGGCCTTGTCCGCCAGCCAGCGCCGGACTTGGTCTTCGGCGTCGTCGGGGGAGGCGTCGTTGACCAGGATGACCTCGTAGGGGCGGCCGATGTCCTGGCGGTTGAGGGACTCCAGGAACAGGAGCATCTCCCGGGCCTTGCGGTAAATGATGCTGACAACGCTGATGCTGGGCCGGTCGGGGGCGTCTGGAGCGGGAAGCAAGCGTCGGGGCGGCGGCGCGTCGCCCGAGGCCAGCTGGTCCAGGAGCGCGTCCAGGAACGGGGCGGCGTCCCGGGGATCGTCCCAGGGCGCGTAATGCAGGCGCAGCGGCGCGTGGCCTTCCTGCCAACGGAGGTAGTTTGTGTAATTGGCCGTAACGGCGCGGACGGCGTCCAGGGGCAAGGACGCGCCGTCCAGGAGGCCGGCCAGGGCGCGGGCCGGATCGTCGCCGACATGGAGCAGTTGCCGGTGGCCCCGGGCCAGGGCGTCGCATTGCGCCGTCCCCAGCCGGGCTGTGCCGGCGTCTCCGGCAACGAGCACGTCGAAGCTTGACACGTCGCCGTCCCAGTCGTCCGAGGCCAATTCGGTCAGGCGGCAGCCGGCGCGGCCGGCGCAGTGGGCGCGCAGGACGTTCCAGGCAAGGTTGTTTTCTTCGGGGGCGTCGAGGAAGGCGAGGCGTATGGGCCGCATTTCCAGGTACCGGGCGGCGAAGAATCCGCCCGCCTTGGCCCGGGGAGGGCGGCCCTCGGCCAGCCCGTGCAGCGCGAAATGGCGAAAGGCCGGGATGTTCGCCTCAAGCACGTCCTCGTTGCTTTCGAGATAATAGCGCGTGTCGAAGTCCGGACTTGGATCGTGGAGGAACAGCTCGCCGTAGCGGACGAAATGTTCCTTGGGCGCGTAGCGCAGCTGGCGCGTCTCGGGGTAGGCGGCCGCGTAATGGGCGTCGTCGAACAGAGGATCGGCCGGGCCGTCCTGGCCGGTTGCGCCTGGAGGGGCGAACAGCCCCGAGGCGGCGACGCGGTCGTTGGCCGCCTCGGTCAAACGGCCTTGGGCCAGGCGGCGCACCTCGGCCAGTTCGCCGGTCGTTTCGAGCAGCGCAAAGGCTTGGTCCAGGGCGGCGCAGGCCGCTTGCGTCCGGGGAGCGGCCCAGGCGTCGAGATCGCGCCAGGCTAGCTGTAGGGCGTCGATTTTGCGGCGCAGCGCCTCCAGGCCTTGGTCGGGGTCGGTCGGGCCGGCTTTTGAGCCGCCCGTCCCGGCCGCCGCAGCCGGTTTCGCGGCGATTTCGCGCAGATTGCGGCCAAGGTCGCGCAGCTCCTGTTGGAAAGCGTTGTAGGGCAGCCGCGCCTCGGCGGCGGCGAAGGCGGCGGCGGCCTCGCCTTCCAGGGCGGCCAGGCGGGCCAGCAGGGGGGCTGCGGCCGCCCGGGCCAGGCGCGCGGCGGGAACCTTCGCCGTCTTGTCGGAACAGACGGTCTGGATCGCGGCCTCCAGGGCCTGGCGCAGTTCCCGGACGCGTTCCAGCGCCATCATGAACCGCAGCTGGGGCAGGACCGCCAGACGCAATCCGCGGATGTCCGCGGCCAGCCGTTCTTGGACGGCCGGCGGTGTCGGCTGCGCGTCAACAGGCATAGGCGGCGCGGCGGCGCGGGATCGTCAAGCCGTGCCCCCACGCCAGCCGGGCGTGGAGACGGGCGGCGACGGCCGGAATGGATGTCATGGGCTTGCTCCTTGGCCGTTTGGCGAAACGGTTTACCAGCCCGCCAGTGCCAGGATGGTCCTGGCCCTGGCCTCGAAGGTTTCGCCCGCGCAACGCTCCCGACTAAGGGCCGAGGCCCGGCTTCTGGCCTCGTCGTCGGCCAGAAACGCGGCGATGGCCCGGCCCAGGCCTTCGGGATGGGGGTAGGTGGTCACGCCCAGGGCTTCAAGGCCGGGCACGGGGTTGCTGATCTGGAAACAGCCCAGGGCGGCGAGGTCGTAGGCGCGCCGGTTGACCAACCCGGCCCGGGCCATGGCCGGCCCGTGGCCGTTGAGGTTGATGCGGGCCATGCCGGCAAGGCGGGCCAGGACTTCCGGGGGGCCGTCCTCCTGGAGCAGGACCCCGTCGGGCAGTTTTCCGGCCCAGCCCCGGCCGACCACGCGCAACGCGGCGCAGCCGGCCTGCAGCGCATCCCGCACGATGCCGATCCCGCCAAAGGGGACCTCCGGCAGATGATCTCCCACGTACAGCAGATCAAGGCGTTTTTCGGGCGGCCGGGCAACCGCAAGGCAGGCCGCCGAGGCGGCCAGGGGCAGGTGGTGGCAGGGCGTGTCCGTGATTGCCGCCAGTTGGCGTAAAAGGGGTTGGCCGGCGCACAGGGCCAGGTCGAAATCGTCAAGCTCGGCTCGGGTCACCAGCTCGGGGTGGCTGACGATCCACAACACGTTGACCGGTCCCGGCCGGGGATACAGGCGGCAGGCCCCCCGGATGTGGACGGCGATGTCGGGTTGCTCCCCCGTTGGTTGGCCGGTTTCGACCAGGGCGGCGTGGCCGAGGCTGGCCAAGGCCTCGGCCAGTTCCCGGCCGATGGCGGCGTCTTCCCGGTCGGGCCGGCGCGGCGAGGCCGGGCTGACGCGCACGGCGACGCGGACCCC
>DLGG01000186.1 GCA_002482565.1 Solidesulfovibrio magneticus
CCCAGCCGCCGGAGGCATCTTCACCTTTCGCAATCTTCGCTTCTACGCCGCGCTTTGTACAACGTCCTTGGCCCAGGACACGGCTTCGGCCTTGTCCGGGTCGCCGTCGATCTTCAGCGCCATGCCGACGACCTTGGCCCCGCATTGCTCGGCTTTTTCGGCTATGGCGTCCACGGCTCCGCAAAAGTGCGTGTAGCTGGAGTCGCCGCAACCGAAAACCGCCACCTTGCGCCCGTCGAGCTTGGCTTTCTCCAGCTCGTCGTAGATGGGCACGAAGTTTTCCTGCAGTTCGATCTCGTCATCGCCCCAGGTGGAGCAGCCAAACAGCACGAGGTCATAGCCTTCGGCCAAGCCGTCGGCGGTCACGTCGGCCGCGTTTTTGAGATCCACCGCCAGGCCTTCGCTTTTCAGGGTTTCGGCCACATACTCGGCCACCGACTCGGTATTGCCCGTAGTGGACCCAAACAGAACCAGCGCTTTACCCATGGCCCTCTCCGTGTGGTTGGCGTTGCCGGCCGCCCGGGCGGGCAGCCGTTCGTGTTGCTCGGTATTTAATGAAAATGATTTTCAGTGTCAATATCATTATACAGCTTCCTTGAGCCGGCAAGGGGTCAAGGGGTATTTGTGGGGTCGGGAGGGCAAAACCATGGCTCGCAACATCGAAATCAAGGCCCGGCTGGCGGATCGGGCGAGGGTCGAGGCGGTGGCCGCCGCCCTGGCCGACGGACCGGGAACGCTCATCCGCCAGGACGACACGTTTTTTCCGTGCGCCGCTGGCCGGCTCAAACTGCGGGAATTCGCCGACGGGCGCGGGGAGCTGATTTTCTACCAGCGCCCGGACGCTTGCGGCCCCAAGGCCTCGCGGTACGACATCGCGCCTACGGACGCGCCGGCCGATCTGCGCCGGGTGTTGGGACAAGCCCTGGGCGCGGCCGGCCGGGTGCGCAAGGAGCGAACCTTGTATTTGATTGGCCGCACCCGGGTGCATCTGGACCGGGTGGAGGAGCTGGGGGATTTTGTGGAGCTGGAGGTGGTCTTGGCCGAGGGCGAGACCGAAGCGTCGGGCCTGGCTGAAGCGCGCCGGCTCATGGCGTCCCTGGGCATCGACGAGGCCGGGCTTCTCGCCGGAGCCTACGTCGATCTGCTGACCGCCTCGCCAACAAACGCCTGACCAATCACCCCCGGCACGTCCCTTTAAAACTTCTCCCAGGCAGGGGGTCCGGGGGGCTTAGCCCCCCGGCCGCCGGAGGCATCTTCCCACAATATCACGCGATCTTCGCGGCCAGTTCTTCCCAGCGGGCGTAGAGCCGGGCCACTTCGGCCTCGGCGGTCTGGACGGCTTCCAGGCGGCGGGCCAGCTCATGACCGTCGGAGGCCACGGCCGGGTCGGCCAGGGCGGCGCGAGCCGTTTCCAGGGCCTCCTCGGTTTCGAGGATGGCCGCTTCCATGCCGTCGTATTCGCGTTGTTCCTTGAAGCTGAGTTTCTTGGCCTGTGTCGCGGGCTTGGGCTTGGCCTTGGCCGGCCGGTCCTCGCGGGCCTTGGCTTCCCGGGCCTCGGCGCGCTGCCGGGCCAGGAATTCTTCTTCCCACTGGGCATAGTCGGCGAAGACTTCCACGCCGCCCTGGCCGTCCAGACCGACGATGGCCGTGGACACCCGGTCAATAAGCGACCGGTCGTGGCTGACGAGCACCACCGCGCCGGGGAAGTCGACAAGGCTTTCCTCCAGCATCTCCAGGGTGGGGATGTCGAGGTCGTTGGTGGGTTCGTCCAGGAGCAGCACGTCGGCCTGGCGCAGCATGAGCCGGGCGATGAGCACCCGGGCCTGTTCGCCGCCGGACAGCAGGCCCACGGGCAGATCGAGCTGTTCGGGGCGCAGGGCGAAGCGCTTGGCCCAGGTGACCAGGTGGACGGGCTGGCCCCGGTAGATGACGCTGTCGGCGTCGGGGGTGAAGGCGCGGCGCAGGGTCTGGTCCTTGTCGAGCTGTTCGCGCTTCTGGTCAAAGGCGACCACGGACAGGCCCGGCGCGGTGGACACCCGGCCGGCGTCGGGCTTGTCCTCGCCGGCCAGCAGCCGCAGCAAGGCGGACTTGCCCGAGCCGTTGGGGCCGACCAGCCCCAGGCGCGTGCCCGGGGAGAGCACGAGGTCGAGGTTGGAAAACAGCTCCCGGCCGCCCAGGCTGCGGGTAAGGTTTTCGGCCACCAGCAAGCGCTTGGTCTGGCGGCCGGTGGCGGTAAAATCGATGCCGGCCCGCAGGGCGGCCCGGTTCCGGGCCTGGGTGGCGGCCAGATTTTCCTTGAGGACCCCGGCCGCGTCGATGCGGGCCTTGGCCTTGGTGGCCCGGGCCTTGGGGCCGCGCCGCAGCCATTCCACCTCGCGGCGCAGCTTGTTGGCAAGCGTGCGCTCCAAGGCTCCCTGGCTCTCCATGAAGGCCTCGCGAGCCTCGACAAGGGCGCTGTAGGGGCCGTCCACGGACAGCACGCCGTCGGGATAGGCCCCGGAGAGCTCCACGGTGCGGGTGCAGACGTTTTCCAGGAAAAACCGGTCGTGGCTGACCACCACGAAGGCGAAGGACGCGCCGGAGAGAAACTGCTCAAGCCACAGGATGGAGCGCAGGTCCAGGTGGTTGGTGGGCTCGTCCAAAAGCAGCACATCGGGTTCGCCGGCAAGGCCCCTGGCGATGGACAGGCGCTTGCGCCAGCCGCCGGAAAACGACTCGACCAGGGCGGCAGGGTCGGTGAAGCCCATGCGCCCGGCCAGGGCCGCGACCCGGCCGCCGGAGACGGCCTCGGCCCGGCCGAAGGCGGCCTCCACGGCCCGGGACAGCACGCCTTCCACGGTGTCGCCGGGGTCGAAGGCGTCGTGCTGGGCCACGTAGGCCAGGCGCGCCCCCTGACGCAGGGTGCGCTCGCCGCTGTCGGCCTCGGCCAGGCCGGCCATGATCTTGAGCAGCGTGGACTTGCCCGAGCCGTTGGGGCCGACCAGACCCACGCGCTCCCGTTCGGCCACGGCCATGGAGATGCCGGAAAACAGCTGGCGGACGCCAAAGGCCTTGGAAATGCCGCGAAGATTGATGGTGCAAACGCTCATGGCCGCTTTAGGTAGACAATGCCGGGCAGGGCGTCAAACGGCGCGACAAAGGATTCGCGATGCCGGCAGGTCGGCTCGCGACGGGTCCGGGACGGCCCCGGGACAGCCGCATGGCCCGGCTACTGGGTCCGGCTGACGGCGGCGGCGGTCGGGGCCACGATGACCTGGTTGCGCCCGCTCTGCTTGGCCCGATACAGGGCCTTGTCGGCCCGGGCCACCAGGGCGGCCGGTCCGGGATCGGCCTCGTAGTCGGCCAGGCCGAAGCTGGCGGTGATGCGCCCGACCAGGGGAAAATCGGTGTCCTGGAGTTCCCGGCGCAGGGCCTCGGCCAGAATCCGGGCGTCTTCCACGGTGGTTTCCGGGCACACCAACAGGAATTCTTCGCCGCCAAAACGGCCGACCACGTCGGTCTCGCGCACCACGGCCAACAGGATGTCGGCCACGCGCACGAGGACCGCGTCTCCCACGGCGTGGCCGAAGGTGTCGTTGACGTCCTTGAAATTGTCGAGATCGATCATGATGACGGAAAAGGGCGTGCCGTAGCGCTGGGCGCGCCGCCATTCGGCGGACAGGACCTGATCAAGGCGGCGGCGATTGCACAGGCTCGTCAGGCGGTCGGTGAAGGACAGGACGGCCAGGGCCTGGTTTTTGGCGTCGAGCTCGCGATTTTTGGCGTCGAGCTCCAGGGTGCGCTGGCGAACTTTGTCTTCCAGGCCGCCGACCAGATCGTGGATGCGGCCGTTCATGTCGGCCAGGGCCCGGGCGAGCAGGCCGATTTCGTCGGGGCCGGCCATGTCGATGGCCTCGCCGAAATGGCCGTCGCGGACGTTGCCGGCGTAGTGGGTGAGTTCCACGATGCGGCTGGTCACGGCCCGATGGAGCAGTCGCGCGACCCAGAAAATGCAGCCAAGGCCCAGGAGCGCCGAAAAAAGGACAATGCCGCCGGCCAGTTTGGTGGCCCAGCCGATGCGCGTTTTGGCCCGCTCCACCTCCAAGGCGGTGATGCGGCGCAAATCCTCGGCAATGGGGTCCACGGCCCGGGCCTGCAGGGCGAAATCGTTGGCGTTGGCGCTCATGGACGTGGCCGTGTCCATGAGCCTGGCGGCAACCTTGTCAAAAGTGTCGCACAGCCGCAGGGCCTCGGTCTTTCGGGCGGTCTCCAGACCCGGCGTGGACGCGATGAGCCGGCGCAGGGCCTCGACCTTGTTGACCGCCGCCTGCATGACCGGCCGCTGCCGGGACAGTTGGTACTGCTGGAGCAGGACGCCGATTTCGCGGGCGGGAAAGGCCAGTTCGTCCTGACCCTCCAGGCAGACGCCGAGCTGGCGCACGGCGTTTCCGATCTGGGTGTCGAGGCCGGACTCGGGGTCGGCCATCAGGATGACCAGTTCATTTTCGCTTAACAGCGTTTGGGAGAAGCGCTTGGCCGTGGAAGTGAAAAAGCGCATGTCGATCTTGCGCTTGGCCATGTCGCTGCCGTCGGGCATGGCGGCCGTGGCCCGGCGGAGGTTTTCGCTTAAGGCAATGACCCGGGCGGCGGCGGCCAGGGCCGGTTGTCCGTAGCGCTCCTGGGCCTGGGCAAAACCGACCAGGGGAACCTGGAGCAGAAAATCCCGGTACAGCCGGCGGGCGCGTTCGAGCTGGCTTTCCATCTCCAAAACGCCGTTTCGCAGCTCCAGGTTGGCCACAATGTCGGCCTCGGCTCCCCGCACCACGGCCAGCCCGACAAAGCCGGCTCCGACGCCCATGAGAAAAATCGCGAACAATAAGGCAAACGACAGCCGCAACTTGGCCGTAATGCCCTGGTTTTCCCACACCCTCCGCAATGAAATGGCCATGGCCTTACCGGGGGGCGTAGGTGAAGACCACGTTGGCCGTCAGCCCGGCGACGCCTTGGGCGGGATCGTCCATGCGCAGCACATTGAAGCGCGGGGTGGCGCAGTCGCCAAAGCCGTCGCAGCGGAGTTTTCCGCCCAGCCCCGGGTAATCGGCAGTAGCGGCCAAAGCGTCGCGCAGAGCCTGGCGGCCGATGACCAGGGAGCCGTCCTTGCCGGGCACGGCCGCCTTGGTTATGGCGGCAAACAGGATGCCGGCGGCGTCAAAGGCGCTGGAGTAGTAGTCCGTGGCCGGCGTGGCCCGATACTTGGCCTGATACTGGGCGCGCAGGGCGTCCAGCGCCGGCCCGGGGGCCGGCGGGGTGGGACCGACGAAATACATGCCCTTGGAAGCCTCGCCCACGGCCTCGATAAAGCTTTTTTCAATGAGCGCGCCGTCGCTCATGAGCTTGACCCCGACCATCTCGGGCATGGCCCGGGCGGTGAGCAGCACGTGGTTGCCCTCGGGCTGGAAGAGCGGGAAAAAGAGCAGTTCGGCCTTGGAGGCGGCCACGGCCTCAAGAAGCGGGCGCATGTTGGCGTCGCCCTTGTCCACGGCCGCGAACAGGACGGTGCGGCCTCCCAGACGCTCGAACTCGGCCCGAAATCCCTCGGCCAGGCCCCGGGTGTAGATGTCGCCGTCATGGACCATGGCCGCGGCGCGAACGCCCAGGCCTTCGTAGGCGTACCGGGCGGCGGCCGGACCGGAATGCTCTTCGTTTGAGGAGGTGCGGAAATAGCCGGGCTGCCATTTGGGGCCGCGCTTGCCGCCGATGGAGGTGAGGAAGGGGGCGCTGTTGTTGCCGGAGATCATGGACAGGCCGGCCTCGGTCATGACTTGTGCGGCGGCGGCGGCGTCGCCGGAGCAGGTGGTGCCGAATATCGCCACCACCGAAGGGTCGGAGACGATGCGCAGGGCCGCGTTGGCCCCGCCCTCCTGGCGGCAGCCGGTGTCCTCGATGACGAGTTCCACGGGGTGGTCGAGCAGTCGGCCGCCCTTGCGGTCCAGGGCCAGTTCCAGGCCGCGCAGCTGATCCTGGCCGATGGGCGCGACCTTGCCGGTCAGGGCCTGGATGACGCCCAGGCGAATGGCTCCGCCGGGCGCGATTTCCACGCAACCCAGGGGATCAAGGCAGGGTTTGGGCTTGCCGTTGGACAATCCCCACCAGACGCCCGCTCCGGCCAATGCCGCCGCCACCAGGGCCGCCCCAAATCCCAGCCATCGCGCCATGAGCTCCACTCCCCACGCCCGGCCTCCCAGCCGCGCCGTGCATTTCCTACTATTTGTCTATACGCTTCATCCGAAAAGACCAATCATTTTTCGGCCGCGCCTGGGGCGGTCCCGCTTCGCTCCCGGTGCGACACCACCTGAGCGATGACGCCCAGCAGTTCGCCGAATTCCACGGGCTTGGTCACGTAGCCGTCCATGCCCACTGCCAGGAGGCGTTCCTTGTCCCCCTCCATGGCGTAGGCCGTCATGGCGACGATAGGGGCTCGCGCCGCTACGGGCCCGGCCTCGCCGGCCCGGATGCGCCGCGTCGCCTCCAGGCCGTCCATGGCCGGCATCTGGACATCCATGAGCACCAGGTCAAACGGTTCCCGGGCGAGCAACGCCAAGGCATCGCGGCCGTTTTCCGCCGTACGGACGCAGTGGCCCTCCCGGCGCAACATGGCTTCAATGGCCAGGCGGGCCAGAGCTTCGTCCTCGGCCAGCAAGAGGTTGAGGCGGTCGGAAACCGGTGCCTGTGGACGCAGGGCGGCCGGTTGCGGCAACACGTCGGAAGGCAGGCCGAACGTCAGGCTGAAGCGGACGACAGCGCCCTGGCCCGCCTCGCTTTCGATGTCGATGGAACCGCCCATGAGGCCGACCAGACGCTTGCAGATGGCCAGGCCCAGGCCCGCGCCCTGGTGGTCGCGCCGATAGCCCTGAGCGACCTGGGTGAACGGCGCAAAGAGGCTGTCGAGCTTGTCCTTCGGAATGCCCACGCCGCTGTCGGCAACCGAAAACAGCACCCGGGGATGGCCGGTCGGGGTATCCGGCTGGGCCACGGCCGTGACTGACACCGTTCCCCTGGCGGTGAACTTCAGCGCATTGCCGAGCAGGTTGGTTAAAATCTGCTGGAATCTCGTGACGTCGCCGACGACGATTTCCGGGACGGCATCATCGATGGAAATGGTGCAGGTTACGCCCGGCGGATCGCCGGCCGGCAACAGGAGTTCGCGGACTTCCGCCATGGCCCGGCGCAAATGAAACGGCGCCTGGACAATGGCCATCTTGCCGGCCTCGACCCGGGAGATGTCCAGGATGTCGGACAACAGCCGGGTCAAACGGCGGCTGGCGGCCAGGGCCATGCGAGCCTGCTCGGCCTGTTCCTCGGTCAGCCCCGAGGCGACCATGAGCTGGAGGATGGTCACGATGCCGTTTAACGGCGTGCGGATTTCGTGGCTCATGTTGGCCAGGAATTCGCTTTTAGCCCTACTGGCGGCCTCGGCCTGATCCTTGGCCGCGGCCAGAAGGGCCGCCCGTTCCTGTTCTTCGGTGATGTCGTGATAGATGGCCATGTGCGTCGATGCGCTTTCGCCGCCAAGCCGACGTCCCGTCATTTCGACCCAGCGCGTCCGGCCATCGCCGCACACGATACGGTAGCATTCCCGGCCAAGGTCCTGTCCCGCCCGCAGCCGATCTTCCAGACGCGGCCGCAACAACCGGCGATCGTCCGGATGGGCGAGATTCCAGATTTCTTCGGTCGACAGGGCGTATGCGTCTTCGGCTGAAAGCCCGAACAACTTGCAAAAAGCCGGATTAACCCAACGCAACCGCAACGGAGATCCTTCAATCAAGGCAATGGCGTCCAGGGAGTTTTCAAAAAGCGTCCGGTAGCGTTCCTCGCTGTCCCGCAGCGCCTGTTCCACGGCCTTGCGTTCGGTGATGTCGCGCGCCACGGACACGAAGAGGAAGTTGCCCTGGATGGCCACGCCGTTGACGCTGACCTCCACCGGAAACAGCGAGCCATCCTTGCGCCGATGGCGAGACTCGAACACGGTCCTGACCATCAAGGGATCTCCAAAGCCCCGCCGAATGGATTCTTCGTCAAAATTGGCATCGTATTCCCAAGTCAACAGCCCCACGACCTCGTCCTGGGCATAGCCCAGCATCTCGGCAAACCGCCGGTTGGCTTCAACGATCCGGTGTCCGCTGTCGATGACCACGATGCCGTCGCTGCTGGAGTCCATGAGCGTTTGCCGCCGGATGGCCTCCCGAGCCAAGGCGTCGCGGGTCTCCACCAGCTCCAGGCGGTCCTGCTCCAGGTTCTTGGCCATGCGGTCAATGGCCTCGGCCAGCCGGCCGAGAGTTCCTCGGCCTCCGGTCAGGCCCGACCGGGCGGTGAGATCGCCGCCGCCAAGACGTTGGGCCGTCTCGACGATCCGAACCAGAGGATCGTGGATGCCGAAACGGCCGACGATCCAGGCCAGGGCCGTGGCCAGCAGCAGGGACGCCCCGGCCCAGCCCGCCCAGACGGCGGTGACGGCGTCGGCCGCCGCAATGGCGGCCTGTTCGGGGATGCTCACCAGAATCGAGAGATAGGGCTGTTCCTGATCGGACAAGGCCACGCTTTGGGCGGCGAATATGCGCCGGACGCCATCGGTGGCTACAGCGGAGAAAACCGCCTGGCCTGTCCCTGTCCGCATGCGGTTCCAGACGTCACGGGCGATAGGCTTGCCCACGGGAGCTTCCGGGGACGCCGGATGGCGATACAGGCGACGGCCCTCGCGATCGGTCAGCCCGACAAAGGAACCCGCCGGCATCATGGATTGATCGAAAACCGTGGCAATGTCCTGCAACCGGACCGTGACGATGAGCACGCCCGACAGTTCGCCTGATGCGCCGTAAACGGGATAGGCAAAAGGCAGTACCTGGACGCCGCTGACCTTGCCCACGGCATACTCGCCCACGGAAAACCGTCCCGTGGCCTTGGCCTGGCGGAATTCGGGCCTCTCGGCCAGGTTTTGCCTGGTAAAGGGCAGGGCCGAGGCCAGAGCCTCGCCGTCAGCGTCCATGAGGGCGAAATTGACGCAGTTGGGATTGCCGACCAGGACGTCGCGAAACAGCACGGTGCAGGCGGGAATGTTTTTTTCACGCACCGCCGGTTCGGCGGCCAGCCCGGCCAGGACGGCCCGCAGGCGAGCCGTTTCGCTGGCCTGCTGATGGGCATAATACTGGGCCAGACGCAGGGTGGTCTGGCCGACGTGGGTAATCTCATGCTCGCGCCGTTCCCAGCCCGAGCCCAGCACCACGCCCAGCACCGGAAGCACGCCGCCAAGGACCACCAGTATCAGGTTCAAACGAATAGAACCCGGCAAGCGCAGCATGAATGGCCCCTTCGGTTCCCTGGTGGCGTAACGACGGTCTCCCAGACGCACGGACCCAAGCACCTGCCCCGGGAGCTTCCCAAAGCCCAAAGCCGGCGCGTCGGAGCCAAGATTTTCAGACTTGGGCGCGAACACGGGCCGGCGGCGCCGGCTTTTGGCGTACGCTCCATGGGTGCGAGGGTCTTTAGGACCTTCTACAGTGTCCAGAGCCTTGGAGCAAGGGTTCCTGTCAGATAACCGGCACGTGGCCTGTCAGGGCCTGCCGGCCATCTCAAATCGCCGTCTGACGTCGGTCAGTTCTTCCGATTCCAGATACGCGCCTTGGCGATACAGAAACCGGCTGTCGAGATAGGACTGGGCATAACGCTGAAACGACAGCAAATGCACGCCGCGCAGCAGACTGTAGGGCGGATAGGTCACGATCAGCTTGCCGTCTTCCCGAAGCCCCACCGCCGCCGCAGCGCAGGGATAATTGTAGATCGGGTCAACGGGCACGAACAGTTGGTGGGAATACACCACGTAATTCAGCGCCATCTGCTCCGTGACATGCCAGGTGAAGGCATAGCGTTTTTTCTTCCGGTAGCCGCGCTGGATCTCCTTGGCCCACATCGCCCAGACCGGCGAAGCGCGGTGCAGGGCCATGAACCCGCTGTTGAGCACCGGCAGATGGCAAAACGCCTCGGCCACACTCTCGTCGAAAATCTCGCCGTACCACAACCGGACGGCGTCCACGGCGCTTTTTTGATTGCGCGTGAAAGCCAGCCCGTAATGATGCTCCGGGCATAAGACAACCTGCTCCTGATGGCGCAACGCCAGTTCAGCGAAAAGCGCCATGCCGTCGCAGGACTGAAACCAGAAGTCGGCGTCGCACCATAGGTAGATGTCGTAGCCCGGCAGCATTTCGCGCAGAAATGGCCGGCACAGCTGGGCATCGGCGTAAGGCGGCAGATGTTCTTCCGGCAGGAAGTAGACATGGCGTTTGCGGTCGAAACGGACAACCCCGACACCGTGGGCGGCAAACCAGGCCCTGGCCGTATCGTCAAGGCCGATGTCGACGACGAAGCAATCAAACAGCGACCGCATCCGTTCCTCAATGGACAACACCAACCCCTTGGCCAGGAAGAAATAGTTGGCGTCAGTGGCAAAGACGAGAGCGCATCGGGTTTGCATGGTTACAGCCGGTTCCCGCGAGGTGAAGGATGGTTGACGGTGGACGTCCCCAGGGCCGCCCTGCTCACTCCAGTGCAAAAGTCCTCTTGCCTGCGGTCCGGCAGAAAAGCAAACATGCCCCGTCCGCGCCGCTGTTCGCGTCGCCATCGGCCTTCTTGTTCGCGTCCGCGTCTGCGGCCTCGCCGCCCCCTTGCTTATCCCCGTCAGCATTCCTTTTCCTGTCTCCAAGCCATAAAAAAAGCCCCCGAATCTTTCG
>DLGG01000182.1 GCA_002482565.1 Solidesulfovibrio magneticus
ACGGGGGCCAGGTGGGCGGCCGTGGCCGCCGGCCAGTCGGCCAGGGCGGCGCGGCCGTGTTTTTCCAGCACGGCCAGCCCCACCCGGGCCAGCCCCAGGTCGCCCACGGCCACGATGATGTCGCCGGGATTGCCTGTCGCCCGGGTGAGAAAACGCCCGGACGGCCCGGGTGCGCCCCAGACCGTGACGGACACGGCGATCTTGTCGCCGCGCGACAAATCGCCCCCGACCAGGGGCAGGTCGCGGCTGGCGGCCAGCTCGGCCATGCCGGCAAAAAACGCGTCCCAGTAGTCACGGTCGGCGTCGTCAGGGCACACAAGCCCCAGCACGAAGCCCGTAGGCGCGGCGCCCATGGCGGCCACGTCGCTTAAGTTTACGGCCAGTGACTTGGCCCCGACCTCGGCCGGGGTGAAATACGTCCGCCGAAAATGCACGTCCTCGACAAAGAGGTCGGAGGTGACGCACAGGCGCGGCGGCACGGCGACCACGGCGGCGTCGTCGCCGCGTGGCAGTTCTACTCCGGTGCTTTGTCGAGGGAAATGGGCGTCCATCAGCGCCAGAAAATCGTCTTCGGAAGCGATGCGGGGCATGGGCGAAAATTCCTTGCGGCCGGGGGCGGGCGGCCGCCCCCGGCGGGACGGCGAACGTGGGAAGGCGGCTACTTCAGGGGGCCGAAGGCGGCGGCGTAGCGGTCGGCGAACTCCTGCCAGGTGAAGGCGTGCTCCTGGGTGCCGTGCTTTTCCACGGCATAGGCGGCCGACACCGAACCCATGCGGGCGGCAACGTCCAGGGGCTTGCCCAGGGCCAGGCCCTTGACGAAGCCGGCGCGGAAGGCGTCGCCCGCGCCGGTCGGGTCCTTGACCTCGGCCACGGGGCAGGGCGGGACGGCGATTTCCGAACCCTTCTGGCGGATCACCGAGCCTTTTTCGCCCAGGGTGGTGATGACGGTTCCGGCGCGCTCCACGATCTCGGCCTGGGTCAGCTTGGTGGCGTTCTGAATGAGTTCCAGCTCGTAGTCGTTGGAGATGAGGTAGGTCGCGCCGGTGAGCATCTCGGTCAGCTGGTCGCCGGAAAAGGCCGGGATGTTCTGGCCGGGATCGATCATGCAGGGGATGCCCTTGGCCTTGTAGCGGCGGGGGAAGTCCTGCATGTCCTCAAGGTTGCCCGGGGCGACGACGGCAATGGTCTCGGCCGGGTCGGCCTCGTCCACGGGGTAGTCGGCCCGGTGCTTCATGGCTCCGGGATTAAATCCCGTGATCTGGTTGTCGGATTTGTCGGTGGTGATGTAGGCCCCGGCCGTGAACTCGCCGTTGACCCGGCGGATGCCGTCGATGGCGATGCCGCAGTGGCGCAGCCAGGCCTCGTAGGCGGCGAAGTCCTTGCCGGCGGTGGCCACGATGGTCGGGGCTTCGCCCAACAGACGCAGGCAATAGGCGATGTTGCCGGCCGTGCCGCCGAACTTCTCTTCCAGGCCTTCGACCAGGAAGCAGACGTTTAGGATATGAATCTTGTCGGGCAGGATGTGGTCGGCGAAGCTGCCCGGAAAGCTCATGATGCGGTCATAGGCCAGGGAGCCCGAGACGAGGATGCGCATGGGGCGTGTCTCCTTCATGCGGGGTTAGTCGGTTTGGGGCGCGGTTTCGTCGTCGATCCAGCGCAGGAAAGCGGGCAGCCCATCGGTGATGGGCAGGGTGACCACGCAGGGCACCTCGTAGGGATGGAGTTCCTTGACCCGGGCGATGAGGGCTTCGGCCAGGGACTGCCGGGTCTTGGCCACGAGCACGGTCTCGTCGGCTTTCTCGATGGCCCCTTTCCAGCGGTAGACGGAACGCATGCCGGGAAAAATATTGGCGCAGGCGGCCAGGCGTTCCTCGACCAGGGCGGCTCCGAGGCGTTCGGCTTCCTCGACGCTCGGGGCGGTGACGTAGGCGAAGACGGCTGTGGTCATGGCGGTTCCTGTGGCGTGGTCGCGGCGGGGTGGCCGGCTATGCAAGCAGGCGGCCCGCCTGTTCCGGTCGCGGCGCTGTCGCGGCCTTGAGGCAAATCGTCAGGCGCGGCGGGCCGTGTCTCCCCAAACACGGCAGTGTGTGCGAAAGACTGCTGTATGAAACACGGTTTTCAATAAACCAGACCTGGACGCAACCCTAGGTCCGGGTCGGGATGCCGTGGATGCGCAGGTAGCGGTACAGGCTCTGCTTGCCAAGCTCGGACAGTTCGCAGGCCCGGTGGATGTCGCCGCCGGCAGTCTGCATGAGGAGCTTGAAATAGCGGTGCTCCACGTCCTTTTTGTATTCGTCGAAGGGCGTGAGCACCAGTTCCTGGGTGGCTCCGCCGGCTTCGGCCACGGGCAGCATCTCCACGTCCTGGACCGTGGCCGGGGTGTCCTTGACCCGTCCGCTCATGATGCGGATGCGGATTTCCGGCGGCAGATGCTTGGGATACAGCGTCGGTTCGTACTGGGCGCGCACGATGATGTTTTCCATGAGGTTGACCAGCTCGCGCACGTTGCCCGGCCAGTCGTACTCTTCGAGACTGTCCAGGAATTCCGGGGAAAAGCCCTTGAGCGGCACTTTGTACTTCGTGCAAAAGGCGTTCATGTAGTGGATGGCCAGGCCCCGGATGTCCTCGCCGCGAAGCCGCAGGGCCGGAATGTTGATGTGCATGGTGCGCAGGCGAAACAGCAAGTCGTTGCGGAATTCGCCGGCCGCGACCAGGGCTTCGAGGTCCTTGTTGGTGGCGGCCACCAGCCGGAAATCGCTGGTTTCCTCTTCCTTGGCCCCCACCGGCCGGAAGCGGTGCTCCTGGAGCACGCGCAAAAAGGCCTTTTGCTGGGAAAAGGGCAGCTCGCCCACTTCGTCGAGGAACAGCGTCCCTTTGTCGGCCTGCTTGATGAGCCCTTCCTGCTTTTTCTCCGCTCCGGTGAAGGCTCCCTTGGCATGGCCGAAGAGCACCGATTCAATAAGCGTTTCGGTGAGGCTGGAACAGTCGACCACCACAAAGGGCCCCTCGGCCCGTTCGCTGTTGTCGTGGATGGCCCGGGCAAACAGTTCCTTGCCGGTGCCGGTCTCGCCGGTAATGAGCGTGTTGGCGTCGGAGTTGGCGGCCTGGGCCACCAGATCAAGACAGCTGGCCACGCGCGGGCTGCCGCCGATGATGCCCTCGCGCTTGAGCGCCACGGTGGGCGGGCGGTGGGCGAATTTTTCCTTGCGGTACTGCAGGGCGCGTATGAGCGGCAGGGTCATGGACTCGGCCGTGGCCGGCTTTTCGATGTAGTCCCAGGCCCCGTTTTTTATGGCCAGTTCCGCGCCGTTGGGGTAGCTCGCGCCGGTGAAGATGATGACTTCCGGGGCGCGTTCGCGCTCGGTGATCTTGGGGATGGCGATGAGTCCGTTGCCGTCGGGCAGGTCGACGTCGAGATACAGGACGTCGTAAAATTCGCGGTCCAGGGCGTCGAGGCCCTTGGCCAGGTTGGGCATGGCCGTCACTTCATGGCCCATGCCTTCGATGACCAGCTTGCAGACTTCGCGGATGTGCGTGTCGTCGTCGATGACGAGAATCTTGGCCATGCCTCCTCCCTGTGTCGGCAAACGATAGACCTGTAAAGCCAAGCGGCGGTTTTGTCGAGACGCCGCCGTATCCGGCTGGATTTGACGGCCGGTCGGGAGGTTGCGTACATTGCCGCCAAGCAAGGAGGCGGACATGGCCGAGACGGAAAACACTGCCGAGGAGACGGCGTCCGGGCGCAAGCGACCGGTTCTCGTCTGGATCATCTTTGTCTTTTATCTCATCAGCAGCGTCCAGGTCATCGTGGCCATGTTTTTCGTGGCCGCCGGCGGCGTGGACATGGCCCCGGAGCAGCAGGCCTATCTGGCCAAGTTCTCGGTCATGGACCGGGTCATCGGCTACGTCAACGCCGGGTTGACGCTTGTCGGCGTGTCCATGCTCTTTTCGCTCAAAAAGCAGGCCGTCAACGTGCTGGCCCTGGCCTTTTCCCTCAATCTCTTTTCCACGGCCGTGGTCTGGATACGCACCGATCCGGCGGCGGTGACGAGCGTGAAAGGGCTTCTCGCCCAGGGCCTGGGCATCGGTATGTTCGGGCTGGTGGTGCTGTATTCGTGGCGGCTTTTAAAGCGGGGGACGTTGGCGTAGTCCCGTCGCTATAGCCACCACGTACCCGACCGCCACGCCTCCCTCGCAGGTGAAGCGCGACTGGTAATACCGCATAAATTCCCGATACTTCCCGGGGCTGCCCACGCGTTTTGACGGCGTGTGGGTGACCCCGGCCCCTTGCAGGCTTTTTAGCATCTCCCGGACGTCGGCGTGGACCACCGTGTGGCGCGCCGTGGCCATCTCCCAGACGATCCCCGGCATGGCGGCCAGCGTCTTACGCCACCAACTCTCCGGCCGCATGGGGTAGACCGAGCCAAAGCCCGTGGCCCGGGAGGTCTCGTCCAGCTCCGACAGCGTCCCCTCAAGGTAAAAGGCCAAGGCGAAGCGGCCGCCCGGACGCAGCAGCCGCAAATTGGCGGCCAGCGACCCGGCCGGATCGGCGTACCAGTGCATGGCCGAGGCCGAGGCCAGGAAATCGAAGCTCCCAGGCACAAGCGGAGCCTCTTCGCCATTGGCCGCCAGCCGGACCACGCCGGGCGGCATGGCGGCATGAGCCAGCATCCCGGGCGAGAGGTCCAGGGCCACATAGAGGCTGCCCGACTGGCCGGCGGCCAAAAGGCGCGGGGCAAGGCGTCGGGTTAAAAGGCCGCTGCCGGCTCCGATCTCCAGCACCCGGCCGGACAGACGCTCGGGGCAGCGCCGGGACAGTTCCTCGGCCACCCGGGCTTGAACCTCGGCCACGCGCTCGTAGCCGGCCCCGGCCCGGTCGAAACGGCGGCGGATGTCGCGGCTGCTCATGGCCAAAGCCACCCTTCCAGGAGCTGCGGGCGCGGCCAGTGGCCGCCGGGATGAATGACGTGGGCCGCCCCGGGCAGGGCGGCCAGGACTTTCTCCACGGCCGAAGCCCGCACGATGCGGTCGGCCGCGCCGGAGACGACGGTCACATGATTGGCGGCGACGCCGGGCACGGCCGCTTCGGAAGCCAGCAGATAGTCCAGGCCCGCCGTAAGCGCCCCGGTCCAGGCCGGATCGTAGGCCGGCGGCGCGTCCACGGCGCAGTTTTGCCAGAAGGCGGCGATGGTTGCCGCCGGATCGGCCTTCATGCCGGCGGCCATGGCCCGAACGGCCCGGGCCGGATAGCAGTCGGCGAAGCGCAGAAACGGCGCGATGAGCGCCACGCGTCCGTAGCGCGGGAAAAGGGCCGCGGCGTGCTTGAGGATGATGTGCGCGCCCGTGGACCAGCCGGCCAGGACGTCGCCGCCTTCCATAAGCCGCCCGACCACCAGAGCCTCGTCGCCGTCCAGAAACGGCGCGACAAAACGTGTCCGGCCCGAAAGGCCCGGATAAAGCGCCTCGGGACCGGCAAAGCCGGAGCAGAAAACCGTTTGCGTCATGGGAAAAAGGAAACCCGAAGCCTGGAAAACCCGAGGCGGATGTGTTTGAGGTCGTCGTCGGTGAGGTCGGCCCGCAGCGACAGCCGCAGCCGGGCCGTGCCCTGGGGCACGGTGGGCGGCCGCACGGCGGCCACGAGCAGGCCCTCGGCCCGAAGCAAGGCCTGGGCATGGAGGGCGACACGGTTCTTGCCGCAAAAAACCGGGATGATCTGGGTGGTCGAACCCATGGTGTCAAAGCCCAGGCTGTCCAGGTGGTCGCGAATCTGCCGGGAGATGCGCATGAGCCGCGCCCCAAGGCCGGGGTTGGCCTTGACGTGGCGCAGGGCGGCCAGCCCGGCGGCCAGTACGGCCGGGGGCAGGGCCGTGGAAAAAATAAACGAGCGGCCCTTGTTGCGCAAAAGCTCGATGGTCTCCACCCGGCCGGCCACGTAGCCGCCAAGAGACCCCAGGGCCTTGCTCATGGTGCCCACCTGGACGTCCACGTCGTCGGACAGCCCAAGGGCCGCCACCAGCCCGCGCCCCCGGCCGAGCACGCCCATGGCGTGGGCCTCGTCCACCACGACGAGCGCCCCGTGGGCTTTGCCAAGCTCGACCAATCGCGCTAAGGGGGCCACGTCGCCGTCCATGCTAAATACCGTGTCCGTGACGATGATCTTTTTCTCGGCCAGGGCTTCGCGGTCGAGCAGGCGGGAGAGATGCTCCATGTCCAGGTGCTTGTAGCGCACAAGGCGCGCCCCGGAGAGCAGGATGCCGTCGATGATGCTGGCGTGGTTTAGGCGATCGGAAAAAACCACCGTATGGCGGTCGGCCAGGGACGTGAACACGGCCAGGTTGGCGGCGTAGCCGCTGCCGGTCACCAGGGCCGCTTCCTGGTATTTGAAGGTGGCCAGTTCCGCTTCCAGGGTTTCGGCCAGGGCGAAGTTGCCGGTAATGAGCCGCGAGGCCCCGGACGAACAGCCGTGGCGCGTGACGGCCTTTATGGACGCCTCGATGAGGTCCGGCTGGTGGGACAGGCCGAGGTAGTTGTTGGAGGCGAGGTTAAGTAGCTTCGCGCCGGAGTAGACAACCTCCCGGGCCGCGCCGTCGTCCACGGGCGGAATGGTCCGGTAGCTGTCCGAATTGCGGAGTTTCGCCGCTTCGGGCACGATGTATTTGCCGAAAAAGGATGTGCTCATGTCTCACGTTTCCGGGAAGGCGGCCATGCGGATCTGGCACCCATGCACCCAGATGAAGGACCACGAGAAGCATCCTCCCGTCTTTATCGATCGGGGTCAAGGAATTTACCTCTACGACCGCGAGGGAAAGTCCTATATCGACGCCATTTCCTCGTGGTGGGTCAACCTCTTTGGCCATGCCAACCCGCGCATCGCCAAGGCCGTGACCGAGCAGCTCACGCGCCTGGAACACGTGATTTTCGCCGGCTGCACCCACGCCCCGGCCGAGGAACTGGCCGAGCGGCTGCTGGCCGTGGTCCCCGAAGGCCTTACGCGTGTCTTTTTCGCCGACAACGGCTCCTGCGCCGTGGAAGCGGCGCTCAAGATGAGCCACGCCTATTGGCGCAATCTCGGGCGTGCCGAAAAATGCAAATTCATTTATCTTTCAAACGGCTACCACGGCGAGACGGCCGGAGCCTTGGGTGTGTGCGGCGACCGGCTCTACGCCGCGCCGTTTGCGCCCCTTGTCGTGCCGCAAATCGAAGTGGCCGGCCCGGAGTGCCACGCCTGTCCCTTGGGGCTTGATCGGGCGAGCTGCGCCGCCGAGTGCTTTAGCGGCATGGAAGCGGCCATTAAGGCCCACGCGGGCGAACTGTCCGGGGTCATCATCGAACCGCTGGTGCAGTGCGCCGGGAGCTTTCGGATGCACCCGCCGGCCTATCTGGCCAAGTTGCGCCAGGCGACCGCCGCCGCCGGCTGCCATCTTATCGCCGACGAGATCGCCGTGGGATTTGGGCGCACGGGCACCATGTTCGCCTGCCAGCAGGCGGCCGTCACCCCGGATTTCCTGTGCCTGTCCAAGGGCATCACCAGCGGCACGCTGCCGCTGTCGGTGGTGCTCACCGGCGACGCCGTGTTCGACGCCTTCTACCACGACTACCACGACGACAAGGCGTTTTTGCACAGCCACAGCTACACCGGCAATCCGCTGGCCTGCGCCGCCGCCTGCGAGACCCTGCGCATTTTCGAGGAAGACGACGTCATCGCCGCCAACCGGCCCAAGATCGGCCATCTGCAAGCCGCCGTGCGCCAGCGTTTCGCCGGGCACAAGCACGTGGCCGACATCCGCTCCACGGGTTGGATCACGGCCGTGTCCCTGGCCGCCGATCCGGCCGCCGGCCGGCCCTTCGACGCACGCGAGCGCACGGGATTTCGCATCTACCGCGATGCCATCAAGCGTGGCGCCTGGTTGCGAAACCTCGGCGACATGATCTATTTCATGCCGCCCTACGTGATCACCCTGGAAGAAATCGACAGACTGACCGACATCGCCCTGGATGCGGTCGAGGCGGTGCTCGGATGAAGCGCTATTTCATCACCGGAACCGGAACCGGCATCGGCAAGACGGTGTTTTCGGCCCTTTTCGCCAAGGAACTGCTGCGCCAGGGCCGGCGGGTGCGCTACGTCAAGCCCGTGGCCACGGGCTATCCCGAAGACGACGACGCGGCCTGGGTGGCGCAGCAAGCCGGGCTGGATCCGGCCGACGCGCTGACGCTCTACACGGCGGCCGAGCCGGCCTCGCCGTGTTTCGTGTTCGATCCCTTTCCCTTTGCGCAGTGCGTGGCCCGCATCGAGGCGGCGGCCGAGGGCTGTGACGCGCTTTTGGTGGAAAGCGCCGGCGGCTTGGCCGTGCCCCTGGGGCAGCGGCGCTATAATTACCATTTCGCCCTGGAACTCGGGCTGGAGACGATCCTCGTCGTCCCCAACCGGCTGGGGTGCCTGTCCGACGCCATCGTCTACGGCCATTTCGCCAAGCGGCACAAGCTGGCGCTGACGGCCATCGCCATAAACGACCATTTCGCGGCCAGCCCTCGCGAGGGGGATCGCAATGTGGCGGTCATTGCCGGGGAGTATCCCAGCCAGACGATCTATCGCTACGATATGGCGCTGTCGGTGCTGGCGTAACGGCGCGACGCCCGGGGAGCGCACCGCTTCGCGGGCGTCGCATCGACCGGTCTCCCGCAGCATCCTTTCTGCCTTGCGGCTTCACTCTTCCTCATCAGGCCCGCCCCCGTCCACCAGCTCCCAACGGATGGCGCTGACCGCGCTTTCCAGGCTCAGGCGCGAGACGGCCTGCTCCAACACCCGGTCGCAGTCGCCTTCGCAGGAGACCTGGGCCCGCACCTCCACCTTGCGCGGATCGTCCTGATCCTCGCTGTGCAGCGAGCGCAGCTTCACGGCCGAGCTGTTGAGGATTTGCAGCAACAGCGTGCGGATGTGTTGTTCGCTCTCGCAGGTGCATACCACGAGAATATGGTAGCGCGCGGCCTCGGCCCGGCGCGTCGGGCAGCGGTTGACCACATTGGCCAGAGGGCGCAGCAGGATATTGGCCAACAAAATGGCCGCCGCGCCCAGACCGGCGAAGAGGTAAGCCCCAGAGCCGGACAAGACCCCGACAGCCGCCGCGCACCAAAGGGTTGCGGCGGTGTTAAGTCCCCGGATGGTCAGGCCTTCGCGCATGATGACGCCGGCCCCCAGAAAGCCGATGCCGGAGACCACCTGGGCAGCCATGCGGGTGGGGCTGGCGTCCTGGTCGACCAGGGCGGTGAGCGCCACGAACAGGGCCGCGCCGACCGCCACCAGGGCGTTGGTGCGAAGCCCGGCCATGCGCTGCCGCCACTGGCGCTCCAGGCCGATGGCCGCGCCAAGAACCAGGGCCGCGCCGATGCGCAGCAGGAATTCAAAATCGGTCATGTTGCCCTCCTTCAAATACAAAACGCCCGGGGAAACGGCTGTTTCCCCGGGCGTCGCAAGGACGGGAAATCTCCCGTTTACGTCATCCCTGGGCCAGCATCTCCATGGCCTCGTCCACGCTCTTGCCGTCATGCACGATGGCCGTGACGGCTTTCAGCAACTCGGCCGGGTCCGGGGCCTGGAAAATGTTGCGGCCAACCGACATGCCCGCGCCGCCGGCGGCCAGGCTGTCGGCGATCATGGTCAAAAAGCCGCGCGTGGAGTCGGTCTTGGGGCCGCCGGCGATGACCACCGGCACGCAGCAGCCGCCTACCACCTTGGCGAAGCTGTCCGGGTCGCCGGTGTAGGGCACCTTGACGATATCCGCGCCAAGCTCGTTGCCCACCCGGGCGCAGTGGGCGACCACGTCGGCATCGAACTCGTTGGAAATCTTGGGGCCGCGCGCGTACATCATGGCCAGGACCGGGATGCCCCAGGACACGGCCGCCTCGGTGACGCGGCCCATGTCGTCGAGCATCTTGGATTCGGCGGCGTCGCCGAGATTGACGTGGACCGACACGGCGTCGGCTCCCAGACGCATGGCTTCTTCCACGGTGCACACCAGGGTCTTGGCGTTGGGGAAGGGCGACAGGCTGGTGCTGGCCGAAAGGTGGATGATAAGGCCCACGTCGCGGCCGCGCGCCCGGTGGCCGCAGCGCACAACACCCTTGTGCATGAGCACGGCGTTGGCTCCGCCGGCCACGATGTTGGTGACGGCGTCGCGCATGTCGGCGATGCCCTCGATGGGGCCGACGGAGACGCCGTGATCAAGGGGCACGATGATGGTGCGGCCGGTGTCGCGGTTGACGATGCGTTCCAGACGGATGGATTTGCCGATGGTCATGGTCGAT
This sequence comes from Solidesulfovibrio magneticus, assembly GCA_002482565.1. Classification (GTDB taxonomy): domain Bacteria; phylum Desulfobacterota; class Desulfovibrionia; order Desulfovibrionales; family Desulfovibrionaceae; genus Solidesulfovibrio; species Solidesulfovibrio magneticus_B. The sequence continues at coordinate 10,303 of DLGG01000182.1, forward strand.
CTCCTTGGCGGTTTTTCGCCTGGGACCCGGCCCCGGTCGGCTCATGAAAAAAGGGCCGCCGGGCAATCTGCCCGCGGCCCTTGTCGGCGGTGTTTTCGGGAGCGGCCTTTAATCGGCCGCGCCACCCGCCAAGCCGCGAGCGCGAAGGCCGTAATAATAATACGGTCCGAAGGAAACGGTGCGCAGGGCGGTCTGACGAGCGTTCATGGCGTTATAAGTGCCCCAATCCGGCCGGCCCGTCAAGAGCCGCTATAGCCCGACGGCGGCAGGGTTTCTGGAGGGGCCGGAGCGACCAGTCCTTCGTTCAAGATTCGTTGGGCATCTTCCTGGGGGCCGGCTCCGGGCGTCATGATGTTGTTGCCGTCAATGCCCGGGGCGACCTGCCAGCCTTTTTGCCAGTGGCCGGACTGGCTGGGGTAGTAGCGGGCCGCGTCGCAACGCCCCTGGCAGGCCGGGCAGGACTGGTTGCACCACTGGGACGGCGAGAAGTCGGCGGCCTGTCCGGTGTCGATGACGCAGACCTCGCGGCCGGCGGCGTCCACGCAGGTAAACAGTCCGTAGGCCTGGGCCTGACCGGTCAGACAGCAGACAAAGGCGGCAATGGCCAGTAAACGCGTACACAAAAGCATGGCTCCCTCCTCCCTGTCGGTTGGCTCTTTGGCGCAGCCCCGCTGCCCAAAGCGCCGTATGTCGCCGCGTCACCAATCCCCCCTTTATCCGCCCATTGGGGGGTCCGGGGGCCTCAGGCCCCCGGCCGCCGGAGGCATCTTCCTCTTACCTTACCTTACCTTACCCTACCTTACCTTCTCTTCTCACTCACTCTCTACGCTAAACGTTCGATGTCCGCGCCGACGTTTTGCAGTTTCACTTCCATGGCTTCGTAGCCCCGGTCGAGGTGGTAGACGCGTTGGATGAGCGTCTCGCCCTTGGCGGCCAGGCCGGCCAGCACCAGCGAGGCGCTGGCCCGCAGATCGGAAGCCATGACCGGCGCGCCGGTGAGCGTGCCGACGCCCCGAATAAAGGCGGTCTGGGACGAGATGCGGATCTGCGCGCCCAGGCGCACCAATTCCTGGACGTGCATGAAGCGGTTTTCGAAAATGGTTTCGCGGATGGAGCTTGAGCCCACGGCCACGCACATAAGGGCCATGATTTGGGCCTGCACGTCGGTGGGGAAGCCTGGGTAGACCTGGGTGGCCACGTCGACGCCCACGAGCTGGCCCTGGCGGCGCACGGCCACGCCGGCGTTGGTGGCCTCGATGATCACGCCCATTTCGCGCAGCTTGGAGACCACCGCGTCGAGTTCCATGAACGGGCAGCATTCGAGGTGCAGCTCGCCGCCGGTGATGGCGGCGGCGATCATGTAGGTGGCGGCCTCGATGCGGTCGGGCATGACGGCGTAGCGGCCGCCGCCAAGGCTTGGCACGCCTTCGATGGTGATGACCGAGGTGCCGTGGCCGGTGATTTTCGCGCCCATGGCGTTGAGGAAGTCGGCCAGATCGGCCACTTCGGGTTCGCGGGCGGCGTTTTCGAGGATGGTGGCGCCTTCGGCCAGGCTGGCGGCCATGAGCAGGTTTTCCGTGCCGCCGACGGTGGGGAAGTCGAAGACGATGTGCGCGCCGGTGAGCCGGTCGCAGCGGCCTTCGATGTAGCCGGCCTCCAGGGTGAAGGTCGCGCCCATTTTTTCCAGGGCCGTCAGGTGCAGGTTGACCGGCCGCGCGCCGATGGCGCAGCCGCCGGGCAGGGCCACCCGGGCGCGTCCGGTGCGGGCGAGCAGGGGGCCAAGGACCAGCACCGAGGCGCGCATGGTGCGCACGAGGTCGTAGGGGGCCTCGGGATTGAGGTTCGCGGCCGGTTCCATGGTCACGGTGTTGCCTTCAAAGGTGGAAGGGCAGCCGAGGATTTCGTTGAGTTTGAGCGTGGTATGGATGTCGCGCAGGCGCGGGACGTTCTCAACGACGGTTTGTTCGGTCAGAAGCGGCGCGGCCAGCAGGATGGGCAGGGCGGCGTTTTTCGAGCCGCTGACCCGGATGGGGCCGTTAAGGGGCTTGCCGCCCCGAATGAGCAGTTTGTCCATGAACGAGGTCCTTGGGGGGTTGGTAGGATGCGGCGAGAAACGACGGGCCGCCCGAGGCAAGACGATAGCGCGGCGGGTCCTTTTGGGCAAGAGAAGGAAAAAACTGTTGACACCGGTCCGGGTGTTGGTTAGATGACTTCTCCTTCGTCCATGGTGGCTGTAGCTCAGTTGGTAGAGTCCCAGGTTGTGGCCCTGGTTGTCGTGGGTTCGAGCCCCATCAGTCACCCCAGCAATTTTCCTTGAAAAAGGCCCGGTTAACCGCCGGGCCTTTTTGTTTTTTCGGGCCAGCGCAGCGGCGAGACAAACAAAAGCCCCGGACGGGCCGGGGCTTTTTTGTCGGGAGCGGGAACAAGGGCTGCTAACGCAGCACCTTCTTGACCACGGCCAGGAGCTGGTCCGGGGTGAAGGGTTTGACGATCCAGCCCGTGGCCCCGGCGGATTTGCCTTCGGCTTTCTTGCCGGCCTGGGATTCCGTGGTCAGCATGACCACCGGGATGAATTTGTAGGCGGCCTGGGCCCGGATGCCCTTGATCAGGCCAATTCCGTCGAGATTGGGCATGTTGAGATCGGTGATCACCATGTCGATCGTGCCGGACATCTTGGAAAGCGCGTCCTTGCCGTCCGAGGCTTCGATGACGTCGTAGCCTTCCTTTTTGAGCGTCATGGCGACCATTTGTCTGACGCTGGCCGAATCGTCCACGGTCATGATGCGTTTGGCCATCTTAATCCTCGTCGGAGAAAAAGTTTGCGAGTTTGGGCGTGCGGGCAAAACCCGAAACGCGCGCGGCGGCCAGAGCCGCCGGGGAAACCGGGCCGTGGCGGCGAAGGCTCCCGCCGTTTTGCTCCAGGGTCAGCGCCGTCGCCAAGAGCAGTTGCAGGAAGGTGATGTCGGCTTCCTCGACCCCGGAAACATCCAGGGTCAGCACGGTGTTCACGGACACGGCCTCAAGCAACGCTTGCCGCAAGACGGCCGCATGTTCCACCGTGCATTTGCCGGCCAAGGCGTAGACGGGCTTGCCGCCTTGTTCCAATCGGGTCAGTTCCATGGGCGCTCCTCGTAAACCCGCCTACTGCGGCAGTGTACGAAACGGTTCGCCGGCGTGCAAGCGGCTGTCTTCGCGGCCGCGCACGAAACGCACGAGCTGCGGCACGTCAAGGATCAGCGAGATGCTGCCGTCGCCGTTAATGGTGGTGCCGGAAATCCATTTGAGGTGGCGGTAACAGTCGTCGAGACTCTTGATGACGGCCTGCTGCCGGCCGATGACCTTGTCCACGCAAAAGCCGACAGTTTCGCCTTCGGCCTCGGTGATGACCACCCGCTCGTAACCAGGCTGGTCGCCGGGCACGTCAAAGAGCCGGCGCAGGCTGACCACCGGGGCCATGGACCCCATGCGCTCAATGGTGTCCACGGTGCGGACCTGACCCTCCACAAAGCGTTCCTGGAAGCCGCGGAGGTTGGCCAGGGGCACGATGAAGGAGTCGCCGCCGACCATGACGTTGAATCCGTCGATGATGGCCAGGGTGAGGGGCAAGCGAATGGTCACGGTGGCGCCCTGTCCAAGGACGCTTGCGAGCTCCACCGTGCCGCGCAGGGCCTCGATGTTTTTCTTGACTACATCCATGCCCACGCCCCGGCCGGACACATCGGAAACCTTGGCCGCCGTGGAAAAGCCCGGGGCGAAGATGCAGTCCAAAAGCTCCTTTTCCGAGGGTTCGGCCTCGGGCGCGAAAAGTCCGCGCTCCACGGCCTTGCGGCGCACGGCGGCCACGTCGATGCCCCGGCCGTCGTCGGCGATGACGATGACCACGTTGCCGCCGGAATGGTTGGCGGAAAGGGTCACCCGGCCCTGGGGCGGCTTGCCGACGGCCTGACGTTCCTCGGGGCGCTCCAATCCGTGGTCGAGGCTGTTGCGCAGCAAATGGACGAGCGGGTCCTTGATGCGGTCGATGACGGTCTTGTCGAGTTCAGTTTCGCCGCCGTGGGCCGCGAATTCCACGTCCTTGCCGAGGCTTGCGGCCAGATCGCGGGTCAGGCGCGTGAACTGGCTGAAGACCGAGCCGATGGGCAACATGCGAAGCCCGAGAGCCACGTCGCGCAAGTTATCCGTGAGGCGTTCGAGATCCTCGTCCACTTCGGTGACGGCGTCGAGGTCCCGGGCCTTGGCCGCCTGGCGCAGCCGCGATTGCAGGATGACCAATTCGCCGACCATGCTGACCAAGCTGTCGAGACGGGCGGCGTCCACACGCAAGGTGGCGGCGGCGGGAGGGGCCTTGGCCTGGGGCGCGGCGCGTTGTTCCGGGGCTTTGAGCACCTGGCTTCGCTGCTTGGCGACTTCGATGTTGTCCAGCTTTACGGCCAGGGCCGCCTCAAGGCGGCTTCCGGCGACTTCCAGGTCTTCGTCGTCGTGGCCCTTGAAGGCGGCCAGGAGTTCGTCGAGGTCGGCGGCCCGCAGGATGCCGGTATGCAGATGCTGGATGCTGACTTCTGAGTCGCCTTCGACGAAAATGAAGACGTCGCGCAGATTGTCCACGGCGCAAGGCGTGGCGATGAGCATGTCGAATAGGCCGTAGACGCGTTCGGGGTTGAAATCGTCGCTGTCCAGGGCCGGCTTGGGACCGTGGCGCAGCACGTGCAGGGCGCCCATGGTGTCGAGTTCGGCCAACAGCCGCACCGGATCGTTGCCGGTCAGCAGCATGTCCGGGTTGGGGCGCAGGCGGATCCAGTAGATGCTCGGCGGCCCGGGCAAGGCCGGGCAGGCGTATTCGCTCTCCTCCGAGGCCGGCCGCAGGATGGGCGGCTCTCCGCCGTCGTCCTTGCGGTTCGGTGCGGTCGCCACGCCTCCAGGCAAGTAGGCGGCGAAAGAGTCCAGGAGCTTGTCCGAGGCGTCGCGATGGGCGTCCTGGTGGTCGCGATGGGCTTCGAGCAGGGTCAGAATGTGATCCTTGGCGGCCAGGGTGAGGCTCAAAAGCTCACGGCTGACGGGCAGTTCACCCGTGCGCACCCGGTCAAGGACTGTTTCCACGTCATGGGTGAAGCGGGAGATTTCCTCGAAGCCGAACATGGCCCCGCCGCCCTTGATGGTGTGCATGGCTCGGAAACAGGCATCCACCCGGGCCGAGTCATTGGGATTGGTCTCGAGCTCCAGTAGGCCCTGTTCGAGTTCGCCGAGCAGTTCGCGGGTTTCCTCTATGTAGAGGGCAATTGACGGATCAACGTCGGACATTTCGGTCCTCCCTGGCTCCGGTGGTAAACGCTCTGGCCGGGGTGTGCCTAGAAACGCTCGAACTGCTCATCCTCGCCTTCCATGTCGATGCTCAGGGCCGTGGCCTTGTTTTTGGCCGGCGCAGCTGCGACCGTCAACCGCCGGGGCGGTTTGGCTGTTGTCCGGGGAGCGGCCTTGGCTGCCGACTGGAGCGGGGCCGGGCGCAACGAGCCGTCAAGGCGGAAGTAGCTGATGCTGGCCTGAAGCTGCTCGGCCTGGGCCGAAAGCTCCTCGGAAGTGGAGGCCAACTCCTCGGAGGCCGAAGCGTTTTGCTGGATCACTTGGTCGAGTTGCTGCAGGGCCTTGTTGACCTGGGAGGAGCCGGAGGACTGTTCCTGGCTGGCGGCGTTGATCTCTTGGACGAGATCGGCGGTGCGCTGAATATCGGGAACGAGCTTGCCGAGCAGTTCTCCGGCGCGTTCGGCCACGGACGTAGAAGAGCGTGAAAGCTGGGTGATTTCCGAGGCAGCGGTCTGGCTGCGTTCTGCAAGCTTGCGCACCTCGGCCGCGACCACGGCGAAGCCGCGGCCGTGTTCTCCGGCCCGGGCTGCTTCCACGGCGGCGTTTAAGGCCAGCAGGTCGGTTTGCCGGGCGATTTCCTCAATGATGGAGATCTTGCCGGCAATGTCCTTCATGGCGGCCACGGCCTGGGCCACGGCCTGGCCGGATTCGCGGGCATCCCCGGCAGCCTTGACGGCGATGGCCTCGGTTTGCCGGGCGTTGTCGGCGTTCTGGCTGATGCTGGAGGTCATCTCCTCCATGGCCGACGAGGACTCCTCCACGGCCGACGCCTGTTCGGTGGCCCCCTGGGACAGGGATTCGGCCGAGGCGCTCATCTCCTCGCTGCCCGAGGCCACGTTCTCGGCTCCAGACTGCACTTCGCCCACCACGTCCCGCAGTCGTTCAATCATTTCCTGCATGCTGCGCAGCAGCACATCCTTGTCGGAGCGCGGCGTGACCGCCACGCTCAGGTCGCCTTCAGCGAGACTGCCGGCCACGCCGGCGGCCATGCGTTCGGCCTCGATCATGCGTTGCATGGAGGCGAGCAGCGCGCCGATTTCGTCATGGCTGTCGATGGACACGGCCACGTTGAGGTCCCCGTGGGCCACGGCGTCGGCTACGGTGATGGCTCCCCGCACGCCGCGCAGGATGGCCCGGGTGATGAAGACGGCGAAGATGACGCCCAGCAGCACAGCGGCGGCCGAAGCGCCGAGACTGAGCAGGTTGGCCGTCCGGGCTTCCTTGGCCATGGCGGTTTTTTGGGCGTCGACGGCTTGATCGGCGAGTTGGCCGGCCTTGTCGGCGGCGGCGGCCATGTCCTTGACCACGGCGGCCTGGGCGTCTGCGGCCTGGAGAAAGCCGTCCATACGGGTTTTATAGATGTCCGCCTTGGCGATGATTTCGGCCAAGAGGGTCCGGTCTCCGGCGTCGTTCATGAGTTGCGAGGCATCCCGCGTCGCGGCGATGAGTTTGTCGAGCAGGGTGCGGGCGGTATCCATCCGGGTCTTGTCGCCGCGCCAAAGGTAGTAGAGGACCTCGATGCGGGCGCGAAGAAACTGTTGTTCGATGTTCTCGATGCGAAGTCGCAAAGAGGCCATCCGGGCGGTATTCTCGGCGCTGGAGTCCGTGTTTTTCTTTTGTAGTTCTTCTTGGCGGCCGAGCAGTTCCTCGGTGGTTTTTTGCAAGGAGTTGGCGGCGTCGACAACGGTCTTCAACGTCTCGTCCCTGGTCTTCTCGCCTTCCAGATAGCGGGAAAGGCCGCTTTCATAGGCCGTTGCCGCCGTGGCGAGATTGTCCATCAGTTCTATGTTGCCTGGATCGCTCAAGGATCGCCTGAGAGTTTGCGCCTTGTCCTTGGCCAGTCCGAGATGTTTGCGAAACGCTTCAAGCCTGGCGTTGTCCTTGGACTGCATGAAGTAGAGCATATCCATTCGGGCGTTGAGCACATTGTCGCTGATGGCGGTGACGGCATCCATTTTATCGACGCGAGACATCAGATCGCCCAGTCCATTGTATCCGATGCCGGACACGATGAGCGTGAGGCAGATGAGCAGGCCAAACCCGGAGCCGAGTTTGAAGGCCAAGCCACGGTTCTTGAACATATTCGCTCCCGCTGGGAAAAACTTCGCGCCTGCCCGGGCCGGACACGGCGCCCTTGTTCAAACGCTGCCTGCAACGCAAAAAAGTCGTCTAGCGGAAAAAGTCCTCGTCAGAGGCGGCCGTCGCCTGTTGGGCCGGCGGCGGAGCGTCGTCACCCAAAACCCGGGAAAGATCGTGTATCTCGTCACTGGAAAAAACCTTGTCCACATCGAGAACGAGCAGGAAACGGTCGCCGTGCTTGCCGATGCCCCGGATGAAGTCGGCCCGCACGGCCGCGCCCATGCGGGGCGGCGGATCGATGCGGTCGGTTTCCAGTTCGAGCACTTCCTTGACCGAATCGGCCAGGGCGCCCATGACGGACAACGTATCGTCTTTTTTGATTTCCACAATGACAATGCGGGTGTTGAGCGTGCGCTCAACCTGTCCCAGGCCGAATTTCATGCGCAAATCGACCACGGGCACGGCGCTGCCGCGCACGTTGACCACCCCGCGCATGTATTCCGGCGTCTGCGGAATGCGGGTGATGTCCGTGTAGTCAAGGATTTCCCTGACGGAAAAGATGTCGATGGCGAAAAGCTCGTTGCCAAGGGTCAGCGTCAGAAAACGCTGGCTGCCGTATTGGGCGTCCTGGGCCATGGGATGCTCCCTTGTATCGCGGCTTAACGGGCGTTTTGTGGGACAAAAAGGTCCACTACCTTCTAGCCTACTCGTAATCCGGCAGAATGACAACGGCTTTTTTACTTTTCTTGAACGCTACGACTTCTGTTTACAAGGTGCGGGCCTCCGCCCTGGGCAGGACTGCGCCTGATGGCGGTACTCCACTTTTTCGTTTTTTTCCTCTACAGTAACGGAAAAGGGAGAGGACGCCATGCCGCCGAAAAACGCCACCGCCGCCGCCGTAGGCAAGACCCTGGCAGATCGCCGTGAACAGGCCCGAGAAGCCGCGCTCAAGGAATTGCGGGCGCTGCGCGGCGACCTGAACACCCTTGAGGCCGTGCTCACCGGCAAACGCAAGAAATCCGATTTTTCCTCGTTCGACGTGGTGCATGGCGCTTTCGAAATCTTCCGCCACGCCGCCTCGGTCTTCGAGGCCGAGGACATGCTGGCCGCCTGCGCCCGGGAGCTCGAAGCGGCCAAGGCCCAGGACTATCTCCAGCGCCACGGAGCCAACGACCTGGTCAAGCCGGCCGGTTGGCATTGGATTTCCCCGCGCGGCGAAATGCATTTTCTCGCCAAGTCCGATGACGCCGACAAGGCCGCGACCAAGCTCGCCGAGTTGCTCCAGGCCGGCCGCCGGCCCAAGCGCAAGGACAAGGCCGACGGCCAGACCGAGGTCGAAGCCGCTGCCCCGGTTCCGGCTCAGACCGAAGCGTGATGGATACGTCCGCCGACACCATCATGGCGCTGTTGCGACGTTTCGGCGCGGCGGCGCTTATGGTCCTGGCCCTGGCCGCCTGTTCCGATGTTTCCGAGCCCCAGCCCCCCGTCTTCAAGACCAAGCTCAAATCCGAAGAGATCAAGAATTCCGCCTTCAAGGCCGAATTCCCGCTGCACTACGAAACCTTCCTGCGCAACAACGAGTCGGAGATCATGACCGAGTACGGCGGGTCCGTGGCCTACAACAAGCACGACAACGTCAATCCCCTGCCCGAGGGGTACAAACACGCCCAGCCCTACCTCAAAAACCTCTGGCTCGGGTATGCCTTCAGTTATGAATACAAGGCGGCACGCGGTCACACCTATGCCATGAAGGATATTCTGAACATCGACCGTCTGAACCGCTACGACGAAAAAGCCGGCCTTCCTGCCACCTGCTGGAACTGCAAGGGCGCCAAGATGAACGAGTGGATCGGTAAGTACGGTGACGAATTCTGGGCCAAGGACTTCAACGAGTTCCGCCAAGAAGTCGACATGGACGAGAACACCATCGGCTGCGCCAACTGTCATGATCCAGCCAACATGGAACTCCGTCTCTATTCGGTGCCTCTCCAGGATCACCTCAAGGCCGAGGGCAAGGACTTCAAGACCCTGTCCCGCAACGAACAGCGGGCGCTCATGTGCGGCCAGTGTCACGTCGAGTACTACTTCCAGGACAAGAGCTTCGGCGCTCCCAAGAAGGTCGTCTTCCCGTGGGCGCAGGGCAAGGACCCCGAGCAGATTTACGAGTACTACACCACCCACGGCGACACGAAGATCCCGGGCTTTGAAGGGAACTTTGTCGACTGGATCCATCCCGTGTCCCAGACCCCGATGCTTAAGGCCCAACACCCCGAATTCGAAACCTGGCACAACGGCGTGCACGGCGCAGCCGGCGTGAGCTGCCCCGACTGCCATATGAGCTACACCCGGCTCGACGGGAAAAAGAAGATGTCCAACCATCACTGGAACTCGCCCCTGAAGGACCCGGACATGAAGGCCTGTCGCCAGTGCCATACGGACAAGAGCCCCGAATACCTGAAGCAGCGGGTCCTCTTCACCCAGGACAAGGTCTGGGAACAGCTCATGACCGCCCAGGACATCTCGGTCAAGGCCCACGAGGCCATCCGTATGGCCAGCGAATTCACGGGTGAAAAGCCGGCCGATTACGACAAGCTCATGATCGAAGCCCGCCAGATGTGCCGCAAGGGCCAGTTCTTCTGGGACCTCGTGTCCGCCGAGAACAGCGTCGGCTTCCACAACCCGACCAAGGCCCTCGATACCCTGGCCAAGTCCCAGCAGTACAGCCAGAAAGCCGTGGACATCGCCATCAAGGCGGCAGCCTTCACGACCGCCGAAGCACTGTCCCAGGACATTAAGGAACTCGTACCGCCCATCATGGAACACAGCCGCGAACTCCAGATGGACCCGGAACACATGGCGAGCCACAAGTGGTTCAAGTATCTGAAGGTCACACCCAAGGCCGAGCGGATCTGGGATGAAAACAAAAGGATCAAGCCAGTCGCGTCTGCCGGCTAACGCTGGATGAAACAGGCATCTTTGATCAGGGCTCTGGCCGCCAACCAGGGCCCTGATTTTTTTGAGCCCTTGAAGCAGTACAAACAGCGGGCATAAAAAACGGATCTGGGCCGTCAAAGCAGACTGACCACAAAGCCAACTCGTAGAAATTTTTTAGACTCTGATTGACACTGACCTGAAAGCAAGCACAGTATATGCAAACCTTTTTTCCGCATTATCTGTGGGCATGATGATTTTACTCAATAACCGCACGGAGAAGCACCATGAAAAAAATCAACCTGTTCGAAGCCAACGGATTTAACGACCTAGCCATGAAGAACTTTCTGGTCCACGAATCAGCCTATTTCAAGATCCTGAACTTTAACTTCCGGGCAGGGCAGAAGTTGCCCACCCACTCGCATGACATCGAGGGCCAACTTTCCAT
>DLGG01000156.1:0-4982 GCA_002482565.1 Solidesulfovibrio magneticus
CAGACCAGCAGCACGGCGCAAGCGCCGAGGAGCGTGGCCATGGCGGTGGCCGGGCGGGCCGAGCCCAGGCGGGCGGCGGCCCGGGACAGGCGGCCCACGCCCGAGGCCGTGGCCGTTGTCGCGCCATCGAGAACGTCCTCGTCCAGGCCGCGCCACAGCCAGGCGGCCAGCCGCAGGTAGGGCCGGGCTATGGCACTTACGCCAAAGGCGTCGAGGCCCAGGCCGGCTGTGAGCGCTCCAGCCGGGGCGGGCACGGGGCGGCGGGCGGGCTTGTAGAACACCCAGGCCAGCCACAGGCCGGCCAGGGCGATGAGCGCGTCGAGGACTTCCACGAACAGTTCGGCATGTTCCGCTTCGGGGGGCAAGGGGGCGACGGTTCCGGCCAGATAGCTGTCGAGCAGGGCCGGGATGCCCAGGAAATGGGGCGGATTGGCAAAGCCATAGACTACGGCCAGCACAGCCAGGGGCCACAGGGGGCGCTCCATGCGCCGCAGGGCCGGTTCGGACACGAGCTTGGCCGGATCGGCCGGGTCGCTGAAAAAGGCCACGAAGAGCATCCGAAAGACGTAGAGGGCGGTCAAAAAGGCGGCGGCCGCGCCCATGACAAAGGACAGCAGGAAGATGGGGCCGGGGTGGGCCAGGGCGTCGGCCAGGGCGCGGCCCTTGCTGAAATAGCCCGAGGTCAGGGGCAGGGCGGCCAGGGCGGCCGCGCCGCAGGCAAACAGGACAAACAGGCCGGGCAGGGCCTTTCGCAGGCGCGCGCCCATGCGGAAGATGTCGTGTTCCTCGTGGAAGGCCTGGATCATGACGCCGGCGGTCATGAACAGCAGCGACTTGAAAAAGGCGTGGGCCTGCAAGTGGAAAAACGCGCCGCCGTCGTCGCCGCAGCCGGCGGCCAGGAACATGTAGCCGACCTGGCTGATGGTGGAATAGGCCAGGATGCGTTTGACGTCGCGCTGGGCCAGGGCGCAGGCCGCGCCGTACAGGGCCGTGGCCGCGCCGACAAAGGCGGCGGCGGCCCCGACCACCGGGGCCATGGCCAGCATGGGGGCCAGGCGCATGAGCAGATACACGCCGGCCGTGACCATGGTGGCGGCATGGATGAGGGCCGAAACCGGGGTGGGGCCGGCCATGGCGTCGGGCAGCCAGGCCGAAAGCGGCAGCTGGGCCGATTTGCCGCAGGCGGCGAACAGGAACAGCAGCCCGAGCAGGGCGGCCGTTTCCGGCGACATGGTGGCGGCGTTGGCGGCTATGCCGGTGAGCGAAGCCGAGCCGGAGGCGGCGATGAGAAGGCCCAGGGCGGCCACGTAGCCGAGGTCGCCGATGCGGGTCATGAGGAAGGCCTTGCGGCCGGCGTCCACGTTGGGCAGCTCCTCGTGCCAGAAGCCAATGAGCGCAAAGGAGCAGAAGCCCACGCCTTCCCAGCCCAGGAAAAGCAAGACGAGGTCGTCGGCCAGGGCGATGACCAGCATGAAGAAGACGAAGAGATTCAAGTAGCAGAAATAGCGGGCGAAGGATTTGTCCTCGCGCATGTAGATTGCGGAATAGAGGTGGATGAGCAGGGCGACGAAGGCGACGGTGACGCACATGAGCCCGGCCAGCCGGTTGTAGAGCAGGGAGAATTCGGCGGTGAAGCCGTCGAAGGCGATCCACTGGCCGAAGGTGAGCTTCACGGGCTCGGGGCCGAGGTTCCAGACGGCGGCCAGGGCGGCGGCCAGGGCGGCGGCCATGGCCAGGGCGGCGAGTCCGCCGGAGGCGGCCCGGGAGAGCTTGGGGCGCAGGGCGGCCTGGAGCACGGCCCCGGCCAGGGGGAAGAGGAGCAGGCAGGCAAGGGCGGTGGTCATGACTCCTCCCCGAGGCGGTGGTAGCTGTCGGCGCGGTCCGTGCCGCCGCCGCGCCGGCCGTGGACGAGGAGCGCCAGGCCAAGGCCGGCTTCGGCGGAAGCCAGGCCCATGATGATGATGACGGCGGCCTGGCCGTCGAGGTTGTTCCAGGCGAGCCCCGCGCCGGCAAAGGCCAGGCCGGCAGCGGCCAGCATGAATTCCACGCCGATGAGGATGAGCAGGATGGAGCGCCGGGCGGCGGCCATGACGCCGCCTATGGCGAAGAGCAGGGCGGCTGCGGCCAGCACATGGGAAAGGGGCACGATCATGCGGCCCGACCTCCGGCGGCGGCGATTTTTCGGCCGGTCTTGCCCCGGCCCAGGAGCATGACGGCGGCCAGGGCGGCAAAGAGCAGGATGGAGACGGCCTCCACGGCCAGCCAGTATTTGTCGAAAAGGATGGTCCCCACGGCGGCCGGGCCGGCCATGGCCGCCGGCAGCACGGTCTTGGCCGTGGGATCGGCCCCGATCAGGGCGAACAGGGCCACCAGGGTGGCGGCGGCCAGGGTGGCCGGGACGAGGAACCGGCCTGGGGGCAGGGCGCCGTCGCCGGCCGGCAGGCCGAGCAGCATGATGACGAAGAGAAAAAGCACCATGATGGCTCCGGCGTAGACCACGACGGTCAGCACGCCCGGCAGCGGCGCGCCGAGCACGGCCAGCATGGCCCCCACCGACAAAAACACGGCCACGGCGCAACACACGGCATGGACGGGATTGCGCCGGGTGGCGGTGAGCACGGCCGCGCCCAAGCCCAGGGCGGCGAACAGATAAAACAGCGCGCCAAGCGGTGTCATTCTTTACTCCTCATTCTCCCATACGGGGGGTCCGGGGGCCTCAGGCCCCCGGCCGCCGGAGGCATTCTTCCTGTCATCTTCTCCAATGATTACAAAAATTACGGCATAATACTTTTCACATCCACCGGCTCGTCCTCGTCGATATGGCTGCCCTTGGGCGTGCCGGCGGCTATGCCGGCGTGGGCGTAGAAGTCGTAGTCGGGATGTTTGCCGCCGTGGTCGACGAGGAGTTGTTCCTTTTCGTAGACGAAGTCGGCGATGTCGTCCTTGCAGAAGGCGAATTCCGGCGTGAGCTGCAGGGCCAGGGTGGGGCAGGCCTCTTCGCACAGGCCGCAGTAGATGCAGCGGGCGAAATTGATGCGAAACCAGGCGGCTTGGCGGCGGCCGTTTTCGCCTTCCTCGGACTGCATGGAGATGCAGTTGACCGGGCAGGCCCCGGAGCAGAGGTAGCAGGCCACGCAGCGTTCGTTGCCGTCGGGGGAGCGGGTCAGGATGATGCGGCCGCGCGTGCGCGTGGGCATGGGGCGTTTGTATTCGGGGTACTGCTCGGTGACGGGCTTTCGGAACAGGTGCGTGAGCGTGGCGGCATAGGAGCCGGCCAGGCCGGCCGCGCCTTCGATGACCGCCCCGAACAGGCTTTGTTTTTCGTCGGCCATGGATCGCCTCAGGCGGCAACGAGGATCGCGCCGGTTACAAGGACGTTGACAAGGGCCAGGGGCACGAGAACCTTCCAGCCCAGGGCCATGAGCTGGTCGTAGCGCAGGCGCGGCAGCGAGGCCCGGGTCCAGATGAGAAAGACCGGCACGGCCAGGACCTTGATACCCAGCCAGACGATGGGCGGCAGGACCGGCCCGTGCCAGCCGCCGAGGAAAAAGACGGCGATGAGCGCGCCCAGAAGCACCATGTTGACGTATTCGCCGACGAAAAACAGGGCGAAGCGCATGCCGGAATATTCGGTGTGGAAGCCGGCTTGCAGCTCGTTTTCGGCCTCGGGCAGGTCGAAGGGGATGCGCTTGGTTTCGGCCAGGGCGGCGATGATGAAGAGGATGAAGGCGAAGGGTTCGGTGACGGCAAAGGGCAGCCCGGATTGGGCGGCCACGATGTCGGAGAGGTCAAGCGACCGGGCGCGCATGACCACGGGGACCAGGGAAAGCCCCAGGGCCAGCTCGTAGCTGATCATCTGGGCCGCGCCGCGAATGCCGCCAAGGAGACTATACTTGTTGTCCGAGGTCCAGGCCCCCAGGGCCAGGCCGTAGACGGCGAGCGACGACAGGGCCAGGACCAGCAGCAGCCCGACGTTGGTGCGCACGATGACCTGGGGCACGGCGTGGCCCAGGATGGTCAGCGTCTCTCCGAAGGGGACGAGCATGAAGGCGAGAAGCGCCATGCCGGCGACCACGGCCGGGGCCACGAGGAAGATGCGACGGTCCACGCCGTCAGGGATGATGTCTTCCTTGAGCAGCATCTTGAGGCCGTCGGCCAGGGGCTGAAGCAGGCCGAAGTAGCCGACCCGGTTGGGGCCGTAGCGGACCTGGAACCGGCCCAGGAGCTTGCGCTCCAAGAGAATCATGTAGGCGGCCAACCCCAGGGCCACGGCCAAGGCCACGGCCATTTTGACGAGCATCACGCCCGCGCCGATGAGCAGTTCGACGGTCATGGCGTTTCCCTCCGGCGCAGGCCGCATGGGCCGAGATTGGGGGGCAGGGCGTCAAAGCGGGGCAGACGGGGCACGACCACCACGTCCCGGGCCACGCCAGGGTGCAGGCGCACGGCGGCCGTGGCCGGCGCGTCGCCGCAGTCCAGGGCAACCGTCGCGCCGTCGGCGAGGTTCAGTCCCGCCGCGTCGTCGGGGTGGAGCAGGGCCACGGCCGGGCCGGTCTTGTCGGCGACAAGCGGCGCGTACCGGGACAGCTCGTCGCCGAAAAAGGGCGTTTCAAAGACTACGGCCAAGCCCTCGGCGGCCGGTTCGGGCGCGGCCGGCTCCCGGCCGGGATAGGTCGGGCGCTGGCCTTCAGCAGGAAGCTGCGCCGGGTCCAGACCGGCCAGGACGGGATGGGCGGCCAGGGCCTCGGCCAGGGGATGGCGCGGCAGCTCCAAAGAGAGGGCGCGGCCCAGGCGATCGCACCAGAAGGCGGCCGGGGCCGGGTCCGTGCCGGGAAGCGGTCGGGCGTAGTCCCGGGGCGGATGGTCGCCCGCGCCGTCGGCCAGCACGGACAGGCCCGGGGCCTGGACCGGTTCGGCGCGCTGGAGCCGGCCGTCGCTGGCGGCCAGGGTTCCGCCGGTTTCAAAGAGCGTGGCGGTGGGCA
>DLGG01000156.1:5050-5788 GCA_002482565.1 Solidesulfovibrio magneticus
ACGACCAGGGCCTCCAGGGCGGCCAGCTGGGCGGCCAGGGCCGGGGCGGCGGCGAAGAGGTCGGTTTCCACGGCAATGACGGCCTTGATCCGGCCGGCGGCCACCTCGGCGGCCAGCTCGTCCAGGCCCGGGGCGTCGGTGGGCGCCAGCAGCGCCGCGCCGGCCGTGCCGGCCTGGGCCAGCACAGGGAACAACCCGAACCGGTCGTCGCCGGGCAGGCTCCCGGCCAGGGCCGGGACATACACGATGGTCGGGCGCTTGGCCTTGGTCATGGCCTGGGCCAGGGCTTCCAGACGCGGCCACAGCTCGGGCGTCAAGGGGAATTGTTGCTGGATAAGCCCCGAGGCGTCCTCGCCGGCCGCGGCCACGGCCAGGACCGCCGCCAACTGGCCCGGGGCCAGGGGCAGGTGGACATGGTCCAGGGGCAGGGCCAGGGGCCGGGGATCGGCCAGGAAGATCGCGGCTCCGGCCCGGGCGGCCTGACGCAGGGTGAGCGTCAGCATGGGCGCGTCGGATAGCGGCGACACGCCAACCACCAGCACGGCGTCGGCCTTGGCCAAGTCGGCCAGGGACCGGGCCCGGGGCGGGGTCAGGGCGTAAAGGGCCTGCCGGGCTTGGGCTTGCTGCCTGGCGGCGGCGAAAAAGGCCGGCGCGCGCCAGCCGGCCGCCCGGGCCAGGGCAGTGAGCGCGGCCTGGGTCTCCATGGTGGAACGCTGGCCGCCGACGACGGCCACGGCG
>DLGG01000164.1 GCA_002482565.1 Solidesulfovibrio magneticus
CAGGGCGGCCAGCCGCTCGGGCAGCGCGCCCGCAACGGTCTCGGCCCGCAGGGTCAGGCGCACGGCCACGCCGTCGCGGCCGGGACGGATGTCCTCGCCGGAGACGACGGGCCGCAGCAGACTGTCGGCCAGGGCTCGCAGGTCCTGGCCTTGGATGCCGGACCGGGCCACCTCGGGGTCATGGCTGAACTGGGCCACGGCCGTGTCCAGGAGCTTGCCCCGGGCCTGGGCCGTACAGAGACGACGGGCCTCGTGTTGTTCGATATGGGGGCCATAGAAGCAGGCAACGGTCGCCGTCACGGCCCGGACGTCGGAAACCTGACGCCGCAGGTCCGGGCCGGCCGGGGGTTGGGTTCCCACGGCAGGCGCGGCCGGCTGCGGCTCGTCCCCGTGCTCGGCCGGGGCTGGAGCGGCAAAACCAGTCAGAACAAACGCGACGGCCAGCACGACGGATAAGCATTTGGGCATGGTGGACCCCCTGGATTGTCGCAACCTAGCAAGATCGATTCCAGGCGTCAGGTCGCAAAAAGGGCGCGACCGGTTTCCCGGCCGCGCCCTGGGCAAAGGCAAGGGAGGGGACCTTGCTATTTGGCGGCCGGCTTGTGGCAGTCGCCGCAGGTGACCGGCCCCTTTTTCTGGGTCAGGTGGCAGCCCATGCACTGGAGGTGGAAGGCCCGCTCCAGGGGCGTCTTGCCGGCCTTGGCGGCCACGGCGTGGCAGTCCGCGCAGGGAATGCCGGCGGTGTCGGAAGCCGGATCGCGCTTGCCGTCCTTTTCGCCGTGGTGGCAGGCCGTGCAGTCGGTCAGGCCGGCCTTTTCGTTGTGGGCGTCGTGGGCAAAGGCCGCCGGCGGCCGGGTGAGTTTTTTAAACGCCTCGGTGGGCACATGGGTCATGTCCTGCTGGGCAAACGCCCCGGAGGCCGTGAGCAGCAGCACGGCCAGAGCCGGCAGGAGCAGGCGGGTGAACGGCAGTCGTTTCATGTCGGTGTCTCCTGCGCCCCGGGTCACTCGGGCTTCTCCATGAGTTCGTAGATGAGGTCGCCCAGGAACTTGGTGTGCATGTTCAGGCCAAACTTGCTGATGATGTCTTCCAGGCCGCCATGGCAGTTGTGACAGGGCGCGACCAGGGTATGGACACCGGTGGCCTTGAGCTGTTCGGCCTTGATGGAGTTGCCGACGATGCGGACGTTTTTAAAGGGAGGCCCGCAGTTGATGACGCCGCCGCCGGCGCAGCAACAATAGTTGTGCTCGCGGTTGGGGGACATCTCGACCACGTTTTCGCACAGGAAGTGGACCACCTCGCGCAGCTTGTCCATGAGACCACGGCCGCGAATGATGTTGCAGGGGTCGTGGATGGTGACGGGATCGGCGTACTTGTGGGTGAGCTTGATGCGCCCTTGCTGGATGAGCTCCCAGAAGAACTCCACCGAGTGGACCACCGGCACCGGGTGGTATTTCCAACCGAGCCAGCGGTTGGCCACGTCGTAGACGGCCCGAAAGGCGTGGCCGCACTCGCCCATGACGATGCGCTTGACCCGAAGCCGCTGGGCGGTCTCGTAGTGGGCGCGCTCCACCCGGGCCATGATCTCGGAATCGCCGGAGAACATGGCCATGTTGGAGTTGTCCCAGCCCGGGGTGGACGGCATGGTCCAGGACACGCCGGCGGCGTGGAAGATGGCCGCGGCCTGGTAGATGAGCTGGGTGCGGAACTTCGGTTCCGGGGCGATGACCGAGTACATGAAGTCCGCGCCCTCGACGTCCAGGGGAATGCGCAGGCCCGGGAATTCCTCGCGGGATTCCTCTTCCTGCCATTGCAGGGTGTCGGGCCATTCGTCGTCTTTGACCCACATCTGGTTCATGGTGGCCGAGTGGCTGTGGGCGGTGTCCTGGATGTACTGGGGCGTGACGCCAAGCTTATGGCACAGGCGGCGCACCACGCTGATGATGTAGCCGGTGTCGATGCCCAGGGGACAGTAGTGGATGCAGCGGCGGCAGAGGTTGCACTCGGTGTAGGCCACCTGGGCGCACTGGTAGATCACTTCGGGATCGACCTTGCCGTCGGCGTCGAACAGCCGCCACATGGTCTGGCTGACCTTGGCCACCGGGGTGTAGCTCGGGTCCTTGTGCGACATGTAGTAATGGCAGGCCTTGGCGCACATGCCGCAGCGCACGCAGGTCTCCATGTAGGTCTTCATGCGCGCGCCGCATTCGCCGGCCACGAGCTCTTTGAAGACCTTCTGTATTTTCTCCGGGGTCAGGCGGCCGACGCCGCGACGCAGACCCTCGTCCTCGATGAGACGATCGGCAATGGTTTTCATGACGTCCTCCGGCGTTTACCAGTCCTTGGCGAATCTGACGGACCCGAATTCCGAGGCGATGTAGCCGCGGCTGAAAAATCCGAACAGCATATGGGACAGCCTCGTGAACGGGATGGCGACCAGCATGGCCTCGCCGCACAGCACGTGCAGGGTGGTCATGAACAGGTTGTCGCCGATGCGGTGATAGGCCAGGACGCCGGTGAGAAACGTCGCGCCGACCAGGGCCAGCACCAGCCAGTCGTGGGAGCGGGTGACAAAACGCACTTCCGGCACGCTCAGCCGACGCCACAGGAAGTAGGCGCAGGCCGCAACCACGACGATGGAGAGCGTGTCGGCCACGCCGTCCGGCAGGGCCGGCCACGACCAGCCGTGGAAGGTGTCGAAGAGCACGATGTGGCCCATGAGAAACAAGGGAGCCACGAACAGGCAGATGTGGAAAAGAAAGGTGACGATGGTCACCCCGGGATTTTCCCGCCAGCCCAGCGCCCCAAAGGGGGTGACCCAGTGGAGGAGCGAACGGATGGCGTGTGGCCAGCTGATGTAGGCCACGAAGGCGGCGTCTTTTTTGAGCGCCAAAGCCCGCATGGACATGAGCCGGTAGATCGAGCCCAGGATGAACACGGCGAAAGCCAGCCAGGCCAGGGGGCCGACGGCGAGATCGTACAGCGCGTGCATGGCTAACCTCCTAGCCGGTAAACGCCGTGACCGGAGCCACGATGCGGTGGCATTTGCCGCCGGCCAGGGCGCGGATGAGCACCAGTTTGCCGTCGGGCGAAAACGCCGGGGCGTAGCACTTGTCAAAGCTCTGGGGATAGGCCTTGCCGTTAACGACGATGGTCTGGCGGCCGGCTTTTTCCACGGCCAGGGCCAGATGCGCGCCGTCGGCGCTCCAGACCGGCGCGTAGGCCATGTCGTAGCGGCCGTCCCAGACCTTGCCGTCGCACAAAACGGCGAAGTTGGTGTTGTGTTCGCTGGCCAGGGCGGCGAAACGCGCGCCGGCCGGGCTGGGGGTCAGGTCCGTGACCACCGGGAAGCTCACACCCCAGGGCGTGCCGTCCACGGCCACGGTGAACTCGCCGAAACGGGTGCAGGCGATGGCCGCCAGCTTCGATCCGTCAGGGGAAAACGCCTGCTGCCACAATTGGCCGAACCGGGGTTCCCAGGCCATGGCGTCGTCGATGGCCATGCCCCAGGCTCCGGCCTTGCGCACCGGCGCGGCCACCGCGCCCGTGGCCGGGTTGAAGGCCGGCGCCCAGGCGCAGGCATACGAGCCGGTCCAGGCCTTGCCGTTGACGGCGACGGAATAGTCGTACAGGGAACGGCGGATGGTGGCGGCGACGTTTTTTCCGGCCGGGTCGAAGACCGGATTCCAGCAGTTGACGAAAATCGAATCCCAGGCTTCGCCGTTGACCGCCACGCTGAAGATGCCTTCCTGGAAGGTGGCGATGTCGGCCTGGGCCAGGGATTTCACCTGGACCACGGCGGCGGCGGCGTTGCCGGCCTTGGAAAAAACGGGCTGGTTGGCGTTTTCAAACAGCGTCTCCCAGGGCGTGCCGTCGATGGAGAAGCCGTATTCGCCGTCCTGTTGGATGCAGGCGGCGATGATGTCGCCCGAGGCGGAAAACATGGTGTTCCAGACGTATCCGTACTGTTCTTCCCAGGCCACGTCGTCCACGGCCAGGGTCCAGTCGCCGTCGGCCTGGACGAGCACCGTCAGGCGGCCGTCGGGCGAAAAACGCGGATACCAGGCTTTGTCGAACGTCGTTTCCCAGGCTTCCCCATTGACCGCCATGGTGAACGCCGGCCCTTCAAGGGCGGCCACCATGGCCACGCGCTCGCCGTCCGGCGAGACATGGGGTTCCTCCAACCATTCGTATTCACGGGAGCACTGCCGCAGATCGTCGGCGACGACGCGGGCGCCCGGCGTGNNCCCAGGACTGCGCGAAGGACATATCGACCTCCTTGACGGGTGGAAGCAAAACAGGGGACGCGTCCGGGATCGCGACGCCCTGGCAACGCAAGCTGACCTTGTGAACGACGGCACGTTAGTCACGATTTGCCGACGAAGTCAAGGGGGGTTTATTTTTTACAGACGCAGTAACCACGCGGGATATGACGCGATACGGTAGGAAATTACGCCATGCTGCAACCGGGAATACACCCATTCTCCGATCGATTTGGTGCGGTCATCATTGCCCTTGGGCTGGCCCTGGTCCTGACCGGCCCGGCCCAGGCCGCCAAGCCGAGCCACGCCGCCCACGCCGCCAAGCCCGTCGCCCAGACGGCCAAGGCCCGCGCGGCCGAGCCCTG